>JACMLT010000130.1 GCA_014379455.1 Nitrospiraceae bacterium
CAAGCACCGTCCTATCAAATTACCGTTTCAAGCTTGCTCGCTTCTCCTCTCTTGGAATGGCATCCGTGATGGTCCCACTGCGCCCGTCGAGCGAGCACATTCTGATCGTGCGCGCTCCGGGAGCACAGGACCAATAGGGAGGTCTCACTCCTCCCTCAGCCCTTCCACGACCGGTTGTCTTGCTGCCCAACGCGCAGGCCAGTAGCCGGCTAGCAAAGCTGCCGTGAGTGCAAGACCTACGGCTTGCAGAATCACTCCGCCTGGAACCGTCATCTGGATCGTCCAGCCAAAGGATTGTTTATTGATGACGCGGATGAGCAGGAGGGCGAGCAGCAAGCCTCCCGCAACGCCCAACGCCGCCCCGATCAATCCGAGGTAGGCCGCTTCCCACAACACTAATCGTTCCACCTGCCTCGTACTGGCCCCGATCGCCCGCAACGCGGCAAATTCACGGCGCCGCTCAAGGACAGCCGTCACCAAGGTGTTCACAATGCCAAGCACGGCCACCAGGACGGCGATAGCTTCAAGGACATAGGTTAAGATGAAGGAGCGGTCGAAGATCTCAAGAATTTCTCGCCGCAGTTCGTGGTTACGGATGACCAACGGCGGGAGCGTCATTCCATCCAACCCAGCCACATGTCTCACAATCGACTGCCGTACGTGCTCAGCATCGGCCCCGGAGGCCAGGTAGACGGAATACACGGTTACCCGGTCATCGTGCCATTGTTGCCGATACCATGCACGATCCATCACCATCTTCCCACCGTCGGTCGCGTAATCGTAAAAGATCCCTGCAACGGGCACGGCGACAGGTCCCGCCGGCGTTGTGATCGTAACCGTATCCCCTTCGCGAAGCTGTAGCCGAGTGGCCAACACTTCCGACAGGAGAGCGCCTCCCGTTTCGGCAGCTCGCCTCAAGGCCGCACTTGAGTCTCCATGGACCATCAGATACCGGCTACGTTGCGCATGGAGCCTAAGATCTCGTGACACCAGCGCGACCGATTGACCCTCGACGCCCACATACGCCTCACGATAGGTGTCGACTGCTGCAATACCGTCAATCGCCGAAAGCGTCGAATCCCATGTCCCCGGCAGGGCACGCGAAGCCTGCCCTGCCTGTTTCCCATGAAGCCAGGACTGCGGAGCCACAATGAGATCGGCCATGACGGTTTCGTCCACCCAGAACTCGACCGTGTCGCGGAAGCTCCGAACCATGACGACTACACCAATCATGATCGACAGCCCCACCATCAACGCCGACACAGTCACCGCATTCCGGCCTGGATGACGCGCGGCTTGATCTGCCGCGATAAGCCGGAGGCTTCCCCCGACCACCATCGTCTGGCTTTCTCGTCGAAGATTCCGCCATCCCAACGCCTTGATACACATCGGGGCAAGACAGGAGAGGGCCCCCAAGAGACAGATTGTCGCGACATAACCAAAGAGCGGTAAGTCCCCAACAGGGCCCATCAGCGAGCAGAGGCCTGCAAGCGCGAACAGTATGAGGCTGATCCAGCCCCACAGGCCAGTCCTCAGCTGATTCGTCGATTCATAGTCTCCTGGCGCCAACGCACGAACCGTCACAGTCCTCCCGGCCTCTACGCTCGGACCCAAGGCACCCACCATCGAGACAACGGTCCCGAGCAGAAGCCCTTTCGCGATTGCTGTAAGTGTCACGATGTCCATCGACACGATCATCCCGCTAGACACGACCGGCGCATAGAGATCTGACACTGTTCGGTTGACGAGTGACACCAACCCTCTCGCTAGCCACACCCCGCCCACGCCTCCCAAGAGTCCACCTAAAAGACCGAGCAGCCCGGCTTCCATGAGAAACAGGCCTATGACTCGCCGCTCTGTCATGCCGAGTGCACGGTAGATGCCGATCTCCCGCCTCCGCTGCGCTACAACAAAGGCAATCGTGTTGTAGATCAAGAACACCCCGACGAGCAGCCCCACCCAGCTCATGACCGATAGATTGAGCTGGAAGGCCCAGACCATGTTTTCGACTTGCTTGGTCCGCTGTGCCGGCCGTTGCACAACAAGATGAGGAGGGAGAACCGCGCGAAGAGAGGCGGCGATGCCGTCGAGCGATCGGCCAGGCATCGTCACCAGATCGATCCGATCCAACCGCCCGATCGATTGAAACAACAGCTGCGCCGCAGCAATATCCATGACGGCAAGCCGATCCCAGAGAGACGAGCGTGCCTCCTCGTTTTGGATGAGCCCTGCGACTTTCAACCGTACAACACGCCCTCCCACCATCACCTCGACGACATGACCGACTCCCAAGTGCCATTCAGCCGCCACTTGCCGACCGAGATACAGGGCGTCCGGAGCGAGGAGCATCTCCAGCGTGCCGGCGTCGTCGGCCTTTGATATTTGAAAGCCACGCGCCCCGACCTCTGAAAGTAAATCCAGCCCCAATATCTGAAGCATCTGGCCACGCGCCTCCCCCTGGGTGATGACCACCGACTCCTCAATGACCGGTGCGGCGCTCACGACCCCCTCGACCGCTCGGATAGTCGCGATGGTCGACTCATCTACTCCGAGATCATGGCCTGCCACTTCCAATGTGGCAGAACCAGCTACCGTGGTGACCGCTTGCTCGAAGGATCGCAGCACCTGAACGTTCGCTGTTCCGATGGCCACGGAGGCCAGGACCCCCAGTGCCACTCCCGCGATGCTGAGCAGGGTACGAAATGGCCGCTGGAGCGCATGAGCGCGAATCAGCGCAAGTGGTATAATCATAGAGTCCTGGAGCCATGATGGATGGGGCGAACACTACGAGACGAGGAAGAGGGGACGACTCGAATCGTTCTAACAGGGAACGGAGCCCTGCACAAATCAGCCGCTTCGTTTACAGCCAGACAAACCTTTGCTAGACTCATACGAGTTGACGAAAAGAGGGGATTGATGGGCGCACACACTGCTTTGAGCCGAAAAACCCAGCCGCGCCATGAGACGATAAACGCCGAGCTCCTCACCCCTCGGCAACGTGAAATCCTTCGCCTGGTGTCGATCGGACACACGAACCGTGAGATTGCGGATGTCCTGGAGATCAGCGTGCGCACAGTCGAAGTACACCGATTCAACTTAATGCGACGGTTGAATGTGAGAAACGTCGCGCAACTACTCCGACGAGCTCTGCAACTGGGACTCCTCGCCAAGACGTTCGGAGCCAAGTAGGTCTATAACTCCTTCAGCTTTCCCCGGCAGTCCTCCAACCTCGCATAGCCCTTCTTGCTGAGCTGAGCCGACAACTCCGTTTCTAATCGACCGAATGCACTCATCCCCTCCTCCACCAACACCGTCCCAATCTGCACGGCCGACGCGCCACAGAGCAGGTGTTCAAACGCATCCACGCCGTTGGCTACGCCGCCGGTCCCGATGATTGGGATTCGCCCTTCGAAGATCTTCCAAAACGCCCGCACGTTGGCCAGCGCAACAGGCTTGATGATCGTACCTCCCAGCCCACCGAACCCACCCTTGGGCTTGATGACGACCGCCTCGCGCTCAGGATCGACGACCAACCCGTTGCCGACCGAGTTAATCAGGGTGAGAAAATCAACCCCGCAACGGCCAATCACCTCTCCCATCGCTGTATGATGGGCGGGGTCGAAATACGGAGGCAACTTGACCCCCATCGGGACCGTGATGACCTTGCGAACCCGCTTCAGCAGTCGCTCAGAAGCTTCAGCATCATAGCCGATCTGCGGTTTGCCCGGAATGTTCGGACACGATAGGTTGACTTCGATCAAGTCGGGCTTCGCCGCATTGATGATGGCCGAAATCGTCGGGAAATCATCTTCACACAGACCCGCCACACTGGCGATAACCGGCTTTCCGAAACTCTTCAATTCAGGAATGAGCGCGGCATACGCCTGGTATCCGAGGTTCGGCAAACCCATCGAGTTGATAGACCCACCGGGAAACGCATAGTACCGTGGCATCGGATTGCCGGCTCGAGACTCAACCGTCATCGACTTCGTAACAATGGCCCCAGCACGCGATCGTCCGAGGGCCAGTAGTTCATCACGCGTGACACAGAGCGCCCCTGAGGCATTCATGAAGCAACTGGGGAATCGCACGCCGGCAATGGTGGTCGACAGATCCATCACGCGACGACCGTGACAGGCTTATGCTGCGTTCTCGTCATCAGCCGCCCATCCCTCATGGCCCAGACATAATCCGCAGACCCAGCGGCTTCGGCACTATGGGTGACTAACAATACCGTTTGGCCAAAACGCTGTACGAGCGACCGAAGGAGGACGATGATCTCGGCCCCATGCTGGGAATCCAAATTGCCGGTTGGCTCGTCGGCAAGAATGATCTGGGGCTGATGCACGATCGCTCGCGCAATCGCCACTCGCTGCTGCTCCCCACCCGAGAGCTCGCTGGGACGATGATGTCGTCGCGCAGTCATCGAGACCAACTCAATCACCTCCGCGACGCGGGCTTGGACCGATACTCCTCGCTCCCCACGCAACAATAGTGGAAACGCGACATTCTCCGCTGCCGTCAATCCTGGAATGAGATGGAAGGCTTGGAAGATAATCCCAATGGTCTCCCGCCTGACCCTCGTCCAGTCGTCGCTCGTAAATCCACTGGTCGAACGCCCTCCGAGAAGAATCTCTCCCGAGGTCGGCATATCCAAGCCGCCAACCAGGTTCAGCAACGTGCTCTTCCCACAACCGCTGGGACCGATAAATGCACAGAAGTCTCCCTTTCCCACTTCGACCGTGACTCGATCGAGCCCGGGGATGGTGTCACCACCCCGTTCGTAAATTTTCGACACCTGGTCAAATCTCACCATGGCAATCGACTGCTTTCTCTATCCCCTGATCCGTAGTAGGGAGCGATGGAGTACCTGCTTCACGTAATGTGCGTTGTCCATCCGGTTCATCCAGTGCAACCAGACAGGACACACAATCTGTTCTCGCCCATCACAGCCTGGCGCGCAGGCAGACCAGTTTCAATATCCTACTGCCTTCGTATATCATAACCGTTTACAGAGCAACAACCTTGAAGGACGGCGCATATTCCCACAGAAGGAATATGCGCGATAATCGGAGCACTCCCACGACTATGTTACATGAAGACACACAGGATCGGCTGATCGGACGATGTCGTCAGCTCCTTCGGTTTGTCCTGCCAGTGGAATGCCTCTCCTGTGGCCACTCGCTCAGCACCGACCCAATCCCCTTCTTCTGCGCCGCGTGCTGGCGGTCTATCCGCCCACTCCAGCAGCCGGTGTGTGTCCGCTGCGACCAACCATTCATCTCGACTGCGGCCACGACCTATGCACCGAATCATCAATGCCAACAGTGCCAGGAACAACCGCCAAACTTTCAACGCGCCTGGACCCTCTTCCCTTATCTCCCGCCTCTGCGGGACGCCATCTGCGCATTCAAGTACCGAGGCAAACTGACACTCGCACGGCCACTCGCGCAACTCATGATCAACGCCCTACCACACGGACTCGACGCCGACGTGATTATCCCCGTGCCCTTACACCCGGCTCGCCTACGTACGCGTGAATTTAACCAATCGTTGCTGCTGGCCGATCAGCTTGGCCGTCACCTGTCCCTCCCCGTTTCAGCCACAAACCTTGTCAGGACCGCCGTCACCGATCCCCAAACCGCCTTATCGCGACAGGCGCGGTTACGAAATCTACGGAATACATTTACTATCCGCAGGCCACAAGATCTTGCAGAACAGCGTATCCTCCTCGTAGACGATGTCTTCACCACTGGTACCACACTGAACGAATGCGCAAAGACCCTGCGAAAAGCAGGTAGTGGGCCAGTCTTTGCCCTAACGTTGGCCAGAACCGTCGAGACGGACCTGGTACCGGATCGCTTTTTTGCTGAACAGGCTGGACGACCCCTTACGACCCTAGGAATATAGTCGATGCCATTGTACGAATATCTTTGCCTCGACTGTAAGAAACGCAGCACGATTCTTGTGCTGAGCCTGGCCAATCAGGCACCGGCAACCTGCTCACATTGCGCGAGCGCACGAGTTGAACGGCTCCTGTCTCGATTTGCCTCGCCAAAATCAGAAGAGGCGCGCCTTGAAGCCTCTTTGGATCCAAAAAATCTAGCCGGGCTCGATGAAAACGACCCGCAAAGCATGGCTCGATTCATGACAAAAATGGGCGGGGAGATGGGTGAAGACCTCGGGGACGATTTCTCGGAGGCCATGGAGTCAGGTGACGCCGGCGCAATGGAGCCAGATAGCACTGACGGGTTATGACATGGATTGTCATGTATTTTCACTTGACAGATCGTTCGAGTTTGCCTACCCTGACGACAGTAGCATGAGCTTTCGTGAGGCCTATGGATCTCAATCGAACCAGGTTCAGCAATGGCCAAAGAGCCCAAGAGCGAGCTGATGACGGCGGAGGAGACCTGCCGGTATCTCAAGATCACCCAACGCACACTCTATCGTTACTTACAGAGTCGACAGATACCCGCCTTCAAGCTTGGAAAAGAATGGCGCTTCGTACGCTCGGATCTGGAACAATGGATTCGCAATCGCACCAGAGCGACGTTAGGCTCGTAAAGGACAGGCTTCATTGATGTTTGCCGGTGAATATCTGTGCAAAGTGGATGAGAAGGGTCGGTTTATCGTCCCTTCGCCGATCCGCGAGCAAGTCGAGTCGGATGGACAAGCCGTTGTGTTCCTCAAGGGCCCCGAGGAGTCAACGCTCATCTACTCCATGAAAGAGTGGGAAAAAGTCCTCGAACGAACGAAAGCCACGCTCGATGAAGATCAAAGTCGACTGTTCATGCACTTTGTCGTGTCGGAAGCTGGCACATCGGAACTCGACAAAGCCGGGCGCATTCTGATTCCAAGCCGGCTCAGGAAAATTATTCCGTTGGATGAGGACCAGGAAATCGTCCTGGTCGGCTTGTATCATCGTATGGAGATCTGGAACCCGAGCACATGGCGTCGGTATATCGGCCGGTCTGAAGAGCGATACGACCAGAACATGTCCAAGATCCTCAATCTCCTGTAATCACTGACTCGCATGCCTACGTTTCAGCGTCCCCCCGGATTCCTTCCTCTCCACGGGCCGTTCGTATGACCTCCTACCGGAACCCTGACAAGAAGATCGCGGTACCACGTCTCGCCCAGAGAATGGCCCCGAGATCCCGTATGCCCATATCTTCCCCAATACCGCATCGACCAACCGAAAGCCATGCAGTCGCCTTGACTCTCCCTGTACCTCCCAGTGTGAACCATCAATATGCCACCGTGAATGGGCGACGATTGATCTCTTCGGCCGGCCGGGCCTATAAGGCCCAGGTGGGACAACTCATCTGGTTCAAGCTGGCGCAGTCCACTCACAGAGCGTCCCTGCTTGCACAACTCCAGTCAGAATGGCTCGCCCTGTCCATCCGGTTCTATTTTACTTCAGCCCTACGGCGAGACCTCGATGGCGGGCTCAAGATCGCGCAAGATGCCCTCTGTGAGGGTCTCGGTATCAACGACAACCGCATCGTCGAAACCCATCTCTATAAATACATTGATAAAGAAAACCCTCGCATCGAAGTACAGTTAACACCTGCATCTAGCCTCTAAGACGACTCGACCCTCGACAGAGCCCCCAAGGTTCTTCACTTTCTCGATGATCCCTCACGATTCATCCGGGTTGCCCGCATTAAATATCCGAGCCTGGCAAACCGATAAGGGATTGTCGATTCTTGCACGGTCTCCATTTCATGATCGATCGGTGTGCAATGCGTAAGCGTATCTCTCTGCAGCAACTCCGGGTTGGAATGTATGTGGCCGGTATCGACTGCTCATGGTTCCGAACTCCCTTTCTCAAACATCGGTTTTTGATTAACACCAAAGAGCAGATCGAGCGCTTGCGACGATCCAATGCCCGCGCCGTAGATATCGACCCCTCCAAAGGGCTCGACGTCGCGTCCTTCCCGATCGCGCAAGAGACGCTTCACATGATCGGCTTACACACCTCTACCCAAGCAGCTCCAGTCCTTGATGCACCCCGCTCACTTGCCACGTTGAGTCAGGAACTCACAATCGCTCAAGAGACGCGTGAGAAGTTGATTCAGTCGGTCAAGACTGTGTTCGACGCAATCAGTAAAACGGGCGCCCCAAGACCAGGACCGGTCAACGAGGCCGTCCAGGAAATCACCATCGTCACACGCACCCTCAGCACACACGCCGCATTCATGGCCATGAGTCAGGGACGGCATCTCGATGACTCCTTCAACAACCATAGCCTCACCGTCTGCACGCTGGCGATGATTATCGGCCAAGCTCTCGACTATAACCCGATACAACTCCACGAGTTGGCAACCGGCGCGTTGCTGCATGACATCGGGCTGTTACAACTCTCCGATCATCTGCTCCACACATCGACTCCCCTCTCCAGTGAAGACCTGGCGGCCTTTCACCATCACCCACGGCTCGGCGCCATTGCAATTGAGGCACAACACAATTTCTCCCAGACAGTTCGCCAAATAGCGGCTGAACACCATGTCACACCCGATGGGCACGGCTATCCCTCCGAAACATCGGGAGGATCGACAGCGGAAGCAAGTCGCATTGTCATGATCGCGGATCGATACGATGAGCTCCTGACGGGATTCGGGGGACTCCGACCGCTGCCTTCCCACGCGGCAATTCAACAACTATTCCAACAAGGAGAATTTGGCCGTCTCGACCTTCGTCTCATCTCCTTGTTCATCAAACTCGTCGGCATCTACCCTGTCTACAGCTTCGTCGAGCTGAATACGAAAGAACGAGGAATGATCACCGCAATTAATTCCGCTACCCTCCATCAACCAACCGTCGCGCTCACGTATGACGAAACCGGCAGCCCCTACCGAAGTCCCCTCACCATCGATCTCTCCAACCAGAACCAGTCTCCTCTCCGATCCATTAAACGGGTGGTCACATCAGAATCGGAGGAAACACGCCGCGCAGCCTAGCGCCTCGCACCGGCGATACATCACCACATCTGTTTTTGATGATCCGCGCTATTCGTACCGGAGCGCTTCGATAGGATTGAGGCGCGAGGCCTTGCTGGCAGGGTACAATCCGAAGAACAGACCGACTATAAGCGAGAAGAAAAACGCGAGGAGGATGACATTACCGGAGATGATGGTTGGCCAGCCGGCAATCAGCGTCGTCAACTTCGCTCCGGTCACCCCCAGGACGATACCCAAGACGCCTCCCACCAGGCTCAACGTCATGGCCTCGATCAGGAATTGCATCACGATGTGCCGGCGTTTGGCCCCCACCGCCATGCGGACCCCGATCTCTCTCGTCCGTTCCGTCACGGACACAAGCAAGATATTCATGATGCCGATCCCGCCGACCAAGAGGGACACGGAGGCGATGGCAAACAACATCATCGTCAAGGTCTCACTCGTCCCTTCTTGAACCTTTCCAATATCGACCTGCGTCCGGATCGTGAAATCGTCTTCCTGCTCCGCCTGAAGCCTGTGGCGTGCCCGCAATACCTCTCGGATCTGCTCCGCAGCCATCGGCAAATCCTCGACCTGATCGGTCGAGCCGAACATCGCTCCGACCGACCCGATAAATGATGTGCCGAATACTTTTCGTTCCGCGGTGCTGAAGGGAATGAAAATCACGTCATCTTGATCAGACCCTTGTGCAGATTGGCCTTTCGGCGCAAGCACCCCAATGACACGAAACGGGACGTTCTTGATGCGAATCACTGCCCCCACCGGCTCTTCGCCCGGTTCAAACAAATTCCCGACGATCGTTTGACCGATGAGCGCGACTCGGGCGGCGCTTTCCACGTCCGTCTGCGTGAAGGGATCTCCACTCGTAAAGGACCAGTCCCGAATGGTGAGGTAGCTCGGTGAGATACCGTTAATCGGTCCGTTCCAGTTCCGGTTCCCGTAGACGATTTGCATGACATCGCGCTTGGCCCATCCGGTATCGGACAGCAAGGGAATGCGCTTTTTTAAGTCTAAGGCGTCGGACACCGTCAGCGTCACGGCACTCCCCTGACTTCCTCGTACGCCACTTGCCGAGGTCACTCCGGGGAAGATGATAATGACGTTTGTGCCCATTGTCGCAATTTGCGCTTGCACAGCTCGCTTGGCGCCCTCACCGATACTCACCATCGCAATGACTGCTGCCACACCGATAACAATCCCAAGCATCGTCAGACCGGCACGCATCCGATTCCGAGCCAAGATCCGCAGTGCGGTTAGAATGGTGAGCCACACAAACGCCGACATCTAGCAGTCCTCATTATCTATGACGGGTCGTCGCGAACTCGCCTGAACGCGCGCTCTTCGTGAAGCGCATCTCGTCTTTCGCATGCAATGATACAGATACACTCTTTCGCCCTGCGCGTTACGCGTCACGAACGACGCGTAAGAGCAGCGGATCGGCGATGGTAGCAGACGCGTTCATGTGTCATGCGGACTATGCCTCAACTGGATTGGGCGTTGACCGCGTTTTAGTCAAGCGGTCGCTTAACACCTGCCCGTCTTTGATCACGATCTCTCGTGCAGCATAGGCGGCAACATCCACCTCATGCGTCACCAAGATGATCGTAATCCCTTCGTCGCGGTTCAGCGCTTCCAGAATTCTCATAATTTCCTGGCTCGACTGGGTATCGAGGTTGCCGGTCGGCTCATCGGCAAGGAGCAACGAAGGCGCGGTCACCAGTGCCCGTGCGATCGCCACACGCTGTTGCTGCCCTCCGGACAACTGGGTAGGGTAATGGTGCTCTCGACCCTGCAGCCCCACCCGTCCTAATGCTGCAGCCGCTTGCGCTCGTTGCTCTTTGAGCGAGAGCCCCCGATAGAACAACGGAAGCTGCGCATTCTCGAGCGCACTGGTCCTGGGAATGAGATTGAAGCTCTGAAAGACAAAGCCGATCTGCTGATTCCGGATCCCGGCCAACTGATCGGGCTTCAGGTTGCTCGCCTCTATCCCGTTTAATCGATAGCGCCCCTTTGTCGGTTGATCGAGACAGCCGAGAATATTCATCAGGGTGGACTTACCGGAACCGGAAGACCCCATGATGGCGACGAACTCACCCTGTTCAATCGTGAGGCTCAGCCCGCGCAAAGCCTGGACTTCTATGTCGCCGACCCGATAGATTTTCCACACATCTTCGCACTGGATGAGCACGCTCATCGTCGTATCCCGTGAAGTGTGTATCCTGAACATCCATCATGCTCTATGTTCAATGTTAACAATTCAATTGAGCATTGTAATCGAGCATTGAACATCCCTCGGATATACGTTTCACGCATACTACATTCCACGGTTGCGCGGGGAGCCCCGCTGCCCACCGCTCCCAAACCCTGGAGGCAGATCGCTTCCGCCACGATCACCTTTAGGGCGGTCGATCCCCACAACGACCAGGGTGCCTTCAGCCAGCTCCTCCGACAAGATCTCCGTCACCACACCATCAGAAATACCCATTTGGACATGAATCGGCTCGAGTTCCCCGGTGGATCCTTGCTTCCAGACTGTGCGGCTTGGTGCCTGAGTCCCTCTGCCGGCTCCTGCCGACGGCTCTGCGCCTTTCTCTTTGGTGGGTTTACCAGCAAGCTTGGCACGATCGACCTGGCCCGACGTCGGAGGGGTGAATCGCAACGCAGCATTCGGCACTTTCAGCACAGCATCTCTTTGGGCCACCACGATGGAAACGTTCGCGGTCATCCCTGGCTTCAGGCGGAGATCCTGATTATCGACGTTGACCACCACGTTATAGGTCACCACATTTTGCACATTGATCGGCGAAAGACGAACCTGGCGGATCGTCCCGGAAAATTGATACCCTGGGTACGCATCAACCGTGAAGGTGGCCTCTTTCCCCTCGGTAATCCCTCCGATATCCGACTCACTGACGTTGGTATCGACCTGCATCTTCGTCAGATCGAGGGCGATCAAGAAGAGGTTCGGTGTGGCAAAACTCGCCGCGATCGTTTGACCAACCTCCACGTTTCTGGCAACCACAATCCCATTCACCGGCGAGCGAATCACGGTGTACTTTAGCTCCAACTCCACAGCATTCAACGCCGCCTCGGCCTGTTTGACTTGCGCCACTGAGACGTTCATCTGTGCCTCAGCAGCCTGGAAATTCGTCACGGCCACGTCGACGTCGTTCTGAGAGACGAACTGTTGCGCCACCAATGATTTCACCCGATCGAGTTCGCGGTTGCGTTGAGCCAAATCGGTTCGGGCGCGTGCGGTATTCGCTTTCGACATATCAAGGTTGCTCGCCGCTTGATCTCGACGAGCCCTGAGAGGTTCCGAATCGATGACGGCCACAATATCGCCGGCTTTGACCACCGAATTGAAATCGGCATGCAGGCTCTTGATCATGCCGGACACCTGCGTTCCAACCTGAACCGACACGACAGGATTGATCGTTCCCGTAGCCGTCACGAGCGAAATCACGGGACCTCGTTCAACCGCGGCGGTCCGATAGCGGACCGGGGCTTTGCGCTCTCCATTGAAGAACACATAGCCTCCAATGGCCAATCCAACTGCCAGGACACTGATGATCAACATAGCGCGGCGCATCTATTCTCTTACTCCCCCAACCTACACACCATGCATTGTATCAACACGGTAGGAGGGAATCACCTGGCTGACACAGCCTCCTGACGGCTCTAATAGATTGAAAAGCATTTCGGTACTGCAGCCCTGATAATGTAATGGCCAGCACGTTTGGGACAAAAGGAACCCACCCTTGTAGGGTGCTCAAAAAGCAAACAGGCCGTCCGCCACTCGGCGGACGGCCTGTCAGGCTTGCAGGATCTCGCTCTGGTTAGGGACTGACGCTGATGCGCTCTTTGATCAAATCAAAGGTTTCCTTGGGTAACACATTCTTGGCAACTAATTCGCCCTTCACCCGGTACGGGCGATTCGTCACAACACGGTCCGCCACATCTTTGGAGAGACCGAGCACAAGCACCATATCACCGGCAGATGCTTTGTTCACATTCATGGAAGAAGACAGGGGCTGAGAGTCCTTCATTGCCGGGGGAACAGACGCCCCTGATGGAGCGGGACTCACGGACGGCACAGACGGTGGCGGAACCCCTATCACAGAACGTGACTGATCTTTTAACTCTTTTTGATAGCGAGCCACCAAGGATTTCAGCGTGTCGTTATGCCGCTTCACATCCTCGGACTCATGACGCAGGGCCCGATTCTGAGCAGAGAGCTGCCTCATATGCGCTTCGAGTTCCTTGGCCCGATCCTCGACACCGCCGCGTTCCTTGTCACGGCCATGTTGAATACGTTCAAGCTCATCCCTGGCGAACTGGGCTTCGCTCCCGAATTTCACATTGAGGTCCTTGAGCGTCCTGACTTGTTGCTCCAACGCATTCTTTTGCGTACGAGCCAAGGCCAACTCGGACTTGGCCGAATCGACGTCGACCATCGCATCTTCATACTTCGATTGACTGACACAGCCAACCATTGAGACTGCGCCGATCATCACGATCGTCGCCATCCATCGAAACTTCATGCGTGCCTCCCCTTCACTGTGCGTGGTATCTGCAATCGATGCCGCCCGCAGCTCTTTCATCCAACAGACCGGACGAGGATGAGCCTGCATGACAACACCTCTACGCTCTGTGTTTGGTGTATGTCAAGCTTCCCATTTTGTCAACAGATTTGAGGTCCTGTACCGCACCAATTCATCGTGAAGGACTGCGAAGATGTATCTATGCCCTTGACGGGCTGCCGCCGCTTTGTGAATATGCCTGAGACTCGCCGTCTGGGCGGGCAACCTAATCTCAGAAAGACATCGCATGAATGAGTGGGGTCCTGGTCTCGCCACGATCTTGGGTATCGTGGAGGGGCTGACAGAGTTTCTTCCCGTCTCGTCAACCGGTCACCTCATACTCGTCGGCCATATTCTAGGGTTCGAGGGAGACCTTGCTGCCAGCGCGGAAATTTCGATCCAACTTGGTGCCATCCTGGCCGTCATCGCCTACGAGCGGCACAAGCTCGTGTCCATGATTGGACAAGCTGGCCGGGAGCAGCAGGACGTCTCCACGATGATCCGAACACGCGGAACAACCCCATGGCCGACCGTCCTGAAAACCTCCTGGGCGACTCACAAAAATCTCTGGTTCTTCTTCGGACTCGGACTTGCCTTCTTACCAGCCGCCGCAATCGGGTTCCTCACCCATAATTGGATCAAGAACCATCTCTTCACACCTCAGACGGTGGGTGCATCCTCAATTATCGGGGGTTTTATTATTCTCGCGGTCGAAGCGCGCCGCGACCACGCGCGGATCCACCAACTGGAACAGGTCAGCCTGGCATCCGCATTCTGGATCGGCCTAGCCCAATGCGCCTCACTACTCCCAGGCATGTCACGATCAGGCTCGACCATCATTGGAGGTCTCTTAGTAGGATTGGACCGTAAAGTTGCGACGGAGTACTCTTTTTTTCTCGCCCTCCCCACCCTGATCGTGGCGACATGCTATCAAATGTGGAAATCTCGAGACGTGTTTCGACAAGAGGATTATTTTGCGCTCGGGATCGGGATGCTCGTATCGTTCATTGTCGCCTGGGTTGTGATTGCGGCCTTTCTCTCGTTTGTGAAACGCCATACACTCCGACCGTTTGCCTACTACCGAATCCTCATGGGCATCGCCGTCTTCTATATCTTCGGCTTTTAGCAGGATGCTGAAAAAGCCCGCCAGCGTCGTTCTCGGCTCATCGAAATCCTCAACGTACCCCTGAGGGCACGCCTCCGGTTTCGACTCGCCTGCGGCCTTGCTGGACAGCCTTTTTGAGCACCCTGCCAATGTTTGTCTATTGCCCCAACCGTGCAGGCCATAAAGTTTCTAGTACACCTATAGTGTGACCCCCACACTGCCGGCACAACGCCAGCGGATCATTGGACAGGTGCTGGGGATTTCAGTTATTCTACAGTTGCACTTTCCCAAGAATCGGTTTCGTGTCAGCCCGTATGACGAGGACATTCATCAGCCTGAATACATTACTCTTCTTTAGACGCACGACAAAGGAGGATATCGCACAATGGCTCATGCCCAATCAGACACGGTGCATGTCTTCGACACATGGGTGAAGGGGACGAAGCGGCTGCTCCATTTCGATGTGATGACGACTGATGAGGCCACAGCGCTGACGCTCGCCAAGCAGCATCTCGCCAGCATTGGAGAGGGTGACGTGCCAGTGACCGTGAAAGAATGTCAATTTTGTCATACCGAACCACTCGTGATGTTCTCCCCAGAGCAGCAGCGACAATTCCGAGAGCAGGGTGGGTTCATCATCACCCTCTCAACCTAGCAGGCTAAGGGAAAGTGATGTCGGCGCGCTGGGAATCTACTGGCTTGCTGTCCTGGGCAACAAAACACGATCCGCAGGATGCTCAAAAAGGCGGCCTTCTCACCCGCCCAACCCTGGCGCGCCAAGACGCGCCTTGTCCCAGGCAAGGCCGCAGCGAGTGAAAATCCGGAAGCGTACGCTCAGGGGCGCACGGTGCGACGAATAAGGAGCACCTGTCTGTGCGCGCCGCCGAGTGGTGAGGCGGCCGGGTCCCCGTTGAGGATTTCGATGAGCCGAGAACGACGCTGGCGGGCTTTTTCAGCGTCCTACTAAGAAGCTGGCGGGGACTCGTGAGGCAAGAGGGGCACGTCTTTCTTCTCAAAAGCAAAATGGATGATCAAGAAAACGACCCCTACGCTGATCGCCGAGTCGGCGACATTGAAGGCCGGCCAATGGTAGGAGTCCACATAGACATCGAGAAAATCAATCACCTCGCCATACCGTAATCGATCGATCAGGTTCCCGATCGCCCCTCCAAGAATTCCGGCAATACTGAGCTGCCCCATCCAATCTTTCTTCGGCAACCGGAAGAGAATCGTCCCCAATAGTGCCAGAGCAAACAGCGACGTGACTCCGAAGAACACCATGCGAAAGGCATCGCTGCTGCCGGCCAGCAATCCAAAGGCGGCACCGGGATTACGGATATAGGTTAGGCTGAAGAGATTGGGAACAATCGGAATGGATTCATTCAGTCGCATCGACTGCACGATGGACAGTTTCGTCGCCTGATCGATCGCTATGATCGAGGCGGCGAGCAGCGCCAGGAGCAGATAGCGAACGGGCCCTCCCATCACTGCACCGCCTCCACACAGCGATCGCAG
>JACMLT010000131.1 GCA_014379455.1 Nitrospiraceae bacterium
GACAGTCTAAGCAGGGATTTTGCCGTCGAAACCGTGTTCCGAGAATCTTTGATCGATACCATACAGCAACTGACCCGTGGTCTGGTAAAGTCGTCGCAATTTCATGAGTACGCCGACCGACGGAGGGGCAAATCCGGCGAACCCTGATCGATCTTAAGCGCCCGGCCACAGGGAAAAGAACCAGTACGCCCCGTTTATCGAGATGGACAGATTCACGCGATTCAGTGACCTGCGGTTTGGTAGTTCGATGCGGCTCTAAATATCTTGAGAGGGTCAGCAGGTAGCCGGTCTTGTTACCAAGGTCATCGAGATGGAGTCATGCGAGGCGCGAATCGCAAGGACGCGATGAATGAATTCAAGAAGGCCGAGGGACCCCGAGTCTAGCCAGGTTTCCTTCACGCAAGAGATCTGGTGACTCCAACTGGAGTGGAAGTGGTTTGCCAAGCCTAGTCATTAACGGCTGACGGGTCCTAACATACCTAGGTATTTACAATAACTTTGGTGGAGGGCACCCGTTGCACCCATCGTTGGTAAACGCGCTTTCCTTTAAGATTGAAGGAGTTGCCCCGGCTGCTTAGAATCCTAACCTGCGGTTTACGAATTTCAGATAGCCCTACATAGGGGGCCGAGACATGCGACACATTAAAAGAGTCGCTATATTGGTGGAGAGGCCATGATGAAGATCATGCAAAGCCCCAGGTGCCCCCAATGTCAGAGCCATGAGACAGACGAGAAGAGCGCCAGTTTCTCTGCCGCGACTCCACCATCACCGACCCCTTCATGCTGATGTGGCAGTGTCTGAATCAGGAGTGGAAACACATCTGGCCCAGCTAGGCCGCACATTCGAACAAGGCCAAGGGGGACAGATATGAAAAAAGTGCAGGCGGCTTATCTCCAAGCGACATGGAACCAGCTGGGTTCCCCATTCTGTGAGTACCTCAAAATCGATTTGGAGCGCAGTGAGGATGGCTATGTGACGGGCAACTATCGCTGCCTTGCCTGCGGCTACGCGGTTGCCCACGCTTTGGCACCTTTAGCAGCGAACCTACACCAGCCCATCTTGGCTACCGGCAGTACACTGTCCCGCATGAATGTCGCTACCGTTTAGAAGGAACTCTCCTTCCATACCCGTGAGGTATTTTTATCATGGCACTTACCATCAAGAGCGCGGAACCCTTAATCATCGATCAATGGCGGACGTGGTCTCAAGAATGCGACTCCTATAAGATCACCGATATGATGAAATTTCATTTTTCATGGTTGCCAAAAAATAGACCGGACTTGCTTGGATTCAAATCCAAAACTGACAAATGGTGCGTGGTGCATGGGTGGCTCCATGGATATGAAGACATCCAAGCGCCCCTTCGGAATCCCCCTGCCTAGCTCCGCGCCCCTGCTCGGGAATTGCCCAGTCGACCTGCTTTCCGCCTCAACGCTAAACTTATGCCTGCGAGACCATGTTGCCGAGCCAAGCCATGTCATCCAGGGCGACGTGTTACGCATGGAAGATGGTCACTATGTCGTCAAGCAAAAAAACGGGAAGGAGGGTGGGGTGGCAACAGATAACACCACCAAGATAATGGGACAAATCAAGAACGGTGATCGTGTTGTCGAACGTGGACGATCAGAATCACACGTTGTGGATTTTTTCTTCAGTCCCCTGACCAATGGACGAAATGGAGTCACTGACTTGTGTCCCTACCAAATCTGGTGAAGTGATTCGAGTGCGGGTGCGTACCGAAGACGATACCACGAAGAAACTCATAAGAAGCCGTGGGTACCCTCAGCAATGAGGGGAAGTCGTTTTCTGTCGTGGTAACCAGAGAGGATGGAGCGCAATTGACCCACGATTGATGCTAGAGGGCTCGCTTGACGCCACTGTCGACCTCGGCTAAGTTCGGGTAGAATCTCGAAGGCGAAAGCGCCAAAGTGGGAAATTGGACCGTCTCTCCGGTGTTATCCTCAACGCCTTGCCTGGACACGCGGAAGCCGACGTAAGGGTGAGCCGGGCAAACTTCCAAAGGAGCCGACACATGACCAGAAAGAGTAGGGCCTTCATCAGTTACGACTTCGAACATGACGAAGACAAAAGGTTCTTGCTCGCCGAACAATCAAGACTGCCTGACAGTCCATTCGAAATTGGCGATGCTACGGCGAGGGAGCCTTTAACAGGCGACTGGGGAGACAAAGTCAGGAGCCGAATGGCCGACATCGACGTGGTAATTGTCCTGTGTGGCGTGGAGGCATTTCTAGCGAAAGGCATGGCTGCAGAATTGACGATTGCTCAGGAGAAAAACACGCCCTACTTTCTCTTGGAGGCTTACCCAGACAGGAATTGCACAAAGCCAGCATCAGCGATGTCATCAGACACCGTCTACAAGTGGACCTGGGACAACCTAAAGACGCTCATCGGTGGATGGCGATGACGAATCGCAAGTGCCGTCGATGAGGCGGTTGCAATTGACAGCGGTAGTTTGCTGAGGTCGGAAAAAATCAGGTCGAACTGTCGTAGGTTGAATTCGAATCGCGAGACGGTCGCCATGTCGGAGGCATGAATGAAGATGATCGGCCGCTGATTACTTGAGACGAGGTCGTTGAACGTGGCTCCGTTGAACAGCGCTTCGTCCAGCAGTTCGGAAAGATGTGGGAACGGCCGAAATAGGGAGACCAGAGCCGTAACCAATTGCTTGGAGTCCTGAGGATTCGCGCGCGAAGTTCGCTCTCTATCCCCCGGTCAAAAAGAAGTGATCGGATCGTCTTCGTCAGTTGCGAGAAGATGAGCCATGCGTCCACGCGGTTCATGCAGGACCAAGCCGGGATGTGGGTGCTCGTTCAAGTCCTGAAATCACTATCGATATACCCGATGCAACTGGCTCCAATCTGTCGCCACGTGCAACACTCGTCTTGGGAATAGTGGGGGTGTACCCCCAGGTCTCGCCATTCCCTATCCCGTCGAAACTCAAAGAAGAGAGGACTTCAACCGGCCAGGGTCAAAAACAGTTGTTTCTGAACCACCAAATCGTGCCAGGGACTACATGAACTTTCTTGGATTCATAGTCCAGGTCAGCATCGGACTTTCATGCCGAAGCCTGCGAAAAAGGTGAATCGTGTTGGTACATATTATCGCCGATTATGGAACGGGTGACCTGGCCTTTGCTGAAGTGGTGCAGCGCATCAAGCTCCATCTGCCGGATGCCGAACCTATACCCGTGCCCGTCCCCCCATTTTCCACGCTGGCCGCCGGTTTTTGTATCGCTCAACTGGGTCTCAATGCTGCGCCGCCGGGTACCCTGATCTATCACAACGTTGCCCCGCGCGAGGACGACCAAGCGGCCCGACCGGGGAATGCGGGAGAACGCTTGGCTTATGCGCGGCTTCCTACGGGGGTTCGCGTGATCGGCGTCAATTCTGGCTATGCTCTCTCCTTCATCAAAGATGTCGCGGAGAAATTTCGGTGGGCAGCATCCCCGGCGGAAGGCAGCCAGTTCCGTTCGCGGGACGTCTTTCCGCAGGCAGCAGCCGCCGTCGCGCTGGGACTCCCTGCGGCGTTGGGCGACGAGATCGACGCTCATAAACTGCCGCCGCCCCCCTCCTCGGTGATCGCCTACATCGATGGCTATGGAAATCTCAAGACCACCATCGCGTATGATGCCAAGAAGGTCCGCTCGGGAAAGCGCATCCGTGTGCGTATCAACGATCACGAGAATGAGGCGACGGTGAGTGATGGGGCCTTTGCCGTTCGTCACGGCGAATTGGCTTTTGCGCCGGGAAGCAGCGGCTGGCCGATGCAGCATGGTGGCAACATACGGTGGATGGAAGTCTTCCTGCGCGGCGGCAACGCATGGGACCTATTCAAACACCCGGCAATCGGCTCCGCGGTATCCATTGCCTAGAAACTGGCTATTGCGAGCCGCATCAAGTTTTCATAATTGTCCTGGACCAAACACTGGATGCCAAAGCGCCGGTGCAACGAGAATTCCAAAGAGGGAGAGGAGTATGAGATATTCCCAATATACGTGTACGTGTAGTCTGATGTTTTTGTACGGGTTCGTCGCGTCACCCTGTGTTTTCCCTGCAGAGCAGCCGAAGGAAAATAAGGCCTACGCCCTTTTCAATGCGATGGATGCCAATGCGGACGGCAAGTTGTCGCCGGATGAGCATGCCGCCGGTGCGAAGAAGATGTTCGACATGATGGATGTGAACAAAGACGGCGCCGTGACATCCGGCGAAATGGACGCGGCCCACGAGAAAGTAGCGGGGCACAAGGCCGTGAAAACGGACCGGTCTTCGGCTGAAAAGATCAAGGTCGTCGATACAAACGGAGACGGACTCCTGACCGCTGAGGAACATGCTGCCGGCTCGAAGAAGATGTTCGACAAGATGGATACGGATAGGGATGGTTTCCTCAGCAAGGAAGAGTTGGCGGCGGGCCATGAAAAGATGCTGCAAAAACCGTAAGTCCCTCACTAGCTAACAAGTCGTTCACATTCTTCGTGTAAGTGGCGTCGCTTCGAAATATTATACTTAGGTATTAAATTATTTGGTGGAGGGCACGATCAACC
>JACMLT010000132.1 GCA_014379455.1 Nitrospiraceae bacterium
CGCCAGGTTTGCCGCCACCGTCGATTTGCCTGCACCGCCCTTGATGCCGCCCACCACCAGAATCATCGACCCACCTTATCCGTACTCGAAAAGTCCTGATTCGATACTAAACATATACCAGATTGGTACTAATTAAGTACAATCTCCCGCTCTGTTGCCACGGGTTTAGCAGACCTTGACTTCGACCAGCACCAAGTGCGGCGAGGACAAGGCGACCGGCGACGGCGGGCCAGTGGCAACCAGCGACAGCGACCGGGACGAACTGCGCGAGACACTGAAAAAACTGCATTCTGCTCCCAAGAATCAATAATATAGATTCTTCCACCCTGACGTCTGACCCCGTCGGGAGCACCATACACCACACACCCACAGCGACCATGCTCGACTGGTACTTTGACATCAATCGCCGCATGCGGGTAATGAACAAGCAGGCGGTCCAAGCCTTCAAGCTCTCCTATAAAGGCGAGGACGAGAAAGCTGAGCACAACTCCTTGCGGGAGGGTTGCACAGAACTCGCGCACCTGCTGGAAAAGCGGATCGACGGGAAAACGGTCACCCAGTGGCTGGAGAGCTTGCGTAGGCACGTGCAGTACGGAGAAACCCAGGACTACGCCGACATCGCCCAGCGTGACCTGCCCAGCATCCAAGAGAACGTAGAACAATTCGTGCGCCAAAATCTCGGGGCAGCCCCGGCCAGGGACGACGATTACGTCAACGAAACACGGATCTCAGAACTGGAGGCCAAAGCCAACCCGAAATTTGACACCGCCCGCCTTGTGCGACTGTGCCAAGAACTCAACGCCGCCCACCGGGCCGGTGCTTTGATGGCCACAATCATGCTGGTGCGCGCCGTCCTCGACCACGTGCCACCTGTTTTCGGTGTCCAAAACTTTGACCAGGTCGTCAACAACCACCAATGGGGCAGGTCCGATAAAAAATCGATCACGCAACTGCAGGCCTCCTCGCGCAACGTGGCCGACGCCTACCTCCACACGCAAATGCGGAACCGCGAAACCCTGCCCACCTTCCAGCAGGTCGATTTCCGCAGCCACGTCGACGTGCTCCTGGCCGAAATCGGCCGGCTACTGTGAGGGCGACGGCACCGGCGACACGGACGCGGGCGCGGCAATTGACCTCGATGACCCCGAGCACCGGCTCCTACTCGAACAGCACATCAAAGAAGCTCTCACCCGCAACTACCCAGAACATCGGCACAAACAACTCGTCGTGCTAGTCCTCGACTGCTCGCTGGTGCCACACCTTGAAGGGGATGCGGAATCGTGCTGAAAGGGACACCCCCACAACAAACCGAACGGGTAATGGGCGAACGGCGAACGGGCGATGGGGAGCGACGGCTTGTGGACAACCGCGACCACCAGGCCAGGGGCGAACAGGGCCTCGACGAGCCAAACATCACTGAAGAGAAGCAATAATTACCTGCGCTAGTCGGCTGTAGTCAAGTGAGGTCGTGAAAGCCTGATTTATATCCTGGGGCTGTCCGTTTAGTGCATTGAGTTCCGCTGACGTCATCCCGCCGATGATCTCACTTGAGCGACCGCCGACTGAACCGAAGATGAAAACAGGTAGACCTATTTCCTTTGCAATCGCAATTTCTTCATCTATCCCTGGGGTATGGCCTCCTCGTGCGGTCTTACCTCCAATGGCAACGAGGGCACCCGCTTCAGAATCGCTTAGCATAGCTCGACGCATCAGTGTGAGGCTCCGCTCACGGGCGCTGTCGCCATAAACCGCGTCTGTGGCAAATGTCTCAGCATTCTGTTGGAATTCAAGGATCGTAGCGTCGGTGACAAAATGCTTTGACACATACATCCGGAGCGCTTTGCGATAGTCATCCGGCCTCAGCCTGCGCGCCAAATCGAACATCATGAATTGGAACGTCGGATGAGCGCCAAATGATAGACCCAAACTCGATCGAAGCGCCGCCTCCGCGACAGCATGCACTGCAGAGGTCAAGTTCTGCTGGAACTCCGGTTCACAATCTGGAAAGGCCCCAGAAACAATAAGCCGTTTCCCTCGACGGCGCTGAGGATTTATGACACGTTCGATCTCTGAAACATAGTCTCCGATGGAGTCCGTGTGGACACCAGCCTCATCGAACAATGCATTAGACCGTGGAGGAATAGAGGCAAGAAGAATGGCGCTGTCATAGTGATGTCCGTGAGTCGGATGCCGCTGATAGTCCCCAGCTTCCGCACAGATTTCAAACTCTAAAATATCCTGCCTTGTGGGTGTGCGGCCGAACAGTTGAAGAATGTGTGTCAAGGGCCGCTGTTTATAGCGGTCCTGTGCACGTGGGAGCGTCAAGCCGTAGACCATCTTACACGAATCGATCTGCTTCAATGTAATTCCATGCTGCGCTGCAATTTCTTGTAGCCGTATAAACTCGCTGAAAAGTCGATCTACGTAGTCGCGATGGTGAATTTGTGCAGCCTTATGGACGATTTCCTCCACAAGCGGTCTTGATATCTCTTCAGTCAAAGGATCAACATCCGTTAAGGTGAAATGCGGCGCACCTGCCGGTTGAATTTGGAGGGGGACACGCTCTAGCGCAGAGCCAATCTGTACCCACACAATGGGCAGACCGAGTTCGAGCGCTTTACGAAGTTCTTTCGCAATCCAATTTGATTCACCAGTCTTGGGAGTATCAAGGAAGATGACTGCATCGCTCTCACGAAGGCGAGCATCGATCACGTCCTGTGCATCATCGCCTACCTTTACATCAAATAGATCGCGAAACGTCCGCTCAGTCGTTGTCGTACGGAGTCGGGTGAACGCCGCGGTTAGGTCCTCGCCGTCCAATCGCCTGTGGCTTAGAAACAGATGCATCGGTTCCGTTACGAGTGTCGGCATTAAGATTGAAAGAACCTGGCGAGCGAAAACCTTCGCAACTGTTTCTGCTTGCGACGCTCCGAGAGCTCTTTGGCGTAGTTGTTCCGTCACGTCGAAGCTCTGGCTCATTGCTGACACCTCCGGTGGCCTTCTCGCTGCAGCGGAGATCGCGACTGGCAGAATCTTTGCTCCTGATCGGGCTGCCTTCTTTAGAAACTGGATGAACCGTTCTTGATAATCCTGGTCTTCACGGTTGAAGATGATAATCACATCGCCTGCATTAGGCTCAGTAGCAAGGAGTTGACTGATCGTCCGAAGCACCGAAACGCAAACAAATTCTTGCAGTGAGGTGTCTGTGGCAGTGAAAAAGGTCTCCGCTTCAGCGGAGCTTCGCAGTGTGAGAACAGGCGAGACTAGGTAGACGGTATTCATTGCTCGGCGTCACCGTCCTGCTGCTTTCGCAGCTTCGTCTACCCACCTGCCAAAGTTCTGATAACCTTGGTTGTTGATCCAATCATACGTTTCTGCTACTTGATGAAAGTAAACATCATTGCCGCTGCTGTCCTTCCCGAGTGATCCAAATATAGTGTCTCCAGCGATATCGATATTGCCAGTGAAGTCTCTGATGTTATGAAGGTTCACTGCGAGTAGGCCATTACCGCGAGCGTAGCTCTGCTGAAGTTCATATATCACCCATTTCCGATTGGACGTTTGGGCACCGACTAGAACTACAGTGACAGACGTTCCAGACAGCTGCTCCGCGATCCATCTCCTGATTGCAGCATCGCCTTGCCTCTCGATCGACTCCCAAGCCGCTTTGTCTACATATCCTGCCGCTTCGTTACGGTCCTTGGTGACCGCGTGGTTTCGCACGACAGCCGCTCGCTGCGAGTCGCGCTCGTAATGAAAGCTAAAGAATACCTTCCGTGCCATGTCAGATCCGTGGGGAGAATCGGTTTCAACGTTGGTACTGTATTGTACAGGGCTCGTTCGATGTCGCCCTCACTCTGGGCATTCCGAGAGCGTTGAAACCGCTTGGAGAGTTATGGCGTATCTTCAAATCACGGACGAGCGGGAATTTCCCTTCAGCAGCTAATTGCAGTGGTTGACAGTAGAAAAGCTACAGCTCCAATACTAAGTATACATTTCAGTAATTTTATCTGAGAATTGAAAGACAATGTCGTCTCTGGCTGCACCTTCCCTTCCTTAACCCCCAGGACCTCGGTCAACAAAGGGACAGCCGTCCGGTTCTGGCACCCAGCGGCGGAGCACCGCGACGATGACCGATTTCGCTATCCGCTACTCCTACTTCGACCGCGCTCTCGGCCGCTCAGGACACGGCGAGCCCATCGTCAAAATTCATAGCAAGAACGACATAGACGAGGACGACGGAACCGGTGACACGGACCAGGGCCAGGGCGACACGGAAGCGGCCATTGGCGAGGGCATTGGCGAGGAGAAGGGCATCGACCTCGACGACCCCGAACACCGCGAGGCCATCGAACTGCACATCAAAGACGCTCTCACCCACGAGTACCCAGAACATCAACACGGCCATTTGGTCGTAGTCGTCACTGACTGCTCTCAGGTGCCACACCTCGAAGAAGGGGTAGAGGATGCGAGATGAGGCTGAGAGGGAACGGCGACCGGCGACCAGAA
>JACMLT010000133.1 GCA_014379455.1 Nitrospiraceae bacterium
CCGAAGGAATAGGGGCTGCCGTCCACCGCCACCACGATTCTCCCGCCGGTCATGGGCTGGATTTGCTTGATAATCAACATGTCCGAATTCCGCACGCGACGCAGCACGCGCTCGGTGTTGCTGCCGATGACACTATCCTTCACGGCGCCGACACCCAAGGCTCCCATGATCACCAGATCATAGGCATTGGTATTGATGTCTTCGGCCAGCACTTTCCAATTCCGGCCTTCGAGCGAGCGGCGCTCGATCGGAAGATTGTTTTCCGCGCATTTCTTATCGACATAGTCGAGGTAGGAATCGGTGATGATCTGGAGGCCACGGGTAATCAGTGAATCGTGGATTTGGCGCTGCCGGTCGAGTTCTTTTTCATCGTGGTACTCTTCGGGCAAGCCCGCTTCCATCTGCTTGAAACGCTTGTCATGCATTTTGGCCGCATAGACATGGCTGCCCACGATCTTCGAGCCGAAGGCTTTGGCAAAATGGACTCCGACATCGACAGCAGTGTTGGAATGGTCGGAGTTATCGACCGGGACATAGATCGTCTTATACATCGAGATGTCTCCTCAAGATGCCCTCCAGGCCAGGGCGAACAAGGGTAATTCTCAAAATTTCCAAATGGTTGACGTACTTCTCTACCTCAAAGAACGCACATGCTAGCACCGGCCTGAATTCGAATGCAAGGTGTCCATGGCGACTGGTGGGGCGACGTTAGGATGCCGGGGTTGCGACGGATTTTTCGCTCGACTCTTTTGCGGAGCGAATGGATTGTCGGGAACGGAGGATCTCTTCCAGGGACAAGAGGGCATCGCGTCCGGAGTTCCCCTCGATTCCTCGAATCAAATTTGCATCGGCGTAGGGGCCTGATTCTTTTGGGGCTTGGGACAGGGAGCCCGTCCACTTCCGTGGGTCCCTACTACCATCTTTTCGTTCCCAGGCCATGAGGCAAGCCTTGGCGATGAACGAATTCAGTGGCGCCGGATTATAGAGGAGCTTTCTGATACTCGTCGGGGTCAGCATCAGTGGGTTATAGCCTGCCGAGAGGTAACCTTCCTCTAACAGCCGTTCTTCCAGATCAGTGTTTGGCTGAATGCCCAGAAAGAACATCAGGGGGAACACTCGCTCTTCACCCAGGATCGAGGCGACCTTTTTATAGGACTCTACGCTTTGGAGCAAAGACTCCTCGGTTTCTTTTGGGCTGTTCAATGAATAGTTGAGGATGACCTTCCCTTTGAATCCCGCTTCCGCCAGATAGCGACAGCCATCGTACAGCCGTTCAAGCTTGAATCCCATGTGGAGGTCGTTCAGCACCATTTGGGAGCCCGACGTAATAGCGACCTCAAGATCGCCAACACCAGACCGGACCATGAGTCTGGCCAACTCCGGGGTGATCAGCGAGGTCCTGATATAGCCGGACCATTCGATCTCCAGCTTCTCGGCGAGAATGCGCTCAAGGATCTCAGTGCATTGGGGATAGGCCTCTTTCCCGGTAATGAACTGGGCATCCGTGAACCAGAAACGCCTGGCGCCCCATTGATGATAGTGCTGAGAAATATCTTTCACGACCATGGCGGGTGGCCGATAGCGGACTCGTTTCCCTTCAATATAGGGGTAGAGACAGAACGCGCAGTCGTACGGGCAGCCTCGCTTCGATTGGACCCCGATGGATTCACCCAGATATTCCCGATGCTGCGGGAAAATCGTGGTCAGGTAAGGCAAGTCGACCGTCAACGCATCGAGCAGAGCCGGCGAACCCTGCTGACCTTTTCTCACCGTCTTTCCTTCCCTGAGAATATAGCGCTCGTTCTCTAGCGACTGGCCTCCAATCACCTTGAGGATGGCATCTTCACCTTCCCCGAGAATCCCGATGACGCCTTCCGGAAGTTTCTGAATGAGCTGGTCGGCAAAAGCGGTAAAGGCTCCACCACCGATCATAATCTGCGCCTTCGGGAACTCCTTCGCGATCAACCAGGGGTAGGAAAGCGCCGCCCGGATATGACTGTAGTAGCGGTAGAGCTGCTTCACTCCCGCAAACGAAGCGGCGACCCGCTTGAGCGGATTGCTCGCAAAGTAGAAATTGAAGGCATGTTCCAGCGAAGAATCTCCCTCGTGCGGGGAAAAGATCTGAATGTCGCGCCAGGAGAAACAGACGAGGTCCGGTTTGAACTCGGTGGTTGCATCGCGGACTGCACTGATTCGCTGGCCGTCAGGAAAGAGAGAGAGATCGAGAATACGCTGCCGTACATCCGGCTTGCGCCGATGAATAAAATCAGCGAGATAGGTCACCCCGATGGGGTAGACCTTCTTGCAAGGGAGAAAAATATAAAGAATCGATTCCATGAGTGTTCTGAATTAGTAATTATGAGCTTTGAGTTCCAACAACTTAGCACTCGGGACTCAGTACTTCACTTGGTTGCCACATGGATCGCCACGATCCCGCCGCTCAGGTTGCGATACGTGACCTGACGATAGCCTACATCGAGGAGCATCTGTTTCAATCGTTCCTGGTCCGGGAAATTCCGAATGGAGGCCGGGAGATATTCATACACGCCGGTCGTGTCATGCGCCACTTTTGTGCCGATCCAGGGAAGCAGCCGGAACGAATACCAATCGTACAGGGCCCGCAGCCACCCAAAAACGGGTCGGGAGAACTCCAGGCACACAAACCGGCCACCTGGTTGCAAAATACGGTGAATGTCCGTGAGCGCTTGCCGAAGGTCGCCGACGTTTCTCATGCAAAACCCTGTGGTCACGGCATTGAAAGTCCTATCGGGAAACCCCAGGTGCTCGGCGTTGGCTTCGAGACAGGTAATCTTCTTCCCCAAGCCTCGTCCGGTGACTTTCTTGAGCCCCTCAACCAACATCGCGTGGTTCAGGTCGGAGGCAATAACGCGGCCATTGTCCCCCATACGCGGTTCAACCAAGAGCGCCAGATCGGCTGTACCGGACCCCACATCGAGTGCCCGGCCTCCAGTCGTGACGGGGACATAGGAGGCGGTAATCTTCTTCCACCGGTAATGCAGCCCAAAGCTTAAAAGCGTGTTGTTCAGGTCGTAGACGCCTGCAATCGACGTAAACATCCGCTGAACGGCTTGCTCGCGGGCCGAGCCAGTCCAAGTCGAGACAGCGATCGGAGCCGCTGGGGAGTCGGCCCCCTTGTGAACAGGCGGTGTATCCACATGTACCATCCTAGCGTGGTAGCACCCGGCTTCCAGGTTTGTCAAGACAGCCAAGTCCTCATGCTATAATCCCGCCCCTGATGCATAACTCGATCATCATCAAAGGGGCGCGGGAGCACAACCTCAAGAACATTGACGTGACGATCCCTCGCGACCAGCTCGTCGTGATTACGGGGCTGAGCGGATCGGGCAAGTCGTCGCTGGCCTTCGATACCATCTATGCCGAGGGGCAACGGCGGTACGTCGAATCGCTCTCGGCCTATGCCCGGCAGTTCCTCGAACAGATGGGCAAGCCCGACGTCGATTCGATCGAAGGGCTCTCGCCCGCCATTTCCATCGAACAAAAGAGCACCAGCCACAATCCCCGGTCCACGGTCGGCACCGTGACGGAAATTTACGACTATCTCCGTCTCCTCTTTGCCAGGGTCGGACGCCCCTCCTGCTTTCAGTGCGGCGAGGAAATTACTGCGCAGACGGTGCAGCAGATGGTGGATGCCATTGGCCTGCTGCCGGAGGGAAGCAAGTTTCAGCTCTTAGCCCCGATCGTCCGCGGCAGGAAAGGCGAGTATCGGAAAGAACTCCTCGATATGCGTCGGGCCGGTTACGTTAGGGCCAGGGTCGATGGTCGGCTGGTGGACTTGGGCGAGGACATCGCGCTCGATAAACAGAAGAAACACACCATCGAAATCGTCGTCGATCGGCTGGTGATGAAGCAGGGCGAGGCCTTGACGCGACGGTTGGCTGATTCGGTGGAGACCTCGTTGAAACTCGCCGGTGGGCTGGTCGGGGTGCTGACGGACAATGGAAACGTGTCGCTCTATAGTGAACAGCTCGCCTGCATCCGCTGCGGCGTCAGTTATCCTGAAATCACCCCGCGCGTCTTTTCGTTTAACAGCCCGCACGGAGCCTGTCCGGTTTGCGACGGCATCGGCTACGCCATGACACCCGGCTCTGCTGACGACGAAGACTTCACCTTGTTGGAGCCCTGCGAGATCTGCAAGGGCGCGCGACTGCGGCCTGAAAGCCTCGCCATCAAGATCGCCACACAGTCGATTGCGGAGGTGACGCATCTCTCCGTACGAGCCGCTGCCGACTTTTTCAGTTCGTTGAAATTCACCGAACGCGAACTCATGATCGCCCATCGCATCTTGAAAGAAATCCGCGAACGGCTCGGGTTTCTGGTCAACGTCGGTCTGGACTATCTGACGTTGGATCGGGCGGCCGCCACATTGTCCGGAGGAGAAGGCCAACGCATTAGGCTCGCCACGCAAATCGGTTCGGGCCTCGTCGGTGTCCTCTATATCCTCGACGAGCCGTCGATCGGTCTCCATCAACGGGATAATCGGCGCTTGCTCCAGACCCTGCTTCGCCTGCGCGACCTTGGCAACACAGTGGTGGTGGTCGAGCACGATGCAGAAACTATGATGGCGGCGGACCATCTCATAGATATGGGGCCGGGCGCCGGAACGCAGGGGGGGCAAGTCATTGCCCAAGGCACACCGACCGACGTCATGGGGAATCTCGACTCACTGACGGGCCAGTATCTTCGAGGCACACAGATGGTCAGCCTGCCGAGCCGCCAACGCAAGGCGAAGGGACTGTTGTCCATTATGGGAGCCACGAAACACAATCTCAAGGGGATGACCGCCAAGATTCCGCTCGGTCTGCTCACCTGTGTGACCGGCGTATCGGGGTCCGGAAAGAGTACACTGGTTCTTGAGGTGCTGTTCCATTCTCTCTCCCAGTTGCTCTATCAGAAAAAACCGAAGATCGATGGCTGCAAGGAACTGCTGGGTGCCGACGCGCTGGATAAAGTGATCGACATCGACCAGTCCCCGATCGGCCGGACTCCGCGCTCGAATCCGGCGACCTATACCGGTCTGTTCGGTTTCATCCGGGATCTCTACTCCAATCTGCCCGAGTCCCGCGTCCGGGGGTACAAGCCCGGCCGATATAGTTTCAATGTGAAGGGCGGTCGCTGTGAGGCCTGCCAGGGCGATGGGTTGATCAAGATCGAGATGCATTTTCTGCCGGATGTCTACGTAACCTGTGAGGTCTGCAAGGGCCAACGGTACAATCGCGAGACGATGGAGATTCACCATAAGGGGAAGAGCATCGCCGACGTGTTGAATATGACCGTGGACGATGCCGTGCAGTTTTTCGAACATATCCCCTTCATCAAGCGGAAACTCGACACCTTGCACGATGTCGGGTTGCATTACGTGAAACTTGGCCAGTCCGCCACGACCTTGTCCGGGGGCGAGGCGCAGCGAGTGAAACTCTCGCGCGAGCTGTCGAAACGTCCGACCGGACGCACGATGTACATTCTGGATGAACCGACGACCGGGCTTCATTTCGCCGACGTGCAGCGGTTACTGGATGTGTTGGATCGGCTCGTCGAAGCCGGCAACACCGTGGTGGTCATCGAACATAACCTCGATGTGATCAAGAACGCAGATTGGATCATCGATCTCGGGCCGGAAGGCGGCGATCGCGGCGGTGAAATCGTGGCCGAAGGGCCGCCGAAAGAAATCGCCAAGTCGAAACGGTCGTATACGGGACAAGTGCTAAAAGAGGCGGGGGTGGGATAAGTACATGCCGTTGAAGGGATCGCTCGGCCACAATGAAGTCTCTTCGGTTCTGCACCAGAATGTCGATGACCTACCCTTCTTGACCAACGGCACGCCACAGGTATTGGAATTGACCGTTGGGCTTTAGGCATTCCTCATCCAGATGCCAGGTATCTCCACTGGCCCTCGACACCGACGCAGTCGTTTGGAATTTGCGCGTCCAACCTTGTCGCACCACCGGCGCACGGTTTCGAAGCTAACGGTGAGATCGCGTTCAGTCATCATGAGCTCCATATCGCGATCACTCAGGCTGAAGCGAAAATACAGCCGAATACATTGGCTGATCGCGTCGATGGGGAACCGATGGCGGGGGGAGCGGCGCTCAGAAATCGTCGTGTTCTTGCAGCACAGCTACGTTCAAGTGACAATGCCGTCGTGGGTGCCTCGCTGCTGATCACGCGATAGCGCCCACTGGAAGTCCGCGTACAGGTCGCTGCGGGCGCAATGTTGCGCAGTTGGTCTCGCGTAAGGACCATGTAAGCTGCGATGCACGCATCTTTGCAGGGTCGGAAATTGGCATCAAACCAATGACTTCGAGGAAGCACAGTGGATACTGAGTTGGTCACGCGAATTGCGAACAATCCGAACTATCAGGCGCTGAAAACTAAGCGGACCCGCTTCGGCTGGTGGCTGACCCTGGTGATGATGATCGCCTACTATGGCTTCATTCTGCTGGTGGCGTTCAACAAGAGCTTTCTGTCACAGAAACTTGGGGTCGGCGTGATGACCATGGGCATTCCAATCGGCTTTGGGATCATTGTGTTCACCATCGTGATCACCGCGTACTACGTGAATCGCGCGAACCGCGAGTTCGATGCGCTGTCCGACGCCATTGCCAAAGAGTTGCTGAAATGATCGGCTTGCATCGCACGTATCTCAATGCCGTGCGTTTCGGGCTGACCGTGGCTGCGCTGTTTACTGTTGCCGCATCGGTGTATGCCGCCGGCCCGGATGTGGGACAGGCACAGAAGCAGGCGATCAATTGGACGGCGATCGGCATGTTCGGTGTGTTTGTATTGCTCACGCTGTTCATCACGAAATGGGCGGCGGTTCGAACCAAATCGGCGGCTGATTTTTATACAGCGGGTGGGGGCATTACGGGTTTCCAGAACGGTCTGGCGATTGCCGGTGACTTCATGTCTGCGGCGTCGTTCCTGGGTATTTCGGCAGCGGTGATGGCCAGTGGCTACGACGGCCTCATCTACTCGATCGGCTTTTTGGTCGGCTGGCCGGTACTCACGTTCCTGATGGCCGAGCGCCTGCGCAACCTCGGCAAGTTCACCTTCGCCGATGTCGCTGCCTTCCGGTTCAAGCAGGCGCCGATCCGCATCTTCGCGGCCTCTGGCACGCTGGTGGTGGTGTCTTTCTACCTGATCGCGCAAATGGTTGGCGCCGGCCAGTTGATCAAGCTCCTGTTCGGTCTCGAATACTGGATGGCGGTTGTCATCGTCGGCGCGCTGATGATGGTCTACGTGTTATTCGGCGGCATGACGGCAACCACCTGGGTGCAGATCATCAAGGCCTGCATGCTGCTGGGCGGCGCGACCTTCATGGCTTTCATGGTGCTGCTGAATTTCGGCTTCAGCCTGGAGGCGATGTTTGCCAAAGCGGTCGAGATCAAAGCCGGTCTGGCGACAGCCGCGGGCGAGACGCCGGCAGAATCGGCAGCTTCCGGTCAGTCGATCATGGGACCGGGCAACTTCGTCAAGGACCCGATCTCGGCGATCTCGTTCGGCATGGCGCTGATGTTTGGCACGGCCGGCCTGCCGCACATCCTGATGCGCTTTTTCACGGTACCGAGCGCCAAGGAAGCGCGCAAGTCGGTGATGTGGGCGACCGGATGGATCGGCTATTTCTACCTGCTGACCTTCATCATCGGTTTCGGCGCAATCACTTTCGTGCTGACCAACCCGGAGTTCCTCGATGCCACAGGTGCGCTCAAGGGCGGCAGCAATATGGCGGCGGTGCATCTGGCCAACGCGGTGGGTGGCAATGTGTTTCTCGGTTTCATCTCGGCCGTGGCGTTCGCAACCATCCTGGCGGTCGTTGCCGGTCTTACGCTGTCGGGTGCGTCAGCAGTGTCACACGACCTGTACGCGACGGCTATCAAAGGTGGCAAGGCCGACGGCGCTTCCGAGTTGCGTGTTTCTCGCATGACCACGGTGGCACTGGGAATCCTGGCCATGTTGCTGGGTATCGTCTTCGAGAAACAGAACATTGCATTCATGGTGTCCTTGGCGTTCGCGATCGCGGCATCGGCCAACTTCCCGGTGTTGTTCATGTCAGTATTGTGGAAAGACTGCACGACCCGCGGCGCGGTCATCGGCGGTTTTCTCGGGCTGATTTCATCGGTGCTGCTCACGGTCGTGTCGCCGTCGGTGTGGGAAGCCACCTTGGGCTATCCGAAAGGCAGCGCGTTGTTCCCATACACCTCGCCGGCACTGTTCTCGATGACGATCGGTTTCGTGGGCATCTGGTGGTTCTCGATCATTGACCGAAGCAGCCAGGCGGCAAAGGACCGTGGCGGTTTTCTGGCACAACAGGTGAGGTCGGAGACCGGCATCGGCGCGACGACCGCGTCCGGGCACTGAACCCAGGCTCCTGGGATCCGGGCACGGCGATAGGCGAACGGCGGGCTACATGCTCGATCGGCTAGTCGAAGCGGGCAACACGGTGGTCGTGATCGAACACAATCTCGATGTAATCAAGAATGCGGATTGGATTATCGATCTCGGCCCGGAGGGTGGCGATCGAGGCGGTGAGATTGTGGCAGAATGACCACCGAAAGAATTAGCCAAAGCGAAGCGATCATACACCGGGCAGGTGTTGAAAGAAGCAGGGGTATAGGCGGGGTAACCGAGTATCCTTTGTGCTCGCGCAACGCGCGTCCTCAGAAGGGATGGGGAGGGAGCGGCCAGGTACCCTTCTTGCTCGCAGAACGCGCACGATGAAAAGGATGGGAAGGACACCCACGTTGATCCTGTGCTCCCTGAACGCGCGCCCTGAGAAGGGCCTCGTTCGACGGGCGCACGTAGACCAACATGGGTGTCCTTCCCAAAGAGGAAAAGCAAGCGAGCTTGGAAGAATCATTAAGAAGGATGGCGGTCGTTCGATGCGCGCAGTAAAGGGCGGCCTCGGCTACTCCCTCCGGAGAAGGCATGAGAAATCAGCCATCCCGCTGGGAGGAAGGAATCCTATGGCGACTCCTTCCATATCCATCCTTTCCATCCCCACGAAAAGAGAAAGGGAAAGAGCGGCTGATGGCGCTAAGGGCCATTAGTCGCTCTTCATTTTATTCAGGAGAATAAAGTGCTTCCTCCGAAATTTTTCTTGGATCACTGGGCGGTTGTTAATTTACTTGAGAAGCCATCCTTTGCTGCTCAGCAAGAGAGACTCGTGTCTCTTGGCAAGAGCAGGGCCTGCGTTTTGGTTCTAACGATTTGGTATGTGCACGAAGCGTTAAGAGATGGCAAAAAGGGATAGAGCCAGGGCTCTTTGCGCAAAGATTGAAGCTCTTTCAAAACAAGTTCCCTCTCTTTGGATTAGATTGAGAACTGAATTGCAAGAAGACGAGGTGGCGGATGAGTTTTTCAGATCAATCGGAGCGAAGTATCAGAAGAACAATCCATTCTGCGAAGAGGCTGTTGCCATTTTCCCTAACCACGAACAACTTCCGGACATTGAGAAGGCTAGAAGAGAGGGGTTGCTGTGGTTCGTGAGCAAGCCAGAGCTTTTTGGTGAAGCCTTTAGTGAACAAAAAAAGTATCCGGCTGTTAAGGCAGAGTTGAAAGCAGCCGTTCAGGCAACCGTTGGAAGAAAAGGTTTATTGAATGAGGCGAGCAAGCAATATGTGGAGAAGCTTCTCCCCTGTCGATCTCCAGGAGGCTTGGTTATTGCGGACGAATCGAAGAGGGAACTTCTTCAGCAAATGGATATCACGAAGTTCCGTGCCTTATCTTTTGAGGCAGGACTATCAGAAGCCACAACCGCGGATGTTCAGGCGCGTCCCGCCGAGCAGGACCTGGTGGACGTGCAGCACGCGGTAAGCGTGGTCCCATATGTTGACGTTGCGGTTCTTGATGGCAAATTCTGCAAGTACACTTTGACCGTCAAAAAGAACTGGAAGGGCGCGGAGCCATTGGCTGAATGCTTTGATAATGTTGCTGCCGCATTGGATTGGATCGAATAAGAAGCCGCCAATCCTTAAGCCGTTTTGAAGCTACTTTTTGTCTTGCCTTAAGCTCTTTCGGGAGAGGATTCTATGTACACGATTTACTGCTCACAGTCTCCAACATCTTCATGACCTTCGCCTGGTACGGCCATCTTAACTCTTCTCATCAAGACGGGCTAGGAGCCTGTCCGACATTGCGTCGTGACGAGGCGAAGGAGGTGTGGCCAGATGCGAGGCCACAGGTCTGGGAAAACCGGAGGCGTATTCGCTGGAATCCGTTGAGGATTTTTTCGACCCGAGCCCGACGCAGATGGTCGCAGATCGTTCGCCAAAGTAGAACGGTCAATGTCGGACAGGCTTTTAGCCCGCATTATTCATGAAGGTTCGTTGCGAAAGCGTGCAGACGCGACGCGAGACGGGCACTCGGAGCCGTAAGGCTCTGAGGCATACTCATGCAGTATGTCGAAGGGCTGAGCG
>JACMLT010000134.1 GCA_014379455.1 Nitrospiraceae bacterium
CGGCCCGGATGGAGACCTGCTTGCGACGACGGTGTCGTCGAGGCCGGGGCGCGTCAATTTCGCGGACCATCCGCTTTTTGCTGCCGCCATGGATGACGAAGACTCGCTTCGCGTGAGCGCGCCGACCAACGCGCACTTGCTGCGGGGCAAATTCATATTTCTCACTCGCCGTTTTGATGGGTCTGACGGGAGGGGCACCGCTGGGCTGGTTAGCATCCTCATTAAGCCCCAGGAGCTCACCAACTTCGTGAGAGATGCTTCGTTCGGCCCCAAGGATATCGTCGCAGTAATCGGACTGGACGGAATTACTCGCGCCCGGCGCCAGGGTGATGTCTTCAGTGCCGGGGAAGACCTCCGAGGCAAGCTGGTTATGCAGATGCAGGCTCGCGCTCCCAATGGCACTTACCTTGGGCCAAGTTCGCTCGATGGTATCCAGCGCTATTTTAGTCACCGCAGGCTGGACAAGTATCGACTGTTCGTGACGTCCGGCGTCGCACATGATGCAATCCTGGCGCCCGCGCGAGCACGAGAAAAGAGTTACTACATTGCGGCGAGCCTAGCGACGGCTGCGATGCTACTGGGCTATTGGCAGCTGAGCCAGGGCATGAATCGCCGGGAGAGGCTGACGGAACGTGTCGCTAAGAGCAATGCGGAGTTGAGACACGCGCAGCGAGTCGGCAAAATCGGCAATTGGAGTTATGATCCTGCAACTGACCTGGTTTGCTTGTCGGCAAACCTGAATCGTATGTACGGGCGCGTAGCGGAGGAAACCGTTATCCCGCTGTCAGAAGCTGCCACCTATGTCTGGGAAAGGTTGCAGTCCGATATTCGTTCAAGACTGGATCGGGTGGTACTAACCGGCGCGCGCGAGGAATATCCGCTGACCGTTCGGGTCCCAGGAGGTGAGGACAGCTTCCGCCACATCATTGCCGAGCCGATTCTGAATGCCGACGGATCGGTCGTCGGTGTACATGGAACAGACCAAGATGTTACTTCATCGAAGAGGCTCCAATTAGCAGAAACCAAGCTTGCGCAGCTCTCTCGTATCGACTCGATGAACGCGATGGCCTCGACGCTGGCGCATGAGCTTAACCAGCCGCTCACTGCAGCCGCCAACTACCTCAGAGGAAGCGAGCGCTTGATTTCCAGACGTGAATCGATCGAGCGCGAAATCTCGGAAGCGATCGAACTCGCAGGCAAGCAGGTTCAGCAGGCGGGGAACATCATCCGGCGAGTCCGTGAACTGGTATCGAACAGCCAGAACGCCCATCGGCCGGAGCAACTATCATCTATCGTTGCCGATTCTTTCGCCATGGTTCGTGGCGCAGGCATAAGCTCCACTGTGAAGCTTTCAGCCGATATCGCGCCGGAGGCGGATGGAGTTTTTGTCGACCGTGTCCAGATACAACAGGTGGTGGTAAATCTTCTCGGAAATGCTTCTGAAGCTGTTTCGGAGGTCACCGACCCGAGTGTGGTAATACGCGCACGGCCCAGTGGTGGCGATCTTGTGAAAATTATTGTCGAGGATAATGGTAATGGTCTGCCTACCACTGGAGAGGACCCATTTTCCTTGTTTGTGACCAACAAGATAGATGGTCTTGGACTGGGTCTCTCGATTTCTCGCAGTATCGTCGAGGCTCATGGTGGTAGAATTGACGTTGAGCGTACCGGTCCGGAAGGAACCAGCATCAGTTTCACCGTGCGGTCCGCCCCGACGCAGAAGGAAGCGTGATTGGACACACCACCTGAAAAGTAGCTTGCTCTCACGGCAGCTCGTTAGTCAGGCGCGACCGGGAGGGGCGAGTTTTGGGGGTCAGGCTTGGTCGCGGTAGGCTAGGCTCGTCGTATTCTGGGCAAGTCTTTCATCAGCAAAAGAAGGTGTCGCCGCCCCGGATCAAGACATTGGGCAGCCTCCTGGGGGCGGTCATCGGCCGAGTATCCTGACGATCGAAAGCCCCGCGAGGCGATTGGCTGTTCGCCAAAAGCTGGCCATGCCGTCGCGAAGGGCCTGTTTGCCGGAGGTGTTGGGGACTATCCCGCCCAACCTGCGATAGAGTAAGGCGTCAACGCCGTGCAAGGAATCCAATTTGGAGGTCTGCTGTGTTCGCCACTGCGCAAGGGGTCGGCCCGGATGCGGCCTTCACGAATCCGTCAAATCCGAGATCTGGTCCAAGCGATCTCGCGCTACCGTACAAGAACGTTTATGTCGTCGATGATGAGAGCGCGGTGCGGCATTCGACGGTGTTCCTCCTGCGCACGACAGGATATCAACCGTTGTCGTTTGCTGCGGGCCGAGACTTTCTCGAGGCCATGCCGACGCTTGATCCGGGCGTGGTTTTGCTCGATCTGCGAATGCCAGAGATGGACGGCATCGAGGTGATCAAGCGGATGAATGGCCATATCCAGCGATTGCCTGTGATCATCATGACTGGTCATGCCGATCCAGCGATGGCTGTAAATATGAGTAAGTTGGGAGCCGTCGGCTTCATCGAGAAGCCGTACTCAGAAGATGATCTGCTTGTCCTCCTTGATCGTGCTTTGGATGGTATTCAGAAATAGGCACAGTCTTTTCTGGAATTCTCATTCGCCAATCGTCCGACTTGACCGCCCCCGCCAGTGGCGTCGCCCCGTGAACCTGCGGATATGGGGTGCGCAGCAAATTTTCATTGCGGCGGGGTTGCCGAACCGTCGCGGGCAAGATCCCGGATCCGATCGGCCCGCTTCGTTTCGGCTTCCGCCTTGGTTGTCGCCTGCCGAAAGGCCACTTCGATGAAGGTGCCCATCAACACTAGGCCCCCGTCACGATTGCGTCGAAGATCGTGGGC
>JACMLT010000135.1 GCA_014379455.1 Nitrospiraceae bacterium
CATGCTGCAGGTAGAGTATGACCCTCAGGGTGTTGCCGAACAGGGAGGGGAGGCATTGGAAGTGGTGTCATCGCGCGTCCAGGGAGATCTGGAGCGATTTAAGGCATTCATCGAAAAGCGTTGGCGCCCACCTGGTCGCGACACCATCTTCGATAATTTTCCCATGTAGAGGAAAGAAATGGGCTGACGCCTTAGACTTGTCGCTGGCTGGCGCCGGCGTCTGTGCCGTGCAGGCTCGATAGGGAGTGCTCATCGAAGGAATCCGACCATGGAAACGAAGAAACCCAATGAGGCGAACCCGGTCGTGACAGACAGTATTGATGCGAGCGAGACTTGTCCTTCCCGGCGTGAGCTTCTGATTCAAGGAAGCAAGGTCGCGACTGGCATCGGGGTTGCCGCCCTGCTAGGTAACTTGGGAGTTTCCCCCGGCAAATCGTATGGAATGGTCCAGTCAACAATGAGCCTCCTCGATTCTCTGACGCCTGCCCGCACAGCCTTACTGGTGATCGATATGCAGCGTGACTTCCTACTGCCGGAGGGGTATGCGGCCCAGGCGGGACTCAACATCGCGCCTCTGATCGCGGCCATTCGCCCAATCGGAAAGCTGCTTGCTGTGGGGCGAGTATCCGGACTGCTGATCGTGCATACCCGCGAAGGCCATCTGCCAGATCTTTCCGATTGTCCGCCGTACAAACTGGAGCGCAGCCGGAGGGCCAATGCGGAAATTGGCTCAAAAGGTCCGCTCGGTCGCTTGCTGGTGCGCGGCGAAGTCGGGCACGATTTCGTGGATGCCCTACGGCCCCTGGAACGGGAGATCGTCATCGACAAACCTGGCTACAGTGCGTTTGCTCACACCATGCTGCAACAGGTGCTGACCAAGCGCGGCATCGAAACGCTGATCATAACGGGTGTCACCACAGAGGTGTGTGTCAGCTCGACCCTACGTACTGCTGTCGATCTTGGTTATCGTTGTATCACTGTGAGTGATGCCTGCGCTTCGGGCGATCCAGCCTTGCACAAGGCTGCGTTGGCCATGATCGGTGTGGAAGGTGGCGTCTTCGGCGAAGTTGCCACGACCGCCGCGGTTGTTGAGCGATTCGCATGATGACCCAGGCAAGAAAATCAGGCGATTGCACAGTCCTGGGCAGAAGTATCGGGGGGGGTATCGAGCCGTGTCCGGTATCGTTTCCCAAGAAAGAGGCAAATCTTCTAGAGCGTGAGCGTCATGATACGAGTAAACAAAGGGGCCTGACCCCTTGTACGTGTCCTGACGAAGTCGAACACCGATTCCGAGGGAACTCAGAAAAGGCGACCGGGTTCCGTCTGAATGGGGGGCCGACGTGCGCTGGAATCAATGGTCGGCATGGATCGGAATACGCAGCCTCCAACCAGGATAGACCCCCAACTCAGCAGACAGAGCGGGACGTTCCATCGCCAAACAGTTCGTGTGAGAGGTTCCATGAGGAGCTCCTTTGGTGTTTCCGTGAGCATCGTCCCCGATGGGTAGTGATGTGTATCGCCCTGTTGATCGAAGGCGAAGCCAGGATATCTCTCGGCGCGAAATCCGTTCGTCATGCACGCTGGATGCTATCAGCACTCGATTACGGGAACGTCATGGATGTGTCACGTTTGGGTAAAAACAGAGACAGGCTTCAGATCTAGGGTGATTCGGAGGTGAAAATGAGGGATTTGAGAGAGGTACACATGCCGACTGCAAGAAACAGGCGCTGAAGATGGTGAAGAAATTGCCTGAAAAGGCGACGTGGGATGACATCATGTATGAAATCTATGTCCGTAAGAAAATCGAGGCTGGCATCAACGCCGCCGATGAAGGGAGAGTTGTTCCGCACGAAGACGTCAAGAAGCGCTTCCTCAAGAAGTACCCCGCCTCAATGTAGAGTGCCTTCTCAACACCTCTCCGTAACTTTAAACTCCTCCCAATCCCCCCTTGACAGTCCGTGCCACGATATGTAACATTTTGTGACATGACGGCGAAACAGTTCAGGCAGGCGCGGGTTCGGTTGGGGTACACGCAGGCGAAGCTGGCGGAGGTGCTGCAACTGAGCCGCATGACGATCAGCCGCTATGAGGCCGGCACATGGGAAGTGCCCTTGTCGGTCGAGATGGCGTTGGATCAGTTGGGGTCGGCGCAGATTCCGATGTTGGGCATGGTGGCGGCCGGGGCGCCGATTGAACCGATCTCGCAAGCTGAACTGGTCGCGGTGCTGCCGCCGTTGTTGCGCGGGGGAGAAACCTTCGCGCTACGAGTCAAGGGTGAGTCGATGAAGGACGACGGTATTCTTTCTGGCGACTTGGTGGTGGTGCGGAAGCAGGGGACCGCGAGGAACGGACAGACGGTGGTGGCGTTGGTCAACAATGAAGCGACGATCAAGAAGTACTATCGCAAGGATGGCCGGATCGAACTGCATCCGGCGAATGCGGCGATGAAGCCGATCCTCGTGTCGGCACAAGATGAGTTTTCTATTCAAGGAATTGTCGCGGGCGTGATCCGTCACTTCAACGAATCGTGAGGTGTGCTATGGCTCAGGTGCAGCAGCAGGCGATGGAGCTCCCGTTGTATACCGACGATGGCAGTGCGGTCATTGAAGCGCCTCGCCATCTATTGGCGGCGTTGCGGCGGAGTGCGGTGTCGACCGATCAGCCGAAGGGGTTGGTGCTGTTGTCCGGACCGTCGTCGGTCTATCGACTGGGCCTCTGTGCCGCAGTTGACCGCGCGCTGGCCGGCGAACCGGTGTTGTATCTGGCCGGCGCCAATGTTTTCGATCCGTTCTTGGTGGGGCGGCTGGCTCGGGCCAGTCGGGTAGCGCCGGCTCACGTGCTGCAACAGATTCATGTCTCACGGGCCTTCACCTGTCATCAGATGGTCCGGTTGGTCACGGATTGTCTCCCGTCGGCCTTGCGCACCTATGATGCGCGATGTGTCATTCTCGCCGGCCCACTTGACACCTTGTACGATCAGTCGGTGCCGGAGCCGGAAGCAATGCGTCTCTTTCGTGCGATGACGGAGGCCTTACAGCACATGGCCGAGCAGGGCATCCAATTATTATGCGTGACACCGCTCGCGCCGCCTGAATCCGGCGGGCGCAGTCGATTTGTGGC
>JACMLT010000013.1 GCA_014379455.1 Nitrospiraceae bacterium
CTACGACGAGCCTACGGCCAGCGGGCTCGCCCCTCGGACCTTCACCGTACTGCACGAGTACGCCTCAGGTCCTCAGGGCTCCGCGCGCTGGTCTCGCGACACGGCTCAGCGATTTCGCGACGAACCATCATGAATAATGTGGGCTAATGACAGACTCTCCGGACAGGGTCGCACCGATGAACAGTACAATCGGCTGGATCGGCACCGGCGTCATGGGGTCGTCGATGTGTGGCCATCTGCTCACGGCCGGCTATCGCGTGACTGTCCATAGCCGCACGCGGTCGAAGGCACAATCATTGCTCGATCGGGGGGCGCAATGGGCTGAGAACCCTCGCGCAGTGGCGACTCAATCCGATGTCCTCTTCACGATGGTCGGTTTTCCCCAAGACGTACGCACCGTCTATTTCGACGAGACTGGAGTCCTGGCCGGGGCGCGAGCTGGGATGGTCCTCATCGACATGACGACGACGCAACCCTCATTGAGCCGTGACATTGCCGCGGCTGCCTCAGCGAACAATCTCTCAGCCATCGATGCCCCCGTCTCCGGCGGCGACGTCGGCGCGAAGAATGCATCGCTCTCAATCATGATCGGTGGTGACACCACATCCGTGCAAGCTGTGATACCGCTCTTTGAGCTATTGGGGAAAAAGATCGTGCTTCAGGGAGGGCCAGGCGCCGGGCAACAGGCGAAACTCTGTAACCAGATCGTGATTGCCGGCACGATGGTCGGGGTCTGCGAGAGTTTGCTGTATGGCTACAAGGCAGGGCTCGATCTGAACCGCATGCTCGAATCGATCCGTGGCGGCGCAGCCGCTTGTTGGACCTTGGACAATCTGGCGCCAAAAATTCTACAGCGCAACTTCGAACCAGGATTTTTTGTCGAGCATTTCATCAAAGACATGGGTATGGCATTGGAAGAAGCCAAACGCATGGGGCTTGTACTCCCCGGCCTCACGTTGGTGCACCAGCTCTACCAGACCGTCCAAACATTGGGACATGGCCGGAGCGGAACCCATGCGCTGATGTTGGCGCTTGAAGATCTCTGCAAAGTTCATGTGAGTGCGTCGAAGTAAGTCGTAACCAGAAAATGTCGGTGAGTCATTCCGTCCGGAGCCGATATCCAACTCCCAGCTCCGTCACCAGATAGCGTGGATGGGCCGGGGTTTTTTCCAGCTTGTTTCTCAGCTGGCGCATGTACACTCGCAGATAATGCGCTTCCTCCACGTGCAGCGGACCCCACACTTCTTTCAGAAGCTGACGGTGGGTCATCACCTTGCCGGCATACCGTATCAGCGTCGTGAGCAACTTGTATTCGATCAGCGTGAGGTGAATTTCCTTCGCCGCCACAAACACTTGTCGTCGCCCGAGATCCACTTTCAGATCGCCGAGGATAAACACGGGCTCGCCGACGTCGGCAGCAGATCGGGAGGCGTGGCGAAGAGCTGCTCGCATTCGTGCCAGGAGTTCGTCGACGCCGAACGGCTTCGTCACATAGTCATCTGCACCGAGGTCAAGCGCCGCAACTTTTACCGATTCCTGGTCGCGAGCCGATAAGACGATGATCGGCGTCGCGGTCCACTCCCGCACTTGACGAATAACCTCACTTCCCTCAAGGTCCGGCAGACCGAGATCCAGTAGGATGAGATCGGGATTTCTCGCTCGGGCCTCCGTCAGGCCATCCGTTCCCGTGGCGGCCTCGTATAGTCGAAAACCATGCGCGGGCAACGTCGCTCGCAGGAACCGGCGAATCTCCGGTTCATCTTCGATGAGGAGCACTGTGACTTCCTGTCCTGACATACAAGGGGCGCCTTCCGGCCACAACTCTTTTCTGCTGTCGATTAGGCCGGCTTCGGTTCGGCTTGTTCCGATTCGACAGACGGCTGACGTTCCAACAGTGGGATCGCAAAGCGGAACACGGCTCCCCCTCCGCCTCGGTTCTCAGCCCAGATGCGTCCGCCATGCGCTTCGATGATCCCCCGGCAAATGGTCAGCCCAAGGCCGACCCCTCCTTCTCGTGCAGCCTTGGCACGATAGAATTTGTCGAAGATGCGGACTTCCTCACCGAGCGGAATCCCCGGGCCTCGGTCTGCGACCTCGACGACCACTTCACGATCGCCTGCCGTGGCGGACAGATCGATTGCGCTCCCCGGAGGCGCGTGCTTCACGGCGTTCTCCACAAGATTGATCACGACCTGTTCCACGAGCACTCCATCGACCAGTACCAACGGCAGGTCGGCAGGAAACGCCGTGTTGACAGTATGATCGCGCAACCGTTCCTCCAGTCTGGACAGACCCGCTCCCACCACCTCATCTACGGGGTGCCATTCCTTGGCAAGTTGTACGGCCCCTGCCTCGATTCGCATCATGTCGAGCAGGTTTTTGAGTAAGCGATCCAGACGATTCGCTTCCCGATAAATGGATCGAGAAAGCTCGAGTCGAGCTGGAGGATCGATGTGTCCCTGCTCGTCCAGCAAGCTACTGGCGGCCCCAGTAATGGTCGCCAATGGAGTCCGCAGGTCGTGGGAGACCGAACTGAGAATGGCGTTCCGCATGCGCTCCGTTTCAACGCGCACATGAGCCTGCTGGGCTTCCTCGGACAGGCGCGTTCGTTCGATCGCCAACGCGACTTGGTTGACGAGCGATTCGAGCAAGTGCAGTTGATCGGTGTCCGAGAGTCGGCTGGATTCGGTCGGACGCACTGCCACAACACCGATCGATCCGGCCGAACCGACCAAAGGCAGATACAGAGCGCTGGCCCCCGGAAGTGTATCGGTCCCGAGTCCGGCCCGCTCGTTGTGTTCGAACACCCATTGGGCCACTCCAGATTCTTTTGGGTCGAATTCAAAATACAGGTGTTCCCCGCGCTGCAGCTGCACCCGTTTGTCGGCATCCGCCAGAAAAATCGCGACCTGGCCGTTAAACACAGCTCGAAGATGCTTCGCCGCGAGCTGAGCCAGAGCGCCTGTCCCCCGATGCGTGGCCAGATCGCGGCTCAATGCATAGAGGACCGCCGTACGCCGTTCCTGATGACGAGCCAGGTCAGCCTGTTGCTTGGTACGGACGGCCAGTCCGCTGATCGTAAGGGCAACGACTAACATGACGGCAAACGTCAGGAGATACTGAATGTCCGACACGGCAAAGGTGAGATAAGGAGGGACAAAGAAAAAGTCGAACGCGGCGACACTCAGAATTGATGCGAGGACAGATGGCCCTCGCCCATAACGGATCGCCACGAGAACCACTCCCATCAAGTACACCAAGATGAGATTGGCGACGCTGAAATACGGGAACATCAGCCATGCGAGGGCGGTCGAGAGCGCAACACCCACCACGCCAAGCCCGTAGGATGACCACTCACTGTCCCGTTTCATCGCCTGACTCGCCAACGGACGGCTCTCACCAGCCTCGCCAGTGATCACATAAATGTCCGTCTCCCCGCTCTGTTGCACGAGATCAGCCACGACTGAACCGAACACCACCTCCTTCCATCGGGCACGGACCGGCTTCCCAACGATGATCTTCGCCACGTTTCTCGTGCGGGCATAGGACAACAGTTCCTGCGCGACATTGGCTCCGCTCAGCACTCCCGTCTCGGCGCCAAGCAGCTCCGCGAGCCGTAGTGTCTGGTTTGCCCGGTCGCGGTCGGCCTGAGGCATGCGTAGATGCCTTGGGGTCTGCACGTACACGGCGATCCATTTCGCATGGAGCCCCGTCGCCATCGTTCTGGCAGCCCTCACCAACCGGGGCCCCCTGGGCTTCATGTTCACACAGACCATGATGGTTTCCGCAGTGGGCCACGTACGGACCACGGCATGGTCACGGCGGTACACCTCCATCTGTTGGTCGACCCGCTCCGCCGTCCGACGCAAGGCCAATTCCCGTAAGGCAATCAGATTCCCCTTGCGGAAGAAATTGTGGAGCGCCTGTTGCGCCTGCTCAGGCATATAGACCTTGCCGTCTTTGAGGCGCTGAAGGAGGTCGTCAGGAGGAAGGTCGATCAGCTCGACATCATCGGCCTGTTCGAGCACCGAGTCCGGCACGGTTTCATTCACCCGAACACTGGTGATCTGCGCCACCACATCGTTCAGACTCTCCATGTGTTGCACATTGACGGTCGTATAGACGTTGATACCCGCCTTCAAGAGTTCCATGACGTCTTGCCATCGCTTCGGGTGTCGAGAACCCTGGGCATTGGTATGGGCCAGCTCATCCATCAGGATGAGCTGAGGATGCCGGGCGAGCGCTCCGTCCAGATCGAATTCCCGCAAAGTCGTTCCACGGTGTTCGACCACGCGTGGTGGCAGAATCGTCAGCCCTTCCAGCAGGGCCTCTGTTTCCGTACGACCGTGCGTTTCGACCCACCCGATTATCACATCGACCCCGTCACTCCGTTGCTCGTGCGCAGCCTGCAACATCGAGTACGTTTTCCCCACGCCCGCTGTGGCGCCGAAAAAGACCTTGAGCTTACCGCGCGCCTGCTTAGCCTCTTCAGCCTCTACACGCCTCAGCAAGGCATCGGGATCGGGCCGTCGTTCTTCCATCAGTGTGCGGTCAGTGACACGGAGTGCAGTGTAAATTGGAACGTTCGTATCAGTGTAGAAGAGATACAAAAATCGGTCAACGTGAGCTCTTGCCGTCTCATGGCAACCCGAGCACAGTTGATCGTCGGTTCCGGGAATGATCGTATTAGTGGTTCTCTTTTACGTGACGGTCCAGTGCAAGATTCAGTTCCAACACGTTCACCCGGGGTTCTCCGAGAATCCCAAGCTGACGTCCTTCCGTATGCTGAGAGACAAGTTGGCGAACCACGGCTTCTTCCGTTCCCCGGGCACGCGCTACTCGTTTCACCTGGTATGCCGCAGACGCGGAACTGATATGCGGATCGAGACCGCTCCCTGAAGCAGTGACCAAATCCACTGGAATGGGAAGAGGATTGTCGGGGTCGGCGGACTTGAGTGCGTCAATGCGAGCCTGCACGGCTTTAATCAACGCGTCATTGGTCGGGCCTAGATTGGACCCGGACGAGGCGGCGGCGTTGTAGGGAAACGGTGACGTGGCGGAAGGACGGCCCCAAAAATATTTGGGCACGTCGAACGGCTGGCCGATCAACGATGATCCAACAGGCTTGCCGTCGACAAGGATCAGGCTCCCGTTGGCTTGCTGCGGAAACAGCATCTGAGCAAGGCCTGTGATCACTAGCGGGTACAGAAGCCCGGTGATCAGGGTCAGGGCGACGAGTAATACCAAAGCCGGGCGAAGTTGGGTCCGCATATATGCCTCCTCAGACTAAGTGCAAGGCGACAAGCAACAAATCGATGAGCTTGATTCCGACGAATGGAACAATGATTCCCCCCAACCCGTAGACCAGGAGATGCCGGCGAAGTAGTAATGCGGCGCCGATCGGTTGAAACCGGATACCACGGAGGGCGAGGGGAATGAGAAAGACGATGATCAGCGCGTTGAAGATCACGGCAGACAACACGGCACTGGCGGGGGTAGCCAGTCCCATAATATTGAGAACATTCAGCGCGGGATAGGTCGATGCGAACGCCGCAGGAATGATCGCGAAATACTTCGCGATGTCATTGGCAATGCTGAAGGTGGTCAAGGCTCCGCGGGTCATCAAGAGCTGCTTGCCGATTTCCACGATCTCAATAAGCTTAGTCGGGTTGGAGTCCAGATCGACCAGATTGCCGGCTTCCTTCGCGGCTTGCGTACCGGTGTTCATGGCTACCGCGACATCCGCCTGAGCGAGGGCTGGCGCGTCGTTCGTGCCATCCCCCGTCATCGCGACGAGCCGGCCGCCTGCCTGCATCTCGCGAATCAGCTTGAGCTTGGCTTCCGGCGTGGCCTGCGCCAGGAAGTCGTCCACGCCGGCTTCTGCAGCCACCGCTGCCGCAGTTTGTGGATTGTCGCCGGTGATCATCACGGTCTTGATGCCCATGCGCCGCAATTCGGCAAACCGTTCTTTGATGCCGCCCTTGACGATATCTTTCAGGTAGATCACACCCAGCACTTTGGGCCCCTCCGCCACGACCAGCGGTGTGCCCCCCTGCTTCGCAATGGTCTCCACATGTAGGCGGACCGCTTGAGAAAAGTTCCCTCCCCGTTCCGTCACATAGGCTTCGATCGCACCATCAGACCCCTTGCGTATTTCCCGCCCGTTCAAATTGACGCCGCTCATGCTGGTTTGAGCCGTAAAGGGCATGAATGTCGCGCCTAACTCGTGAATGTCGCGCGCCCGCAATCCGTACTTTTCCTTGGCCAGGACAACGATGCTACGCCCCTCCGGCGTCTCGTCCGCCAACGACGCAAGCTGGGCCGCATCGGCCAGCGTCTGATCACTCACCCCGTCAGCCGGAAAGAACGCAGTCGCTTGCCGATTCCCCAATGTAATAGTGCCTGTCTTGTCGAGCAGCAACACATCCACGTCGCCCGCCGCTTCGACCGCCTTCCCAGACATGGCGATGACATTGGCCTGCACCATTCGATCCATACCCGCAATGCCGATGGCGGAGAGCAATCCGCCGATCGTCGTCGGGATCAGACACACCAACAGCGCGACTAAGACCGTCACCGTGACAGGAGCCCCCTGGCCGGCCGACTGCACACTGTAGAGAGAAAAGGGAAGCAATGTGGCTGTCGCCAAGAGGAAGATGACCGTGAGTGCTGCCAGCAGAATGTTGAGGGCGATCTCATTCGGTGTCTTTTGGCGCTTGGCCCCCTCGACCATGGCAATCATCCGGTCTAGAAATGTCTCACCGGGATTAGCCGTGACCCGTATGACCAACCAATCCGACAGGATCCGCGTACCGCCCGTCACGGCGCTACGATCGCCGCTCTCTCGAATGACGGGGGCGCTTTCGCCTGTAATGGCGCTTTCGTTCACCGAGGCGATTCCTTGGATGACCTCTCCGTCGCAGGGGATAAAATCTCCGGCCTCTACCAGGACGACGTCTCCACGCGTCAAGGCGCTCGCCGGGACGACGGAGGATGGAACACTGAGATACTGGTCGCCGGAGTCCGGCTTGCTTAGCTTCTTCGCGTTCATTTCACGCCGAGAACTGCGCAGTGATTCCGCCTGTGCCTTTCCGCGCCCCTCCGCCATCGCTTCGGCAAAGTTCGCGAACAGCACGGTGAACCAGAGCCAGAGAGATATGGCGAGGATGAACCAGACAGGCGCTTCACCTTTTCCGAACAGCGCCTGGCCTAATAAGATTGTGGTCAGCACACTCCCGACCGCAACCACGAACATGACCGGATTGCGAACTTGGTGGCGCGGATGAAGCTTCCGGATGGATTCCACCATCGCCTGTCGCACAGTCTGAAGATCGAACAATTGACTTCTCTTTCCTTGCGTTGTCATCTCGAAATCCTCCACGCCAGCGCCGTCATTGGCTCACCATCAGGATATGTTCTATGATTGGTCCTAGGGCCAGTGCGGGCACGAAGGTCAGCGCTCCCACGAGCACGACGACGCCGATCAGCAGTACGACAAACAGCGGCGTGTGGGTCGGCAGGGTTCCCGGCCCAGCCGGTACGAGTTTTTTCCTCGCCAGCGCTCCCGCCAATGCCAACGTGGGAATCGCCAACCAGAAACGGGAGATCAGCATTGCCAATCCACCGGTCACATTGTAGAAGGGTGTGTTGACACTCAGCCCGCCGAACGCACTGCCGTTATTATTCCCCATCGACGTATAGGCATAGAGCATCTCACTCAACCCATGAGGTCCCGGGTTGAAAATCGAACTGGTGCCGATGCCCGTCACCGACGCCACTGCCGTAAAACCGAGGACCACCATCGGCATGATGAGAATCAAGAGGGAAGCCATCTTCATCTCATAGGGTTCGATCTTCTTGCCGAGGTATTCAGGCGTGCGTCCCACCATCAGACCGGCCACGAAGACGGCAATAATCGCAAAGACCACCATGCCGTAGAGACCAGAGCCAACTCCGCCCAAAATCACCTCGCCGAATTGCATCATGAATAACGGAACCAAACCGCCAAGCGGAGTGAATGAATCGTGCATCGAGTTCACTGCGCCGGTCGAGGTCGCAGTCGTCGCGGTGGCAAAGAGGGCTGAGCGGGCGATGCCGAAGCGGACTTCCTTGCCTTCCATATTGCCGCCGGGTTGCGCATTACTGGTTGCCTGATCGATCCCCAACGCGGCGATGCGGGGATTTCCCGCCGACTCCGCCCAGTACGCTCCGAGAATGAATAGAGCTAACACGCTCAGCATCGCGGCGAGAAGAGCCCAGCCCTGACGCGTGTCGCCAACCATCTTGCCGAACGTATAGGTCAAGGATGCAGCGATCAAGGTCTCAGCTAAGAGCAATAGGAAGTCTGTCAGGGGTGTCGGGCTCTCGTACGGATGGGCGGCATTGGCGTTAAAGAACCCGCCGCCGTTTGTTCCCAGATGCTTGATCGCAACCTGCGACGCAGCCGGCCCGACGGCCAAAACTTGCTCGGCCGCTGTGGTTGATTCATTCTTAGGTTGGCCCTTCTCGTCCAAGATTGCTTGCCCTGTGGCATCGGTGAGAGGCTTTTCATATGTCACGGGCTGGGCCAGCGTGGCCGTGTGATAGGGTCCAAAGGTCTGGACCGTCCCCTGCGATACAAGGATCAGTGCGAGGATGGTTGAAAGCGGCAGCAAGATATAGAGGGTGCTGCGTGTCAGATCGACCCAGAAATTCCCTACGGTCTCCGTGGTCCGTCGCGCCAAGCCGCGAATAAGTGCGACCAGAATTGCCATCCCTGTCGCAGCAGACACGAAATTCTGGACCGTAAGTCCAACCATCTGAGTCAGATAACTCAGCGTCGTTTCGCCTCCGTAGGCCTGCCAGTTCGTGTTGGTCACGAAACTCGCGGCAGTGTTGAACGCGAGATCGGGAGCCACCGCGCCAAATCCCTGTGGATTGAAGGGGAAAAATCCTTGCACACGTTGTAACGCGTACAAGGCAAACAGCCCGGCGCCATTAAACAGGAGCATCGCAACTGCATACGTCTTCCAATTCATTTCATCGGTTTGACGCACTCCACACATTCGATACACAAGCCGCTCAAGAGGACCCACCACCCTGTCGAGGCCACAGGGTTGGCCTTCGTACACTCGTGCCATATACCACCCCAGCGGTTTGACCAGTGCGAGCAGCACGACGAAGTAGAGTCCGATTTGAACTAGTCCGTTGATCGTCATCAGAACCACTCCGGTTTCAGTAACGCGACCATGAGATAGACCAACAATCCCAATGATAGAATTCCGCCGAGCACGTACATCGCATTCATAGCCGTCCCTCCTTACAGTCGCCCCAGCGCCGAGATGAGCCACGCGGACAACAGAAAAAATATCGCTACGATAGCCAGATAGATGAGATCCACGTGAATACCCCCTTCAATCGACGGCGAAGGAAATGTTGTGCTGCGCTCGCAGACTCTGTCTTTTGGTTTGGTGATCCGACTGGGTGATGTCTATGACCATCACCCGAAGCAGCCCGACCATTCCTAACGGCAACCCTAGGGCCACCAGTGTCATCGAGACCCCCTCACTTTTCTCTGCCCGTCTGAACATCGCTTCTCGTGACGCGTCTCCTGTCATGTCAAGCACCTTATCAAGCTCCGTGTCAGGACGGTGTTAAAACGAACCGAGGGAGTGTTAAGACGATATAAAAATTAACGGCAGAAGCTCATTGAAGAACGCGAAGATGACGCGCCTGAGGAGCAAGTGTGTGCAGGATGATTATCTACATCCAGAAAAGAGGGGTGGAAGTGCGGTTCGAATTATTCAGAAAGGGTCGTCGCGAAATCGCGCGGTCGCGTTGCGAGACCGGCACGCTGCGAGACTGCCAGCCGAAGGCTCGTCGCACCAGCGAAACCGCGATTGAAGCAGAAGGGCTCATGAACAATGCGGGCTAGAGCCGGCGGTAATGCTTCAAAAGAAGCAGCCCACCCCAAGCGAACGAGGCCAGCATCAGGAGAATGCCGAAGTTGTAGGCGAGGTGGGCCAGGCGATGGTCATACTCCAACCAGCCCAATATGGTCAGAATATTGTTCCAGTCATGCCCGTCTGTTTCCTTCCCGGTGACCCCGCCAAGCAATGTGAGATCCAACGCCCGCGCATCGTTGATATAGGGAGCGATATCCATAAAGCTTTCCGCCGTCCACCAGAGGGCCACTGAGGCGCCGAAGGGATCGCGCGTCTTGATAAGAAATGTGCCGAGACAGACGAGCGGCATCAGGATCTGCCCGAGACTCCCGCCCAGAATCGTCATGAATTGGCCGAACGGAATAAAGAGGAGATGGCCTGCTTCATGGAACGGCAGATTGATCAGATGAAGGAACGATTCGCCTGTGTAATTGGTTTCGAGCGGGATGGCAATGAATGCCCGACCCCACCAAAGCAGTACCAGAAATACGACGACACGACCGGCGAACCTCAACGAGTCCGTCGACGTATCTGAGTCAACAAGCCACTCCTTCGCAAGCGACACCCATCGAGCGTAATTTCGTCGGGCAGCCTGCTGCCGCACCGGCGGGGTAAGCGGCCGATACTTTGCAAAGATGATCCCGCATTTCACGCACTCTGTCGCTCCGTCAGGCTTGTCAGCTTGACACTTGAGACACGATACGGTTGAGGTCTCAGTAGACTCCATAGGCCCACTGTAGGGGTGAGTGCGCGATCGGACAAGAAAATATCCGGATTGATTCAGGGCGCTGAATGAAGTTTGTTGCGGGATGCTCAAAAAGACCGTCCAGCAAGGCCGCAGCCGATGAAAGCACCGGAGGCGTAGCCTCTGGGCTACGTTGAGGATGCTTTCGAGGGGAGAACGCCGCTGGCGGGCTTTTTCAGCATCCTGCTAGAGCCGCTAGTGGAAGGAGAAGGGAACCGGCGCAAAGGTGAGCACAAACACAGCCAAGGCAATCCATCCGACAATCACCCGCTCTCGGCCCAAGGGAACATGAATATCGTGCACCGGCGGATGCCCGAGACCCCATAGTCCTGACATAAAGGCCCAGAGCCACCAGCCAGGCCAGCCCACATATCCCAACACAATGAGGATCGGTATCATGATGAACGCCATCGTGCGTTGGCGCTTGCCCCACAAGGCGTAGGCGACATGTCCACCATCGAGTTGGCCGATGGGAATCAGATTCAACGACGTCACAAACAGGCCAAACCACGCGGCGAATCCGATGGGGTGCAAGACGATGTCTGCCTCAGGGGGAATGGATCCGACGACCAGCCAGGCGATGAACTGCAAGAGCAACGGTTCGCCCAACTGCAATCCACGGGTTGCCGCACGATCCACGACCGTCGACAAACTTAGGCCGATGATCAATGCTACGACTGCAGCGATGAAGCCGGCAAGCGGGCCAGCTACGCCGATGTCGAACAGCGCGCGCCGATTCACGATCGGCCCGCGCAGGCGAATGATCGCCCCGAATGTGCCGATGAAATACGGAGGGCCCGGGATAAACAACGGCAACGATGCCGGCACACGGTGGATTCGGGAGAGCACATAGTGCCCACATTCATGAGTGACCAGAATGGTCAAGAGCGTGGCGGCAAAGGGAATCCCGCGCCAGAGTATCTCCGGCTGTTCAAGCAAGAGATCGACAGGTCCACGGATCGGCCCGTTGTATACCTGATAGGCCCCGGCCCACAGAGTGGTAAAGATTGTCGCCGCAAAGAGGCTGACAGGCAGGATCCATTTCGAAAAGGGGGCCTCCTCGAATTCGTCGCCAGGGGAGAGATGACTGTGATCCTCGGATGGCGATGCCACAACCGGCGGCTCTACGCTGCGGATCGGTTGGTCGTTGCTCCGCTGATCGAGATTCATGGGCCTTCTTCTCACAGGATGCTGAAAAAATCCGCCAGCGACGTTCTCACGTCGCTCAGAGGCTCAACGTACCGAAACGTACGCCTTCGCCTCTTCGCTCGCTGCGGCCTTGCCCGCGGAACGGCGCGTCTTGGCGCGCCGGGGCTGGGCGGGTGAGAAGTCTGGCCTGTTTGAGCACCCTGCGTGGTGTGTTCCTGTTGTCCTAGACATGCGAGCCATTAAATTTCCACCATGCCACAATAGTTTTCCGCATCCTGCTAATGATCTCCAACGAAGGGATTATGGTCGAGTTCTTCGCGAACCGTCGTGGCCGGCCCATGGCCGGGCAACAAACGATATTCTAGCGGCAGCCCGATAACCTGAGTCCGGACCGATTGCAGATGCGTGCGATACAACGTGCTGGGATTCGAGCGGCCAATGGATCCCGCAAACAACGTATCGCCGACAAAGCAAATGCGTTGCGAGTCAGCATCTACGCGATAGCACACCCCGCCAGGGGTATGGCCCGGCGTGGCGAGGCAATGGACCCTGAGCCGCCCGACCGAAATCGTCTGACCATGTTTCGGCGTCTTCAGCTGTGCTGCGGAGGGCTGCCAGCTGAGGAGATCAACATCCTCAGATCCGAGATACACCGGCACCTCACGATGCTTCAAAATCTGCTCGATCCCATCGGCGTGATCCGCATGACCGTGCGTCAGACAAATCCCAACCAGTTTCAGGTGGTGTGCGGACAAGCACTCGATCATCGCCGGCGCATTGTACGCCGTGTCGATGAGCACCGCTTCTCCACCGTCATGCACCACATAGCCCTGTACGCCATAGCCACTGATCGAACCCTGTATTGTCTCCATCCAGGCTAACGGCTGTTGCGCGACCGGCTCCCACTTCTCGATCGCGATCTGCTCCAACGGGCCAGGGCGAAGTCCTAATGCCTTCGCCAAAACCTGAACCTCCGTACGATCCGGCGGCCGAGCACCCCGCTCCAGCACTGTGAGCTCGCTACCGGGCAATCCGACCGTCAAGGCAACATCGCCAACCGAGAGTCCCTGGCCGGTCCGCGCCTTCTTGATAATGTCTGAAAAGTCGTCCTCAAGCGGCATACATACACCTTCAGCAGTCAGCTTTCAGCCTCGACTCACCATCTGCCTGTTCTCACCACTCCCTCACCTAAAGCGCCGGAAGCTTTCATCCCCAGGGCGGGAGGTTCGGCCATTCCCCTATTGCGGCCGTCGAGCGAGCAGTTTTCCTCTTTCAATGGCAATTCCACGCTTACTCGCTTCTACGGGGGTAGCCAGGCTGTCCTTCACTGCGCGCATCGAGCGAGCACATTCTGATCGTGCGCGCTCTGCGAGCAAGAAGGATGGTCTGACTACCCCCTCCACATCCTTCTGAGACCGCGCGTTGCGCGAGCACAGGAGATCACGGGTCACCTGTCCGTTCTCTTCTCAGCTCTCCGGAGCCAACTTAATTTCCTTCACCTCCCCGAAGCCCGACAGCAACTTCGGCAGGGCCTCGCCGGACCCGACGGCGACAATGGTCAAGCGTTCTGGATTGAAATGCTTCTTCGCTGCCGCCAAGATTTCCTCCTTCGTCAACGCGACGACGCGGGCACGCACTTGCTGGAGAAAATCCTTGGGAAGCCCGTCGTATTCCAGTTCAATCAACCGCCCCACAATCGCGGATGGACTGGAAAAGGAAAACACAAACGAGTTCACATACGCCTCTTTCGCTTCTGCCAGCTCGTTGTCCGTCACAAACTCAGTCCGCATCCGCTCCATGTTTGCCACGAATCGCGCGATGACTTCTTGCGTCGACGGCAACTTTGTCTCTGCGCGCATGAGCCAGACCCCTTGATCGTGCGCCCCGGAATTCAATCGACTGCCGACCGAGTAGGCCAAGCCCCGCTTGGTCCGCACGTCGTTGAAGAGACGGCTGCGAAACGAACTGCCGCCGAGAATGTCGTTCGCGATCGCCAGCGCCACATAGTCAGGATCCTGCTGTTTAATCGACAGATGACCGAGACGGAGATGCGTCTGCGAGGTCTCCTTATTCACAAACCGTACAACGGGCTTCGCCGGCTGGCTTTGAGGCGCATCGGCAATCGCCAACACCGGCACCTCGCCTTGTTTCCAATCGCCGAATACGTCGCGCAGAAGGGCCAGCATGGCGGATTTGTCGAAGTCGCCCGTCACTGCCAACATGGTGCCGTTTGGATGAATGGTGTTCCTGTGAAACGCGACCAAGTCGTCTCTGGTGATGCGGGTGATGGACTTAATGTTGCTTTCACGCGCAGTTGGATGATCCTCGCCATATAGCAGCTTCACGAATTCGCGTCCGACGATCGCACCGGGGTTATCTTGCCTGCGACGGATCCCTTCGATGGCCTGCAGCTTGGTCAGTTCAAGCCGCGCCGGTTCAAAGGCAGGTGTCCGAATGAGTCCCGCGAAAATCTGGAGTCCCCGCTTTAAGTCCTTGCTGAGCACATCGAGCGACGCTGAACCGGATTGCCGCCCGATCGAGATACCGAGCCCCCCGGCGAACTGTTCGAGTTCTTCATCCACTTGTTCAGCCGACAGACCCCCGCCTCCACCGGTCCGCATGACGGAGCCTGTCAACGATGCCAGTCCGATCTTGTCTGCTGGATCGAGCCAGCCGCCTGTTCGCATCGTTGCAGTCATACTGACCAAGGGCAACTCATGGTCTTCCAGGAGGTAGACGACCATCCCATTCTCGAACACCACGCGGTCCGGTTCGGGCGGGGTGAACTCCACCGACTTAAACGTCATCTGCCTGGGATCGCTCAGCGCTGGACTTCCGGCGCAGCCGGACATCAGTGGAACAAGCATCATGACCGAGATGCCCAGCGCGATACACCCTCGCTTCACGCTCAACGCTTCACGCCTTATATTCATCATCGCGCCACCTCGTGCTGCGGCGCCGTCGCAACATGTTTTTCTCCGGCCTTCTTCACCAACGTCGCCACGGTTCGGTTCGATTTTGTGAAATATTCAGTCGCCACACGCTGGATATCAGCCACCGTGACGGCAGCGATCTTGTCTCGGGACTTTAACGCGTAGCGCCAGTCTCCCGCCACCGTCTGAAAGAGTGCTAACTGGGAAGCAAGGCCTCCGTTGGATCGAAGCGCACGGACCAAATCGGCATCGAGATTATTCAACACCTTTTCAAGCTCCTTGGCAGAGACCGGCTCCGTCTTGAGCCGTTCGATCTCGGCATAGATGGCCGCTTCGACTTCTGCCGTCGTATGGGGTGCAAGCGGCGCGGCATTGAGGATGAACAGATTCGGGGAGCGGACCCCCGGATAATTCGAATCGGAGCCGACCGAGGCGGCAATCCGTTTCTCACGGACCAGACTCGTATAGAGCCGGGAGGTGAGTCCATCACTCAGCACCGCATCGATGACGTCGAAGACATAATCGTCTGGATGGCCCAACGCCGGTTTGTGAAACCCGATGACCAGCGACGGTTCGGCATCGAACTCCACCTCCACCCGACGCTCCCCCCGTTGAGGTGGCTCAACCGTGACGAGCGGAGACTGCGCGGGCGAGGCCGGGATCGTGCCGAATGTGTGCTCGATCAACGTCATAACCTCCTTCGGATTGATATCGCCTACAATGGCAATCGTCGCATTGCCGGGACCGTAATAGGCTTTGAAGAAGGCTTCGGTGTCGGCCGGTGTGAGCGACAGGATATCCGACTCCCAGCCGATCGTCGGAATACCGTACGGATGCGCGCGGAAGGCCGCCGAGGTGAAGGTTTCGTACAACAGCCCATTGGGGCTGTCGTCATTCCGCAACCGCCGCTCCTCCATGACCACTCCACGTTCCTTGTAGAATTCACGGAGGACCGGATGCGCCATACGATCGGCTTCGAGCGCAGCCCACAAAGGCAAACGATTCGCCGGGAGGTTAATCATATAGCGGGTCAGATCCTTGCCGGTCGCTGCATTGAGCCCGACCCCCCCGTGACGTTGGTAGAGCAAGGCCATTTCATTGCCCGCCACGAACGCGCCCGCCTGATCTTGCAGTTCGGTGAATCGTTTCTGCAGCTTCTCGATGGCTGCCCGATCTTCGGAACTGGCAGATCTCTCCTGGCTCTTCCGGGCAACCTCTCGTTGCCGCTGTTCCAGCTCGGTCCCCACTCGAAACCACTCTTCGAGAATAGGCCGCTCTTTTTCATAATTCTTCGTCCCGACCGTCCTCGTACCCTTGAACGCCATATGTTCGTAGAGATGCGCCAGGCCGGTTTGCCCGACCTGTTCGTTGACTCCCCCGACCCCGAAGGTCATGTTGAGGGAGACCACCGGCGTCTGATGCCGTTCGACCATCAGCACCGTCAGCCCGTTTGCCAGTTTCTGTTCCACGACACGATCCGCTAACCCGAACGAGCCCGCGTGTGATGAGATAGGGATCAGGCTAAGGCTAAAAGCCATGGCAAGCAAGAAAACCGTGAAGCGTGAAGCGTGAAGCGTGGGAAGAGATAGGAACTGAACGCTGAGGAGCCAGCCGGGTCTTTTCACATCGGTGTTTCGTCGACGACTTCTTGTTGCGAGATACGCTTCACGAGATACGAGGAACGATTCGGTCATCATATGAATAGCTCCATGAGTTCTTCCGGTCGTTCGATAAACCAGTCCGGGCGGCAGGCTTCCATCTTGGGTCGGTTCCCCATGCCATACCCGACTGCACAGACACGGATCCCGGCATTATGCCCGCCGTTGATGTCGTTGGTGCTGTCCCCGATGAGCACCGTCTGTTCTTTCGATACGTTCAGCTGCTCCATCACATGCAACAGCATACCCGGCTCCGGTTTTAACCCGAACCCGTGGTCTCCTCCGACGACGTACTGAAAATGATCCCCCCCGAGTCCTTGAAGAATTGCGTTGGTGTACTCGATCGACTTGTTGGTGGCGACGGCCTTCCGCTTGCTTGCGAAATGCGTGAGCATCTCTCCAATGCCGGGATAAAAGGTCGTGCGATCGAGGCAATGGGCTAAGTACTGGCGTCTGAACACCCGTAACGCCTCGTCGAAGGTGACCCGACTATCCTCGCCGATCGACAAGCGCAACAACTGTTTCACC
>JACMLT010000136.1 GCA_014379455.1 Nitrospiraceae bacterium
AATACGTTAGCTAAATGCAACAGATCCCAATCAAGGCCCTATTGTAACAGGCTCGTCAATTTTCGAACTCGGTTTACGTCGCTTCTTCCATTCGTCTAGGCGCTTTTGGGCAGATTCAAAGTAAAGATACACGACCGGAGTCAAATAGAGCGTGAGAGCTTGCGATACCACTAGTCCTCCCACAACGGCAAGTCCCAATGGACGGCGCGATTCGGATCCTGCACCATGGCCGAGAGCAATGGGCAACGTTCCGAGTAGCGCGGCCATCGTCGTCATCATGATGGGCCGGAACCGAGCGAGGCTACCTTCATGAATTGCATCATAAGCCGACCTGCCCTCACTCTGCGCCTGCCGCGCAAAATCGATCATCATAATCGCGTTTTTTTTGACAATGCCAATCAGCAGAATAAGCCCAACGAAGGAGTACAGGTTCAGCTCAAGGCCGAAGAGTAATAGAGTCAGCAGCGCGCCTAACCCGGCGGAAGGCAGACCCGACAGAATGGTGATTGGATGAATGAAACTCTCATAAAGGACGCCCAGGACAAGATAGATCACTATGATTGCCATGAAGAGCAGGATCCCGAGTCCTCTGAGGGAATCCTGGAAGGCAGAGGCTGCACCCTGAAATGTCAAGGAAGTAGTTTGTGGCAAACCTATGTCCCGAGTTGCCTGTTGCATCGCGTCAACTGCTGTTCCGAGCGCGGCGCCAGGACGAAGATTGAAGCTGATGTTGACGGCAGGCAACTGGCCGTAGTGATTCACGCTCAGCGGCGCTACTCCAGTACTGAGCGTAGTCACTTCCGAAAGTGGGATCAGCTTGCCTGTATTGGATCGAACGTATAGCGATGCAAGGGACTCGGGATTGGTCTGTGCTGCAGGGTCCACCTCAAGAATCACGGAATATTCGTTGGACGCGCTATTGATCGTTGAAACCTGCCGGTTTCCGTACGCACTGTAGAGCGTATTGGCGATCGTATCAGCACTGACACCAAGCGACTGCGCTCGGTCGCGATCAATGTCGACGGTGAGACGCGGACTTCGGAGTCGAAGATCGCTTGAGACGTCTTGCAAGTCTGGTAAGGTCCGAAGCTTGGCCTCAAACTTCGGGACCCACTGATACAGCATCGCTGTATCAGCGTCCTGAAGGGCGACCTGGTACATAGCGCGATTGCCCTGCTGGTTACCGATGGTGATGAGCGGTGGCAGCCGAAGAAAAACGTTGAGGTCCGGAATTCGCGAGACTTGACTGCGAATTTGTTGCAGTACTTCATTGGCGTGTGGCCGCTTCGGATCGTCTTTGAGTCGCAAGAACATGAAACCCTGGTTGCCACCTCCAAAACCGCCCACACCGGAGCCCACACTTCTTACAGACGGGTTTTTCCTTGCTATCTCCTGTGCCTGGTACTGCAGCCGTGCCATATGCGCAAACGAAACATCTTCCGTGCTCTCCGAAGCACCCATGATCGTGCCTAGATCTTCCGTTGGCATGAAGCCCTGAGGCACACGAGTAAAGAGGAAACCGGTCACGACTGCCAGCGCGATATTCACAGCCAGGGTCCCAAACCGATGACGCAGACTAAAGCTCAAGGTGCGGTCGTAAACATGAAGCATGGATTCGAAGCCGCGCTCAAAGGCGTTGAAGAGGCGTCCGTGCCCCTTCTCGTGACTCGATCGCAGGAAGCGGCTGCAAAGCATCGGGGTCAGCGTAAGGGAGATCAGCCCCGAAATCAAAATGGCGACGCTGATAGTTACGGCGAACTCGCGCAACAGCCTTCCGACAATTCCGCCCAGAAACAAAACCGGGATGAAGACCGCTACCAGAGACGTCGTCATGGAAATGATAGTGAATGCAATCTCACGGGCGCCATCAATAGCCGCTCGCATGCGAGATTTGCCCATCTCCAGGTGCCGGACGATATTCTCCAGCATCACGATGGCATCATCCACGACGAACCCAACTGCCAGAGTCATGGCCATGAGGGAGAGATTGTCGACGGTGTATCCCAGCAATGCCATTGCTGCGAAGGTGCCGATTAAAGAAAGGGGTACGGCAATACTTGGGATGACTGTCGCCGAAACGTTCCTGAGAAAAACGAAGATTACCAGAATAACGAGCGCAATAGTCAGCAGTAGCGTAAACTTGACTTCTGCTACAGAGTCGCGGATTGTCTTCGAACGATCAAACGAAATCTCAAGGTCTATACCGGCAGGCATCTGAGCGATGATGGCGGGTAGCTGCTTCTTGATTCCATCCACAACAGCAATCACGTTGGTGCCGGGTTGCTTTTGCACCGCAAGCATGAGAGTGGGCACGCCGTCCACCCAGAAGGCCGACTTATCATTCTGAACGCTGTCAATAACGTTTGCTACGTGTTCCAGCCTCACCGGATTGCTATTCCGGTACGCAATAATCATGGGCCGGAATTGTGCGGCGCTCGATAATTGTGAGTTTGCCTGAACTGTAAACTGACGATCTTTTCCATACAAAGCTCCAGCGGGCAGATTCACGTTATTCTGCGTCAGCGCATTGCGGACTTCCTCTAAACTGATGCCTTTCGATGACAGTTTCGCCGGGTCCACCTGAACCCGAACCGCGTACTTCTGTGTTCCAAAAATCTGTACCTGCGCGACACCACTGACCATTGCGATCCGCTGGATGAGCAGATTCGTAGCGTACTCATCAACGGCAGAGAGCGCCATTGTTTTTGACCGCACACTGAGGAACAACACGGGCTGGTCCGCCGGATTTACCTTGCTGTAAGAGGGAGGCGTGGGCATGTCCGGCGGCAGCGAACGTGACGCCTGAGAAATGGCCGCTTGCACATCCTGCGCTGCGGCATCGATATTCCGTTCGAGCGAAAATTGTAACGTGATTGTTGTGCGTCCGAGTGAGCTGGACGACGACATGCTGTCGATTCCCGCGATTGTCGTGAACTGACGTTCCAGAGGCGTTGCGACGGTGGTAGCCATGGTATCCGGATTGGCGCCTGGAAGCGAAGCGGACACCTGAATCGTGGGATATTCTACTTGAGGAAGGTCGCTTACCGGAAGAGTGTTATAGCTGAAAATCCCGAAGATCAGGATCGCCGCCATGAGCAAGGTCGTTGTGACAGCCCGACGAATGAAGAAGTCAGTGAAATTCACGGTGTTTGTTTCGCGCCGGGTTCTGTAATGAGAGTTTGACCGGTTGATATGGTGAGCCTGGCACCAGGGGTTACGCGGAGTTGGCCTTCTGTGATGACTCTTTCACCGCTGGCAACGCCGCTTTCGACCACAGCGACGTCCCCTTGCGTACGCGAAAGCTTTATCGGCCTAAGTTCTGCTGTCAAATTGTCTTTGGCAATCCAGACATAAGATCCTTCCTGGCGATTCTGGACTGCTTGCACAGGAATAATCAAGGCGCGTCGCTCGGTTCGGAGCGTCATAACAACATTGGCGAATCCACCCGGCCAAAGGCTCAAACTATTGTTAGGAAACTTCGCCTTAAGTCGGATTGTCCCCGTGGTTGAATCGACGGAGTTATCGATGGAATCGAGCACACCCCTGTCTGACCGCTCACTTCCCTCAGACGTCGCGAGCACTGAGAGGCTACTGGTCCTCATGTACTTACGAATTTCTTCAATCCACTTCTCCGGCACCGCGAAGGAAACGTAGACTGGCGTTATCTGGAGTATTGTGACCAGTGGCGTCGTATCATTCTCCTTGACGAGATTACCCTCCTTTATCATGACTGCTCCCACGTGCCCGGAGATTGGCGCATGAATTTTGGTGTAACCAAGACTCAGCCTTGCTTCGGCGACCCGCGCCTCATCCGCCCGGATGGAAGCCCGGGCGCTTTCTATTGCGGATAGGTCTGCCTTGACGCCGGCATCAGCGGCTTCTGCGACGGAGCGAAACTGTTCGGTTTGCTCCTTTGAGGTGATCCCCTCCCTGGCCAGTGCCGCGTAGCGGTCCGCCTGAACACGGGCCTGGCTAGCCTGCGCTCGGCTGCGAGCGATGCTAGCCTGCGCCTGTTGCTCCATAGCACGATCACGAGCGACATTTGCCTCCGCTTGCCGAAGCTGCGCCTCAAGGGGAAGGGGATCAATCTCAAACAGAAGCTGATCCTGTTGGACGCTTTGACCGTCCCGAACGTGCACTCGAATAAGCTGGCCTGCCACGCGAGACTTCACAGCCACGTTCGAATAGGCTTCAACGTTGCCAATCGCGCGGATTTCGACCGGAAGATTCTGCTGCGAAACAGCTACTGTGCGCACTGTGGCAGCAGGACGGCCAGATTCGGCAGGACGAGGCGCAGTGGGCGGTGTCTGAGTGCACGATGATAGGACGGTCACAGCTACCATCAGAAAAATGAGGCTGGGAGACACTGATTAGGTGAGTTTAGCAAGCGCAGCATCTTCGATTGGCTCCAAGCACAGGATCGTCTGGTGAACTTCCTGATGGACCTCGATCTCATTCGGAAGCGCTCTCCTCCAGCCGAAAAGCTTGCTGCCGGAGTCGCCGACTTTGAAACCTACACGTCACGATCTGGCGCTGGGGAGTGATCAATCGAGTGGGCAGGCGCACTAATTATTGAGGATTGCTGCATGCTGCGAGTTCAGTTCGGGGCGGAAGCCAGTGTGCATTCGCCGGAAGGCCTTCTCAATCGTATCGTTCAAGACATGGACTCGAACTCGCAGGAATTCAGGAGCCGTATGCCGGTTCCAGCGCATTTGCTGGCGCTTCGACATCCGATGCGAAATGATCTTGTCGACCGACGACTCGGCGAACGACGTCGAGATTCTCTGTCCTGATCGATACCTCTTGCCGTAGTTTGGCATCGAGTCCCGGTTCAACTCGACGTACCGAA
>JACMLT010000002.1 GCA_014379455.1 Nitrospiraceae bacterium
ACCTATGAAGACCTGGTCCGGGAAACACTCCCGTTCCAGCTGATGCCCACCGTCGTGCCTCAGCTCAAATCAATCACAATTGGGGGGGCCATCGCAGGCATCGGTATTGAATCGTCTTCATTCAAGTGTGGCTTTGTACACGAAACGGTGCAGGAACTTGAAATCCTCCTTCCCGATGGAAGAGTCGTTGTCGCGACGAAAGCGAATGAATACAGCGACCTGTTTTTCGGCTTTCCGAACTCCTATGGCACGCTCGGGTATGTGCTGAAGCTAAAAGTGAAGCTCCTCCCCATCAAGCCATTTGTCAAACTGACACACCACCGTTATTCAGACTGGGAAAAGTACTTCAGTGAGATTGCACGATTGTGCAACGAGCGGTCTGTGGACTTCGTCGACGGGACGATGTTCACCGACAAGGATCTGTATATCACCACGGGCGAATTCATCGACCGCGCCGAATGGCTCAGCGACTACACCTATCTGCAGATCTACTATCAATCGATCCAGCAAAAAAAGACGGATTATCTGACAGCGCATGACTATCTTTGGCGGTGGGACACCGATTGGTTCTGGTGCTCCAAACATTTCTTCCTACAGTATGCCGTGATGCGGTGGATCTGGGGGAAAAAACGTCTTTGCTCCGCAGTGTATTGGAAGTTATTGAAGTGGTTTCGTCATTCACCGGCGGCACAATGGGTTGCTGGGGCGATTCAGGAGCGACAAGAAGCCGTCATTCAGGATGTCGAAATTCCGATCGAGCATGCGGCAGAATTTGCACAGTTCCTCCATGGGGAGATCGGAATCAAGCCGGTCTGGATTTGTCCTGTGACAGGCTATGATCCGTCGGTCTCGTATTCGTTGTATTCCATGAAGCCCCACAAGCTGTATGTCAATTTTGGATTCTGGGACACAGTGAAGACCGATCACGAAGAGGGATACTTCAATAAGGCCATCGAAGCCAAGGTGCGGAAGCTCGATGGCCAAAAATCTCTCTATTCGACTTCGTTCTACTCCAGAGAAGAGTTTGGAGAGTTGTACAACGAAGGAGGCTATCGCCAACTTAAGATTCGATACGATTCCACGGGCAAACTCAACAATCTTTATGAAAAATGTGTACTGAAGAAGTAGTCCTCTATCACAATGTGTACGAGTTCAGACCGTTCTCAATCAGTCTTGAACCGGCAAAAAATGGTCTGATTTATTAGATTGACCCGATAAATTGATTCGAGGCGGACGCTGCAAGAACTGCCTCGCTACTCAACAGATCATTAGAATCGCTGGCTCCATTTGAATCGCATACAGGCCTATCCCCGCCTGAACCATGCTCGTCGAGAACGTATGGCGAAGATCGTGGAGATGAAGATCTTGGACCTTCGTGATGTCGAGTGCAGGGGGGAAGCTCGACGGATGTTGCTCCCATCGAGAGGCCTGTCGGTTCGGTTGTGAAGCACGCAAATATATGGTCACAAACGAGAACCACCAGCCCAAATTTAAGTGAGGCAGGACAGAGCCCATTAGGCTTTGATTCGACGCTGAAGAAACAGAACGAGAGCCATCAGCGTAGGGAAGGGAGCAAGAAGAAACGGCAAGAGCCACACCCACACGTTCTTTCCCCGCATCCGCGTCTGGTCGATCATCCATACGAAAACCCACAGCACCAGGCCGGCATAGTTCAAGATGATCCAGCGTGTCGTAAGCATTTGCACCGCATTCTCCTCGCCCAGCTGACCTTGAATCAGAAACACGACAAGCGCCAGCACAAAGGCGGCCAGAAGCCCAATGACGAGCCGTTTACGCCAGACATACATGTCAACCTCCCTTATTGATTAGACTGCCTACGCGCATTGCGAGGAGCCTCACGCGCGAACTGGAAAATGTCGGTTAGACTGGCCCCTGCCAGGTGTACCGAGCCGCCGACTGATGAGCACCATCACCATTCCCGTGATGGCACCGAAGAGCCAACTCAGGAGTCTCACGGGAAACCAGAAGAACGCAATCACCGCTTCGCGTGCTGAGAATTGGAGCGTGGTCAATACTTGATGGATGCCGTTCTCCTGAAAAATCGGATGCAGGAGAAATGCGATCAAGCCTGCCACATATCCAGCCGCTCCCCCGAACATAATCATGGAGATGCCGGGAAGCTGCCCAGTATGTCGGCGGCGTAACCGAACCAGAAAGAAGATCAGCAAGACAGTCATGAAGATCGCTTGATAGGAGAGGTAGTACGACCCACGTAACCAAAAGTTGATCCACCTGTTCAGTAGGTCAGGAGCGCAATGAGATACACGAGAAAGAGACTCACCCCCACCAGGACGACGTGTTGCCAGCCTTGACTCAATCGAGCATTGGAGCTTCGGAGCCCATACTGGCCTCTAGTACGCCTCCTACCCAAGTGGCCCCACTGTGCGAAGTATGACGGGGCCGGCTTGTTTCATGACGCTCATGACACTCCTGTAATCGATTTGCTCCTCAAGACCCACTCATGATATGTCATAACACATATAGATATCAGCATATGTTAATGCATAATCGATGTCCGCCCATGTTTAAAAGCGACAACTCATTGATGAAACGCCGTATGGCATCGGCGCTTCAGGGCCACATCACGGCGTCTCACCAACGCTCACTATTGTGGTTCCACTGAACGAAGTATCACGGAGGGTTTCAATGCTCCCTGAAGGAACCGCCATCGCGGCAGACACGGCGGCAACATCTTCGATCACGGGGAAGATCCTTGTCGCATTGCTGTTTGCGGCGGCAATCGGTGCGTTCTTTTTCTTTGATCTCAAGATCTATCTGTCGCTGGACGTACTCAAAGCCAATCGAGACAACCTGCTGGTTTTTACCCAGGACCATTATGTGTCGGCCGTCGCCTTGTTCATCCTGGTCTATATCCTCCAAACATCCTTCTCTCTGCCTGGTGCGACGATCATGACCCTTGCGGGCGGATTCCTCTTCGGAAGTCTGTGGGGTCCTCTGTACGTCAATATTGGAGCCACGACCGGTGCAACGTTGGCCTTTCTCGCGGCTCGCTATCTGTTTCATCAGTGGGTCGAGCGGAAATTTGGTGATCGGCTCAGCCCGATTCAGGAAGGCTTTACAAAGAATGCATTCAGCTATCTGCTGACGTTGCGGCTCATTCCATTTTTCCCCTTCTTCCTCGTCAATCTCCTCTCTGGCCTGACGCGAGTGAAGGTGAGCACGTATGTCGTGGCGACCGCTGTAGGAATTATTCCGGGCAGTATTGTGTATGCCTTCGCTGGGCGTCAGCTGGGCACCATCAATGCCCTGTCAGAACTGGTCTCGCCGCGACTCCTTCTGGCTTTCAGCCTACTGGGGCTGCTCATGCTGATCCCCGTTATCTATCGAAAATTCACTGAAACCCCAACACCGCAGTCATAGAAAGAGGACGAAATGAACTCCCTCTCTCATCGACACAATCTCGGCGAGTTCGCGGAGACAGGAAAGGACGAGGCGGATCTCTGAAACATGTTCACGAGTCACTAATTCTTCTGCCATGCGATTGTTTGCAAAAATTCTGATCGGCCTTCCGGTCCTCGCGGGTCTCACCTATGTCTACTACACCGAGGTGAAGCCCACCGTCATCTTCGGGTTGCGTTCAGACTATGCGCATGCGATTCCCTATCAAAAAATCCCGGAAGGTCTTACGAGTTTACGAGCTGAATCCTGTAGGTCTTGCCACAAGGAGATCTATGCAGAATGGAAGACCAGCATCCATTCACAGGCCTATCGCGATCCATTCTTCCACGCCTATTGGACGAAGGATAAGCACACGTGGGTCTGCTTAAACTGCCATACCCCGTTAGAAAACCAGCAGCCTACCTTGATCAAAGAGATCCCACGGGATCGGGTGGAAAGAGCCGTTCAGGAGCCGAATCCTCAGTACGATCCCGACTATCAGAACGAAGGAGTAACCTGCGCGGCCTGCCACGTCCGGGATGGGGTGATCCTTGGACCCTTTGACGATACTGCCGCGCCCCATCCCACGAAGTTCGATCCCAGCTTCCGCACGACCCAGCTCTGTTATCGGTGCCATAGCGTTGTGGGAGGGCCGGCCCAATTTTATAACGGGGGGCCTTGCGGCACCTATGCCGAATACGAGGGCGGGTACTGGATGAAGGAGCGTGGGTTTATCTGTCAAAACTGCCACATGCCTGAGATCGAACGCCCGGTAGCCACAGGCGGCCCCATTCGACGGGGTCGCCAACATCTCTGGCGCGGCGGACACGATCCCGAGATGGTCAAGCGGGCGGTCGGCATCAAGGTTGTTGCCGAACCGGCTGAGCCAAAGCCAGGGGACAAGGTTCGGGTGACATTAACCCTCATCAATGCGGAGGCAGGGCATAAACTCCCAACGGGAGACCCCGACCGACACTTTACGGTGGAGTTTGCTGTCGAGGATCAGAAGCAACAGATATTAGAAAGCCAGACAGATACCATGGGTCGATGGATCATGTGACATGAGGCGATTATCGAACTCCACGACAATCGCCTCATGCCTCTCGCGAGTCGGGATTACACATTTTCCTATCGACTACCGAAAGACATCACAGGGCTCAAACTGACCGCGAAGGTGCGCTATCACATCCAGTCCGAACGGCAGCATCAAATGCTGATTGACAAATATGGACTGACGGCTCCAGACCCCTACTTCTTTACGGTCTACGAGCAAGCGGTGCCCTTGACCGGCAACCTCGCGGCACACTTCGCACAAGGCCCAACTGATGCACCCATGGCCTGTGCGGTACCCTATCCACAGCTGAAGAAAACTTCCTGAACCTGGTGTGAGCAGCGCTTCAAAGTTGTACAATAGGCTTGATCCCAACGACTCAGGATTGGGCCTCGCCCCATATAATACGGGGACCTTGCAAACAGTCCTGCTCCCCTCCCTTCGCGTGATAAGGATCTAGGGGGAAACGGAGTTGACGAACCGCTATCCAAGTTGATACATGGACAGGCCTGCATATTTTCATTCGCCTGTGAGGACGCTATGCCAATAGATGAGATTACCCAAAAGGTCAGCGATCGCTATGCTCGGGCTGCGTCAACGGGCGAGCAGATGTGCTGCCCGACCAGCTACGACATGGCCGATCTCCAGTTCTTCATCCCGGAAGAAGTGCTCAAGATTTCATATGGTTGTGGGGCACCGGCCGGGCTCAAGACCGTCTCCCCTGGGGAAACTGTGCTGGATATCGGTTCAGGCGGCGGTATCGATTGCTTCGCAGCCTCCCGGCTTGTTGGCCCCGCTGGCCACGTCATCGGGATCGACATGACTGACACGATGCTGGCCATCGCTCGAAAGAATGCCCCCGTCGTCGCAGCCAATCTTGGATACGCCTCCTCCAACGTCGAGTTTCGCAAAGGGATGGCTGACTCGATCCCGGTGAATGACGGCACCGTCGACCTGATCATCTCTAATTGTGTAATCAACCTGGCGCCGGATAAACGGAAGGTCTTCAGGGAGATGTTTCGCGTCGCCAAACCAGGCGGACGATTTACGATCTCCGACATCGTGGCCGATCAGCCCGTTCCGCAGTATTTAGTGCATGACGCTGAGAAGTGGGGCGACTGCCTTTCCGGGGCGCTGACGCTCACCGACTATATTACGGGGATAGTAGGAGCCGGCTTCCTAGGCAATCATCTGATCAAAGCCTCTCCCTGGCAGGTGATCGACGGCATTCACTTCTTCTCTGTCACGTTGACGGGGTATAAACTTCCCACGAACAGGCCTGAATCGGACGTTCGTTATGCCACACTTCGCGGACCGTTCAGCCGAGTGGTCGATGAACTGGGCACGACCTATTTCCGAGGTATTCCCCAGCCAATCACGCCGGAGGGTGTGTGTCTGTTGAGCCAGGCTCCATTGGCATCTCACTTCGTCCTGTCTTCCGACCCTCTATGGCTGGATCAAGCCGATAACCGATGGACTGCGGTCTATCCGGAAGAGGCTCCCTGTACCTGGCAAGGGCACTTTGCGCTGCTCGCCGGACCCTTCATCGAGGTCGCCGATGACGACCACCATGTGTATCACCGAGGTGAACCAGTGGAGATCTGTTCCAAGACGCGACACGTAGTGGAAACCGACAGCTACGCTCCTCATTTTGCAATCATCAACCGCGCGGACCAGCGTGTCAGTGGTGAGCCCGTTACCTGCGCCCCCAATGGGAGCTGCTGCTGATGAAGGTCCTCGTGAGCACCAAGATGCTGACTCCACGCCAATGTGCCACGGTTCTCAAAGCTATGGGCGACGAAACGAGGTTGCGCATCTTGGAGTCCTTGCTCATCGGTGAAAAATGTGTGACGGATCTTGTGCAGGAATTGAAGTGCTCTCAACCCCATGCCTCCCATCATCTCCGTATTCTGCGAGACGCGGGGCTGATCGAGGGACATCGAGACGGCAAACAGGTGTGTTACAGAGTCTCTCCCGCGATTCAACGAGCGCTGGCAAACAGGCAAGGACAGGCTCTGGATTTCGGCTGCTGTGAGTTGCGGTTCCCAGAATCGGCGTTGATGACGATCGGTCATGTGCGCTGATGGGTGATGGCCCCTCAGGAGTGTTCTCCCTTTCTGACAGGCATTGATATGGCGCTGACCCTGCTGGGGCAACATAATCCCCTTGCCTCCTCGACGGAGCAATTAAAGATGCTCGGGAGGACCACGAGCTGCCCACCTTTCGAGACGCAACTTGAGCCCATCGGCCTGCTTCCGCTTCGCGCCACTGGGATCACCGTCTTTCAGATCAATGTCGGCAAGCTCTGCAACCAGACCTGCAGACATTGTCACGTCGATGCGGGACCTGACCGTACTGAGAGCATGGCCCGCGAAACGGCTGAGCAGTGCATCCGCGCTCTCGCTCAGACCGATATTCCAACGGTCGATATCACGGGCGGTGCACCGGAACTCAACCCTAGTTTTCGCTGGCTGGTTGAACAGAGCCGGGCATTGGATCGCCATGTGATGGATCGATGTAACTTGTCTGTCTTGCTCCTTCCATCTCAAGCGGACTTGGCAGAATTCCTCGCCAGGCATCGTGTGGAAATCGTCGCCTCACTCCCCTATTACCGCGCCAGCCAGACCGATGCACAGCGAGGCGAGGGCACTTTTGAAAAATCGATTCAGGCGCTTCGACTCCTCAATCGGCTCGGCTACGGCCAGCCTGGCAGCGGGTTGTCGTTGAATCTCGTCTGTAATCCAGTCGGAGCCTTTCTCCCTCCCAAGCAAGAGGCCATCGAAACGCAGTTTCGCAAAGAACTCCAAACCCGTTATGATATCCAGTTCAACCGCCTCTATACGATCACCAACATGCCGATCAGCCGGTTTCTTGAGTTCCTCCTGGCCAGCGGCAACTATGAGCAATATATGGAGCGATTGGCCAACGCCTTCAACCCCGCTGCCGCAGCCGGCGTGATGTGCCGTTACACAATCTCGGTGGGCTGGGACGGTACTCTCTACGACTGCGACTTCAACCAGATGCTCGATCTGCCGGTGGACTATGGCGCGCCCGCCCATATCCGGGACTTCGATCCGGTTCAACTCAATCAGCGACAAATCACGACGCGCAACCATTGCTACGGCTGCACCGCGGGCTCTGGGTCGTCCTGCGGCGGGACGGTCGCCTGAATAATTGTGCATGGCCAATATATAGAGGTATATAGATGAATAAATTTGATGCTTTGTTCGTGCTGAAGACATACGCAGCTCCGGTTGCTCTATCGATGGCGGTTCTCATGTGCGTCCCGGTATCAGCCGGAGCCCAGACGACCGTAGCGGATCAACTGACCGGGAAGCTGGTGATTACCGGTGCGAGCACCCTGGCCCCGCTTATCTCCGAAATCGGCAAGCGCTTCGAGAGTCTCTACCCGACAGTCCGCATTGACGTGCAGAGCGGAGGCTCGTCACGTGGCGTCGCCGACGCCCGCCAAGGTCTCGCCGACATCGGCATGGTCTCGCGGGCGATGAAAGAGGACGAGCGGGATTTCTCCGCGTTCCCCGTCGCCCGCGATGGCGTCTGCCCCATCCTCCATCAAGAGAATCCTGTGCAGGCCCTCACCGACGAGCAGGTTGTCGAGATCTACACAGGCAAGATCACCAACTGGAAGGCGGTTGGTGGGACAGACGCGCCGATCACCGTCGTCAACAAGGCTGAAGGACGGTCCACGCTTGAAGTATTCCTGCACTACTTCAAGCTGAAGAATGTGGATGTCAAAGCCCAGGTCGTGATCGGTGACAACGAGCAGGGCGTCAAGACCGTGGCCGGGAATCGCAATGCGATAGGGTACGTGTCCATCGGGACGGCTGAATACGACGCCACCCACGGGGTACCTATTAAGCTGCTTCCGATCGGAGGCGTAGCGGCCTCGACTGAGAGCGTACGGAAAGGAACCTTTCCGCTCTCACGGCCCCTGCATCTTGTGACCCGAACTACACCATCGGGCTTGGCAAAAGCCTTCATCGAATACGCCCAATCGAAAGCCGTGCATGACCTTATTAAGCAGCAATACTTTGTCCCGCTGGCCGACTGACCGGATCCTGCTCTGGTTACTACGCGGGATCGCCACGATTGCGGGAGCGATCGTGCTCCTGATCGTGGTGTTCCTCGTTATGGAAGCGCTTCCAGCCCTGCGGCATGTGGGCGTCACACGGTTCTTTACCGATCGCTCCTGGCATCCCGCAGAAGGTTTCTACAATCTCACACCGATGCTGTGGGGAACCCTGTTCGCTATGGTCGGCTCCGTCCTCATCGCGACACCACTGGGTATTCTCTCCGCAGTCTTCTGCCGCTATTACGCACCCCCGGCTGTGGCACTGCCCTATCGGAAACTGATCGAGCTTCTTGCGGGTATTCCCTCGGTCGTCTATGGATTCTGGGGCCTCGTGGTACTCGTCCCACTGATCGGAGCGATCCACCCGCCTGGTCCGAGCCTGCTGGCCGGAATCGTCATTGTGGCGATCATGATACTGCCCACGATCGCCTTGATGGCTGACGCCAGCCTCACCAACGTGCCCCAACAGTATATGCGTGGCGCGGCTGCGTTGGGGCTGTCGCGCTGGGCGACCATTCGGGGAATCGTGTTCCCCGCAGCCAAATCGGGGTTGTTCACCGGTGTCATCCTCGAGACTGGCCGGGCTATTGGGGAGACCATGGCCATTCTGATGGTCTGCGGAAACGTGGTGCAAACACCCGACAGTCTGTTCGATCCGATACGTACGCTGACCGCTAACATCGCACTTGAGATGGCCTACGCACTCGGGGACCATCGCGCCGCGTTATTCGTCAGCGGCCTGGTCCTCATGGCAATGATCGCGGCACTCGTCACTGCCGCAGACTGGATCAGCCACGGAAAAATCTATGGCTAAGACGATGGAGCGAAATTTTGATGGGCGGGAATGGCTCGCCTCGACCTTGGTGTGGAGCGCGGCGGCTCTCGTGACCGCCACCTTCTGCTGGCTGTTGAGTGATATCATCTGGCACGGTTTGAGTCACATCACATGGACGTTTCTGACAGCCCCCCCTCGGAATACCGGGCGCGAAGGCGGGATTGGTTCTATCATTGTTTCGACTGCATTGATCTTAGGTGTCTGTCTTGGGGTCTCCCTTCCCATCGGCGTCGGGACCGCGATTCTGCTAGCAGAGTTCACAACGGATGACAGTCTGTTCGGACGGCTGATCCGCCGCAGTCTTGATGTGCTGTCGGGCGTGCCGTCGATCGTCTTCGGACTCTTCGGCAACGCCTTCTTTTGCAAAACGCTGGGGCTAGGCTTCTCGATCCTGTCCGGCGGTCTGACGCTGGCCTGCATGGTGCTGCCGATCCTCATCCGTTCAACGGAGGAAGGATTCCGGGCCGTGCCGACTGATTACCGGCTCTCCGCCGCCGCCCTTGGGCTCTCGCGGACCACAACGCTGGTGCATCTCTTGTTGCCGGCAGCCGTACCGGGACTCCTGGTCGGTCTGGTGCTCGGAGTGGGCCGGGCCATTGCGGAAACAGCCGCGCTCATCTTCACGAGCGGCTATGTGGACCGTATGCCGGAGTCGCTGCTCGATTCTGGCCGGACGCTGTCCATCCATATCTTCGACCTCT
>JACMLT010000014.1 GCA_014379455.1 Nitrospiraceae bacterium
AGAGCATGAGAAAGAAATCGGTCACGAGCAGAAATGCATTCTTTAGCAGATCGCCGACCTGCTCAAGAAAGAAACGACTGAGGAACGTCGCAGCCGAGAGAAGCCCCTGCTCCAAGGAATCTGGCGTCAATAATACCCTGTCATTGAACTGCTGAAGGAGCCCTCCGATAACCGGCCATGTGCGTAATTGCTCCGGCAGCCTCTGGAGTGCCCCGCTTGCGATCCACTCGCGAATGGCCTGCTCTGCAGTAATCGCTTCACGTGCCAGCAACACTCCCAGCATGGAAATCGGAATCACCACGAGGGCCAACACTAGGAGGGTGAGACAGGAGGCTGACACAACCTCCCGGCCACGCACGAACGAGGTGAACCGGACATGGAGTGGATAGGTGAGATGGGCAAGGAGCGCAGCCCAGAGGACGGGAAAGAGAAACGGCCGAAACATCAGAGCGATCTGATACAGAAGCAACAGAAGGAGAGCAAAAAACACGGCGGTGAAGAGCTGCGGCTTCGTCATGGGTCGGACACGAACAGGAGAGAACCGACAGACCTATCGCCGCGCGTCGCCGCTAGCCTCTTTATCGAGCACCACCACCTGCTTGGCTCGGTGCGCAGAAAGATCACTGACGCTGCCCGGCAATTTTGGAAGCTCGTCGGACCAAGCGGCCACCCCCATATCGGTCGCGCCTTGGAGCTTGGCCCCTTCTTCCATGATGAGCGTCGGTGTGAGGACTTCTCCGATGAGTGTCGCCGTCTTCAATAACTGAACTCGGTCACTCGCCGTCACCTTTGCCTTAATGCGACCGCTGCTGACCACCGTGCCGGCGTTGATCGTTCCCTGCACCAACCCATCCTCGCCGATAATAACATGCCCTTTGGTTTGAATGTCGCCGTCGAGACGGCCATCGATCCGCACCGTCCCTTCGACATGAATCTCACCCTTCAAGACCACACCTTTTGCCAAGAGGGTAATGTTGTCGTCCCCGCCAAAGTTACTACTCTTCATACGTCATCCCCCCTTTCACAGCCGATCATTCAGGTCACCTTACACTAATCATCCAGCCAAGGCCTAGGAGAATCCAAATGTGTGTCGGAGACGTTCCCAGATTCCCTCTCCATGCACTTCACAGTAGACGCCGGGTTCTGTCCCCTCGATGAACACCTCCGAGATCTGCTCGGGGCACTGCGACGTCGCCAGCTGCCCGGTCTTCGGATCGATGGCGCGAACGACGACTCCCGGCGGCGCCACGAACGCGGAAACCGTGGGTGGAATGATCCGGCTCGCGAGATCCATCCAAATGGGCAACGCCGCCTGCGATCCTGTAAGACGCAACGGTCGTTCATCATCGAACCCCACCCACACCCCAATCACCACGTCGGGCGTGTAGCCCACAAACCACGCGTCACGATACCCATCAGTGGTGCCGGTTTTCCCGGCCACTGAACCTTGAAATCCCAGAACGTTGGCTTTTTTCGCCGTGCCACGCTGGATGACGCCTTCAAGGATGGAGGTCAACACATAGGCCCCTTGAGGCGAGGCAGCCTGTTGCCGATCCTGCACGCCATTCCACACCATGTCTCCTTGTCGATCCCTGATTGAGCGCACCGCCGTCGGCCTGACGGCAATCCCTCCGTTCGCCACTGCTCCATACGCCGAGGTAATCTCCATCAACGACACGGACGAACTGCCCAAGGCCACTGATGAAAGATCATCGCCGATGACGCTTGTCACGCCAAGACGATGCAGCAGCTGCACGATCGGCTTCGCCCCCAGTGTCTTGGCTGCGCGTACCGCCGGCACATTGAACGACTGTTCCAACGCGCTCCGTACCGTCACAGGCCCATGAAATTGTTTATCGTAGTTCTGCGGAGACCACGAACCGGTCTCCGATTCAAAGGTGACCGGTTCGTCCGACAACAAACTCGCCGCGGTCAACTGGCCGACTTGACTCTCGCGGGCCGCTTCCAATGCGGCAAGATAGACGAAGGGTTTGAAGAGCGAACCCGGTTGCCGCCGGGCCTGAACCGCACGGTTGAATTGACTCCGCCGGTAGTCTCGGCCCCCCACCAACGCCAGCACAGATCCGGTCTTGGGATCGAGCACCACGACCGCCCCTTGCACGACCGATTCCAGTGACGGTGTGAGGTGGGAATGCCCGGTCTCTAACTTAGCCAATCCCTTCCCCAGCGAGTCGGTAGCCGCCTGCTGAATCATAGGATCGAGTGTGCTGTTGATCCGCAATCCTTCCGGCAAGTGGGCCACACCAGACTCTTCCAACTCCCGAAGGACCGCGTCGACGAAGTAGGGCGCATCGGCCAGGACATCCTCTGATGGAGTTACGCGCACCGG
>JACMLT010000137.1 GCA_014379455.1 Nitrospiraceae bacterium
ATCCCCTGCCACATACAGCTCACCCGGTACGCCGATAGGCACCGGCTCCAGGCCCGCATCCAGCACATACAGCTGCATACAATCGATCGGTTTTCCGATCGGGACTCGGGCCCCTGCTTCCTGGCGTGTCGTGTGATACACGCTACACCAGACCGTGGCTTCCGTCGGCCCATATTCGTTGTACAGCGTGGCGGAAGACACGAACTGGTAATGCCGTCTCACGAGTTCAAGAGGAAGGCTCTCTCCGGCGGTAATGACGATACGAAGTGATTCCAACTGTGCATCCAACGCCTCACCGAGCACGGCATGGTATAAAGAGGGTACCCATACAACATGCGAGATCAGGTGCTGTTCGATCAGCGCAGCAAGTTCGGCCGGATCGCGATGGGCAGCCTCAGAAGGAATGACTAATTGCCCCCCTTGCAATAAGGTCCAAAAGATGCCCGTCACAGAACCATCAAAAGCCAGAGAGAAGGTGAGTAGGAACCGAGAGATCGGTTCCGGGTAATACTGAAGCCTGGCACGAAGAGAAGTCACCAGATTGCGGTGTGTGACGGCTACACCTTTGGGTCTCCCGGTCGACCCTGAGGTGTACATGATATACGCCAATTGATCAGGGGAAACGGGGACCGCGAGATTCTCCTCCCCTCCCTTCATTGTGGATTGACAGAGAGTCTCCACGTCGCATATCTGGCCTCCATAGCCATGTACATGGCTATGGAGGTGCCCCTGTGTCACCACGATCGCAACCTTCGCATCATCCAGCATGAGCCGGAGACGGTGATCGGGGAAGGACGGATCCAGAGGAACATAGCCCCCTCCCGCCTTGAGAATACCCAGGAGGCCCACAAGACCGTCCACCGAGCGCTCGACACAAAGCCCCACCGGCACGTCGGCACAGACCCCTAACGTCTGCAAGGCCGTGGCGACTCGATTCGCACGTCGATTCAATTCCCGGTAGCTGACAGACTCGTCCCCACAGGTCACCGCGATGGCCTCCGGAGTCCGCTCCACCTGCGCCTCGATGAGCGCATGGATGCCGGAGGAAAATGGAGCCGGATCGTTGGTGCGGTTCCATTCCGCCAAAATGTGCCGACGCTCTTCCGACGTGAGTAACGAGAGCTCGCCAAGGCGGGCCTCAGGTTTCTTGATGAATTCCCCAAGGAGGGACTCCAGCTGCCCCAACATGCGACTGACGGTGGATTGATCAAAAATTGTGGAGTCGTAGAGCAACACCAATTCCACACCATGAACCTTGTTCACAACCATCAACACGAGATCGAACTCCGACGCAGTCGGCTCCCAGGGAAGATGGGTCGCCTCAAGGTCTCGAATTGTGAAGGCGGACAATGGATCGTCTTCGCCCACAATCATCACATTGAAGAGCGGGGAAAGCGTCCCCTCACGTCGTAACGACAACGCCTCAATGACTTCTTCAAACGGTAGCTCCTGATGATCATAGGCCTCAGTCACCACTCGGCGTACCTGCTTCAATAAGTCTTGCCCGGTGAGTCCATCCGAAAGTGTGGACCGCAACGCCACCGTATTCACACAATACCCCATCACATTCTCGAGCTCTACACGACGCCGACCAGCCACAACCGATCCAACAATAACATCAGGCTCTTGGGTGTAACGCTGCAGCCATGTCACAAAGACGGCATACAGCACCATGAACGTCGTCACACCCTGCTGTTGGCAGAAGATTTCCAAGGCATTCACAAGCCCGGGAGAGAGAGGCTGTGACCGCACACCCCCTTCAAACGTCCGCGGGCGTGGACGCGGACGGTCGGCCGGTAGCTCGACGGGTGGGTGAGCTCCATTCAACTGCCCGATCCAGTATTCTCGATGGACCTCACGAAGACCCTGATTGAGCCTGGTTCGTTGCCAATTCGCATAGTCAGCATACTGAACGCTCAGCGTGGATAGTCCAGCGCCTTGAACATCACCGCCGGCTTCATAGAGAAGCGCCAATTCCTTGCAGAACACACGCAAAGACCACCCATCGGCTACAAGGCGATGGAATGTCAGCCCCAGCACATGCTGATCCTGGTCGAGTGCCAATAATGCAATCCTGAACAACGGCCCTTGCCCGAGATCAAACGGTTGACCAGCTTCCGCCCGTAGCAGCTGCTGGACCTCAACTTCTTGCTCTGCCTGGTTCAGCGCTTGGAGATGATGTGTTCCCATCGTGAACACCATCTCACGAGATACTTCCGCAAACCCCTCGCCCCTCTCCGACCCGAAGCAGGTTCGAAGAATCTCGTGTCGGCAGATCATTTCCTGCACCGACCGCTTCAGCACCTCGGAATTGACAGAACCCCGTATACGTACACTCATGGAGATATGATTCATCGAGCTGCCAGGATGAACCTGCTCTAGGAACCAGAGTCGCTGCTGCGAGAAACTGAGCGGCATCCGACCTTGCCTTGATACAGAGGACAGTGATACGAGAGCAGTCTGCATCCCGCCATCGCCGCCACCTGAAAATCCACGACCCTCCACAGCAGTCTCCGCCTTGTCCTGACTAGCGCTGAGTTCACTGACACGAGTAGCCAGCGCAGAAAACATCGGATTTTCGAACAGCACACTGAGAGGAACCTCGACATGGAACACATCGAGAATTCTCGCCACAACTTGTGCTGCAAGCAGCGAATTGCCGCCGAACGCGAAGAAGTTCGCATGGCGTCGTGGATGAGGCCCTCCCAGCACCTCCTGCCAGATATCAGCTAGCCCCTTCTCGACTGCGGTGTATGGAATGTCGCTCAGCGACTCGATGCGTTCCTCTTCCCCGGTCGCGCCCAGCGTACTCGCCCCAACCACGGCAAGGCGCCCGGACTCAAAGTCCGTCTTGCAGGCGTGCCGCTGAATTTTTCCGCTGGACGTTCTCGGGATAGTCCCGGACTTGATCAGCACCACATTGTGGACTTCCAATTCATGCTCGTCAGCCAGCGCGCGACGGATACAGCTCATCACCTCCGTCATATCTGATTCGGGTAATTTCTTTTCAATCTCATAGACGAGTATCACGCGCTCTCCGGTCTCGCTCGAGATCGAAAAGGCCGCTCCGCATCCTCGCCGCAATCCCAGGTGCGCCTCTTCAGCCGTCCACTCCAAATCATGGGGATAATAGTTCCGTCCCCGCACGATGATCAGATCCTTAAGCCGGCCGGTCAGAAACAGCTCTCCCGCATAAATGAATCCGAGATCTCCAGTCCGTAGGTAGGGACCCTCTCCTGAGTCGGCGAGGGTGGCCTTGAAGGTGATGTCACTTTCCTCCTGCCTCCCCCAATATCCAACGGCAATCCCAGCTCCGGCCAGCCATACTTCTCCCACCTCACCGGCCTGGCAGAGGCTCCGGATCGTAGGATTCACAATTCGAATACACGTCTCTTCGAGGGGCTCCCCGCATCCGACCAATGTCCGGGCTCCGCTTCCCAATGTGGAAGACTCTTTGACAATCGAGTTAGCCAATGCGTCTGCCTCTACCTTCAGGTAGGTCGGCTCCGCCTCGATCCGTTTCATCGTCACCAACAGCGTCGCTTCAGCCAGTCCATATGCCGGCGCAAACGACGTTCGCCGGAAACCCCGTGGCCCAAAGGTTTGGATAAACTGCTCAACCGTATCCGGATGGATGGGCTCCGCACCGCAACTTGCGACCATCCACGTACGTAAGTCAGCCTGCCACTCCTGCTGTTGCCGAGCGGCTCGGAGACAAGACTCGTAGGAAAAATTCGGTCCGCCGCTGTGCGTAATGGCAAATCGAGACACAGCTTCTAGCCAACGCAACGGGCGCCTGAGAAACGTGACCGGCGACATGAGATAGGCAGGGATACCGGCATAGAACGGGGCGATGATTCCATGCAGCAATCCATAGTCGTGGAAATACGGCAACCAACAAAGCGACCGGCTACGGTCCGATATTCCTCCAGCCAGACTCAAGGCCTTGCAGTGCGCCAGTACATTCCCATGGCTGACCATGACGCCACGAGGAGAGGCCGTCGATCCTGAGGTATATTGCAAATAGGCTAGAGCCGTTTCATTGAGACGTGGCAACTCGACCGCATCGCATTGATCGAAAGATTGATTGGTGGCCAACCATTCAATCTGGCTCCCATCCTTGGTGATCGAAAGCTCTGAAGAACCGGTCTTGATATCAGAGGTTGTGAGCACCAGCGATACCTGCGCATCCTCGACAATGGCGCGCAGCCTCGGCAGGCTATGCTTCCGTCTGACAGGGTCCGGAGCGGGAGCAGGGACCGGCACCAATCCGGCACAGATACAGGCCCAGAATGCGCAGACAACGTCGAGCCCAGGTGGGTAGAGAAGGAGTACTCTTGCACCAGGTCGCGCCCTGCGTGCTAAATGACTAGCAAGTGAGCGCACCCTGCGTTCAAGTTCACCATAGGTCAGCTGACTCTCAAGGTCGAGGGTGTCACGAACGAAGGCATAGGCGAGCTCCTGCGGCTTTTGACGGCAAGAAAACTCGAAGAGGTCCGTAAGGCTGTGAATAGACAGAGGCAATGGCTGTAACATCAACGCTTTGGGTTGTCTATTGGGGGCTGAGGGCGAAAGCCAATAGACAATTTCTCCACTATAGACAGAGAGCACCTCCCTAAAGTGTTAAGGGTATTATCCCAAATAAAAATGGACAAGACCAGGGCTCATTCAGCATGGTGAAAACTGATTCTCGCCTCATTACCCACGCATATGGACAGAGTAGTACATCTTCTGAAAACTCGGAAGAAAATCATGTTTTTTCACGACGACAGCCCTCCGCATTCAACCTCCCGCAGCAGACAGCGGAGTATCTCGATACTTAACGTTTAAAGACATTTCAGAAATAGCGGCGACCCTTGCCTGCAGCTAACTTCCGATGATGTTCAGATCATGAACGATTCTGCTGAATCGCCGATGTGCTGTATGTGAGGTGTGTACACAGGACGGAATGGGCACGTCTTGATCAAGGGCATCCCACGCCTGCTGAGGGGCGTTCATTTCTGATGCCTATAGTGGCGAAAGATCGCAGCCGCACAATCGATGTGCTGACTCTTGAAACTTCCCTGCGATCTCGATGAGTGGGTACGGCCCTCCGTCCCTCTCTCCGAGCAAGGCAGAGGCCAACTGTTATGGCTAGGAAACTCACCAGGGTCATGGCCGAGAAGATGCATTATCTGAATGGCTTATGAAGCGGCTTCATGCAACTACAAAGAAGGGGATAACGGAAAGACAGTGGAGGCCTGTAGGTGGGCCTATACGTTCTTCACGATGCTCGTCACATCGATCAGGTATTTGTGGCAGAACGACTGGGGGCCCTGATTCCGAAGCATGTAATGAGAATAGTCGAACCGTGACGCCAAGTGGC
>JACMLT010000138.1 GCA_014379455.1 Nitrospiraceae bacterium
ATGCTGGCGCAGCGGCGGCCGTGGACCACACCATCGACACCATCAACCGGGATCACGCATTGCTGCATGAACTGTTGGAACGGCAAAACTATCGGTTGGCGTTCTGGCGGACGGCCAGACAAGACCTGGGGTATCGACGATTTTTCGACATTAACACGCTCATCGGCTTGCGCACTGAGCATGAGCAGGTCTTTGCCGATATCCATGAACTGTTATTCCAGTGGTTGGGATCGAACACAGAGGTCGATGGTGTCCGGGTCGACCATCCGGACGGGTTGTTGGATCCCGAGCAGTATTTGACTCGACTGCGTGAACGCGTCCCAAGTGGATGGATTGTAGTTGAAAAAATTCTCATGCCCGATGAGCACATGCGCGCATCCTGGCCCGTGTCCGGAACGACCGGGTATGATTTTATCAACCAGGTCATGGGCCTGTTCATTGATCCGGACAGCGAAGAGACCCTGACCCGGTTTTATGGCGACTTCACAGGCGAGACAAGAACCTTTCCTGATATCCTGCGGGAAAAAAAGCTTCAGATATTGCGGCAAGTCTTGGGCAGCGATCTCAATCTGCTGACCTCAATGTTGTCCAATATCTGTGAGCGTCACCCTCACCATCGCGATTACACCAGGCAGGAATTGCATGAGGCGCTCCGTGAATTGATGGTGGATTTCCCGGTCTACCGGACCTATGTGCGCCCTCGCGTCGGCCACGTCTCCGAGGAGGATGCTCGAGTGATCGCACAGGTCTTTCAGTGCGTCATGACAAGGCGCCCAAATCTGGGAAGCGATCTATTAGGTTTTATCCGCGATATCCTCCTCCTCAAGATCCCAGGAGATCTGGAGAGCGACTTCGTGGCTCGCTTCCAGCAAGTTACGGCGCCCGTCATGGCGAAAAGCGCTGAAGACACGGCATTCTATTGCTATCATCGGTTCATTGCGCTCAATGAAGTCGGCGGCGATCCGGGACGCTACGGCATCACCGTCGAGCAATTTCATACCTGGTGTCAGGACATGCAGCGGCATTGGCCGAACACGATGCTTGCCACATCCACCCACGATACGAAGCGAAGCGAGGATGTGCGGGCGCGACTGGCCGTTCTCTCGGAAATGCCTGCCCGATGGATAGAGACGGTCTCTGCCTGGTCTTCCAACCATACGCGCTGTTGGGGAGCCCATACTCCCGATCATAACTTTGAATACTTCTTGTACCAGACACTCGTGGGCGTGTGGCCACTCGAAGAGGCGCGCGCATGGCCGTACTTCGAGAAGGCCATGCGCGAGGCAAAAGTTCACACGTCCTGGACCGATTCACAGAAGGACTATGAAGAGTCAATCAGATCCTTCGTGCGGAGCCTGTATGAGAATGAAGAGTTTATTCAGGAACTCGATTGTTTCGTTGAGGGTCTGGATACCTTCGGACAGCAGAACTCGCTGGCTCAGACACTGATCAAACTGACCGCGCCGGGTATTCCCGATTTCTATCAGGGGGCCGAACTGTGGAACTTCAGCTTGGTCGACCCTGACAATCGACGTCCCGTTGACTACGATGTCCGGCGGTGGTGGCTGCGCGAATTGTCGGAATTGTCGCCGGAAGCCATCTGGCAACGGCGCAAGGAAGGGCTACCGAAACTGTGGCTTATCCAGCAAGGGCTGCGTATTCGGCGTGAACGGCCACAGGCATTTGGTCACACGGGAAGCTATGTTCCCCTCTACGCCAGAGGGGAGCAATCCACGTCGGTGGTCAGCTTCATGCGCGGCGGAGAAGTAATTGCTATTGCTCCACGCTTGCGCTTACACGCTCAGGGAGGATGGCCTCACACCGTGATCGATCTGCCTCCAGGCCAGTGGCGCCAGGAGTTGGATGGCCGGGTATTCGACAGCGGGGCCTGTCGATTGGACGAAGTGTTGCGCCCATTCCCCGTGGGACTATTGTGCAAAGTCGGATAGCTTTGCCTCGCTGATTCCTGAGAAACCCGGCGTCGCTGACAAAGGAATGACCGTTGCCACTCATTCAATCACTGCTCCTCTTGCTGATTGTATCGCGAATTGCGGGCGAGATCGCCGAACGGTATGGGCAACCGGCCATGCTCGGAGAAATCGCGGCTGGCGTGCTAGTTGGGCCTTCCGTTTTGAACTACCTACAACTGACTCCCGATATCAAAACCATAGCTGAACTCGGAGTGCTCCTGTTGGTCTTTCATGCAGGTCTGGAAATGGACCTCCCCTCCCTGAGGAGAGCGTTCCGTGGAAAGGGCCTGTGGGTGGGCGTCATGGGATTTCTCATTCCACTCGCATTGGGATCTCTTCTCGGACTTGCCTTCGGCTTCGACCACATGCGCATCATTTTCATCAGCCTGTGCATCGCGATCACCGCGTTGCCGGTCAGCGTCAGGATTTTAATGGACCTTGGAAAGCTGCAAACCGATATCGGCGAGAAAATCATTGCGGCCGCCGTCATGAACGACGTGGCTGCCTTGCTGATACTCGGCGCAATCCTGGACCTTCAGTCTGGGGACGGAGGATGGCAACAGATTTTGACACTCACTGCCTGGTCATTGGCCAAAACATTGTTGTTCATGACCGCCGTCGTGTTAGTCGCGAGGCTCATTCGCCATTCGAGCGGTCGCATCACCGTCTCCAAAAAACTGCTTGGCCATCTGTTGATGTGGCTCAAAGGAAAGGAAGCGCTGTTCGCCATTGTGTTGCTCTTCGTCTTGCTGTTCGCCACTCTCTCTGACCTCATCGGATTGCATTTCATCATCGGCGCGTTCTTCGGCGCCATGATCCTCGGGCATGAATCGATCGGCCGGGCCAATTATGACGCTGTCAAAAAAATTGCCTCAACCATCACGATGGGGTTTCTGGGTCCGATATTCTTTGCCGGCCTAGGATTAGAGTTTCAAATGTCATCGTTGGGTAACTGGCCACTCGTCATCGCCATTCTGGCAGCGGCATTTGCGGGAAAACTCCTGGGTGGATTTTGGGGCGGACGGCTCGCAGGCTTGTCAAAACTGGAAAGTTGGACATTGGGATGTGGCCTGAACGGCAGAGGCATCATGGAACTCGTAATCGCCAATATCGCGCTCTCGAACAATTTCATCAGTCAGGATCTCTTTTCTATTTTGGTTCTCATGGGAGCTATTACGACACTGGCCTCGCCGTTTCTGCTTCGCAACGCCTTTCGCCGTCTCGATGGCGAACAAACATATCTTGCCTCAACCGACGCAACAGTCAAAGGAGTCGAATCCCTCTTGCCTGCACCGCCCCCGTCGGCGAATTCTGTCAACGATCCCCCTGTCGCCAATCCTGATCGGATCACGGCCACTCAAGACATGGCATTGACCTTTCCAGCAACCGACCTCACGGCGAACGATACCGATACGGATGGAGACCGCATTACAGTCACGGCCGTGATCGCCACGGATGACACACACGGGACCTTGAGGCTGGCCAACGGAATGATCACCTATTTTCCCGATAAGGGCTTCAGCGGGACAGGACAATTTGGCTATACGATCAGCGACAACCAAGGTGGATCGGCCGTCGGAACTGTACAGGTGGTTGTGATTTCCTCGCGCTCACGTAGTGTATTCTGGCGGCCTCGTAGCCGGGGATAACTCCAAGCACTAGCAAGTAATATCAATCGACGGCTCGCAAAACAAAGGGCCGATTACGGGAGGCCGCATATAACTAGCTGAAGGGTCTTGAGCGCCCATTGGGCTTTTTAAGGGGGGTCCTCCCGACCTACCCGGGAGCGCTCTACCGGATATGCCCATCGGTATTCGTGCACGTGAAATAACGGGACTGCCCCTCAGGCCTGGG
>JACMLT010000139.1 GCA_014379455.1 Nitrospiraceae bacterium
AATTACGCCTCGCGCACCAGCACCGCCGCCGGCAGCACGTACCCCGGGCGCGCCGGCTCCGGGGGCCGTGTCGGATCGATGAGTTGCGTTTCATACTGGAGTGTCGTCGTGAGCGTCGGGTCCTCCTCAAAGGCCACGGTCTCCAGCGTGAAGGCCACTCCCGCCTCCTGCGTCTCAAAGGCCGGCCGCGCGAGCAATTCGTCATCCCGGAGATCCTCAAACTGCGCCAGCGCAAACGGCTCCTGCACCGGCGTCGTGGCGATGGTCTGTGGCGTGGCGCTGCGGTCCGTGGCCCGCACGGTCACCGTCGTGGGGCCCCCGCGCAGCGGCGCCGTGCCCATTTTGGTAATCTGCCGGTTGAGCGGCACGACCCGCTCCCGCACGGTCAACTCCGCCAGCGGGTGCACGCGCAGGGCCTCGGGTGCGGGCGTGGCCTCGCGCAGGGTGACTACGGCGGGTTCGGTGCGCGGGAGCGTCGCACTCCAGTTGCGGCGGTCCCGGAGCGCCTCGGTCACCAAGGCCAACACATCAATAGCCGCCGGCAACGGTGGCGCGGTTCGGGACCCAAACTGCCGCTCAAAGCGCACGGACACTTTGAAGAACAGAATCTTAATGGTGGCCTTACCCTCCACCTGCCAGGGGGTGGGCCCGGCCAGCCTCCCACTAAACGAAATCCCCATGAGGAGGCGGCCCCGATAGCGCAACGCAATGGCCGCCGCCACATCGACTTGAAACGCCAAGGGGGCGAGTTGCACAAGGGCGTCGAAGCCCAGCATGCCGTCGAAGCTGAAGCCGCCGCCCGCGGCATGCAGATCCACGCGCGCGCCGAACTGCACGGTGTTGGAGGTGAGCGCCAGATAGGCCTGGCAGCGCAGCTGCAAGCTGTCGCCATCGGCCAGGGTGAGGGCCAGACGGCGTAAGGCCGGCAGGCCTGCCGGCGCGGGAAACCGCGGATGGAATCCCCCGATGGCCAGCACACTCTCGTCCATCGAGTGTGTCAACGCCCCTCCTCGCATAGTCGGATCAAGGTCGAACCCTGATAAATATACGGAATCAGTTTTGCGAGATAGAAAACAACTTCTGTAGACGCTCGTCATTGAAGAAAGTCCGGAAGTCTGCTCTCGTCCGGCTGGTTACATGACAGAGGCAAGTGCATTGTAACTATGACGTGCACCCAACAATGGCTAGAACTCGTCTTGGTAGATCTGAGGAAGAGATACAGGCGGGCGCCAACGGAAGTTGTCGAACAGTTTGCCAGTCAACGTAAGAGATGCATTACGGAACTTGGACACAGGTTGGATGCCGCGAGGATTTGAGACGGGGGTATCTGTCGCTATGTGCGACGAAGGAGCTCTCCCCGTTGGGAAGAGCCCCTTCTCTCTTCAGGAACAGAAGAACTGTTTCTTCTGTTATTTAACGATCACCTCTACGCGGCGGTTCTTGGCACGCCCTGCTTCCGTGTTGTTGCTGGCAAGCGGGTTACTGTCGCCGTGGCCTGCGGCCGATAAATTGTTGCTCACCCCGCCGTCACGCAGTGCGCGAGCGGCACCATAGGCACGAGCGTCAGAAAGCTCCTTATTGGACGGGAACTTCTTTTGTAACGCGCCTGCGATTGCCATGTTGTCGGTATATCCCGCCACATGCACCTGCTTGTCCGGGAAGTCTTTGAGGACGCCCCCCACACGCTTCAAGGCACGGGTTCCGTCGGCGTTCAGCTGGTCCTGCCCTGAAGCAAACAGCAGACTGGAGGCGAGATTGATCGTGAGCGCATCACCGGATTGATTGACCGACACTGTCCCCTTGGAAATTTCAGGTTGCAGCGCTTTCAGGAGGTCCTTCTCGGCCTTGACCAAGCTGCCCTTGCTCTGACTCATCTGTCCTTCCAGCTCGCTTACGTGGCTGCTGAGTGCGCCGTTCTGTCTCTGTGCCGCAGCCAGTTCGTCGGCCAAACGTTGACGTTCTTGTTCGAGAGTCGCAAGACGAGCAGCATTGTCGTCTGTCGCCTTCGGTGCATTGTCGGCATTGCACCGGACGTCAGACCAAGCTAGCCATCCGTGCTTGTCGGTACAAATTGGGCTTTTATCCCAGTTCGCACAGCCTGCCAAAGCCACCATGCTTGTTGCGAGGATAGCGGTTTTATATGCCTGCATCATAATCTCCCCCTTCTGGATCGTAAGGAATCTATCCTAGACACTACTTGCCCATGGCGGCATCATTGAGTTTCATCCCCTCGCCCTTCATTTCTCCGGCGTTTTTATGGCATCCTGCGCTTTCATATCCTTGGCGCTTTGTTGTACCTCACCGCCCTCCTTCTTTACGCTTTGTGAGGCCGATCACAAATACCGGCAAGGCGGCCCATACTATACTCATTCTTGTTTTCGTCTACTTCTCTTTTCGTCGCACAACAGGCCTGCCCTAGCGCCTGTCATCAGCGGTAAAGCAATCACGACTGAGCTCGGAGGAGGCCGCGAGCATGTCGCGGCCTCCTCCGGCGTATCGAGCCGCTACTTGACGACGCTGATTTCAACGCGGCGGTTCTTGGTCCGTCCCGCATCGGTGGTGTTCGGCATCACTGGCTTGGTGTCGGCTGCTCCCATGGCATGCGCCCCGGAGAGTCCACCATCCGCCAAAGCCTGCACCGCGTTAGCTGCGCGTGCTTCAGACAATTCCTTGTTCGACGGGAACTTCTTTTTCAGTGTACGCTTGATCGGTCGGTTGTCGGTATGACCTTCTACGTGAACCTTGTACTCCGGGAAGTCCTTGAGGATACCACCGACCTGTTTGAGCGCATCGACTCCGGCTGGTTTGAGCTGGTCTTCACCGGAACCGAACAGGTAGCCGGAGGCCAAGTTGATGAGCAACCGCTCGTTGTTGAGATCGACGGTGATATTCTTTTCGTCAATCTGCGGCTTGAGGGCTCGAATCAACCCGCGTTGTGCTTCCCTCAGCTTAGCCATTTCCGCTGAGAGGTCGCCGCGCAGACCGGCCAGCTCCTTATCGCGATCGGCCAATTGAGCTTCGAGATCAGCGTGGCGCTTTCTGGCAGCTTCGAGATCTGCTGCTAACTTGTCTCTATCGCTTGCTAACTTGTCTTTATCGCTGTTTGTCGCGGAGAGCTGGCTGGCCAGTCTGGCTGAATCCCCGGCTCCTGAGCGAAGCGACGCAATCTCACGATCACGGTCGGCGAGCTGCCGTTCCAGATCGCTCACACGGCTACTCAAGGCGCCGTTCTGTTTCTTTGCCGCGGCCAGTTCGTCGGCCAGCCGTTGCCGTTCTTTTTGGAGAGCCGCGAGACGGTCGGCGGCTTCCATCGCGGCGTGGTCGACCGTATCTTTCGGTGGATTACAACGAACGTCAGACCAGGCCTGCCATTGGTGAGTGGAATTGCAAATAGGGCTTTTATCCCAGCTCGCACAGCCTGCCAGAGCAAGCACGCTTGTCGCGAGGATGGTGGTTTTGAATACCTGCATGATGATTTCCTCCTTGTAAGTCGCACGGGTCATCGATCGTGTGAGTTTTTCCCACTCCCGCATCGTGGGAAATCTCGTGGTGACGGTCATTATTAGTGACGGCCTTTCAGCGCGTCGCGGATCTCCATCAATAACTTTTCTTCGTTTGTCGGCCCTGGCGGTGGCGGAGGAGGCGCCGCAGGCGCTTCTCTCTTGAACCGGTTCATCTGCTTGACAAACATGAAGATCACAAACGCGATGATGATGAAATCGAAGATGGTTTGCAAGAACACCCCGTAGTTGAGCGTCGGGGCTCCCGCGGCCTTCGCGGCTACAAGCGATGGCTGAGCGGTACCAGAGAGATTGATAAACAGGCCCGTGAAGTCGACGCCTCCCAAGAGCAGGCCGATTGGCGGCATCAGTACGTCGCTGACCAGCGAGGAGACGATTTTCCCGAATGCTCCGCCCATGATGACACCGATTGCCATATCGAGCACGTTGCCCTTCATGGCAAACTCTTTGAATTCTTTTAGCATAGTTCCTCCTCCCGAGAGTAGACAGTGTACTGCATTGGCTACTGTCGGGACTATCGTTTCCTAGTCGTATCGAAGTTGTACCCAAGGGTCGCGAGGTACAAGTTGTCCGTATCCCCGGTGCCACGCGCCGGATTGCTGTTATATCGCGTGGTCACTTGGAAGCCACTCGCGAATCCGTCCCAAATCTTGAACCGCACGCCGCTATCCATCGTGAGGAAGTAGTCCGATGTATTCTGGAGAGAGGGGAAGATTTCGTTGTAATGGTACAGCGTCATGCGATCGTCCCAGAGTGGCCAGTTCCACTTCATGGACACGCGTGCGCGAAGACTCGACCTGTCGTCTGCCGCGCGGAAGTCTTCATTGAAGTAGGCGACGCCGGTTTCGGTGTAGAACGTCATATCGTTGAAGACGCCAGAGAAGTCTCCCCGTTCGATGAATTGATAGCCAGGTCCGCTCGCGAGTGCAGTGCGCATCTTCAGGTCTTGGAAGCGATCGTTTTCGAAGTAGGCGGAGGCGAACCAGTAGAACCGTTTGGTGATAAAGAAGTCGAGCTTGATCGTCCCGCGCGCGTTTCGAGCCACAAGGGTATCGGCGTTGTCAGAGTAGATGTAGCGACCGTTGATCGACAGGCGGAGCTGCTCGCTCCGAGCCACCAAGTCTCCGAGCAAACTGGCATTTTTCAAATGGCTGTTTCCGGTTGTTTGGGAGTAGGCACCCACGACGCTGCCTGAGTAGATGACCGGGGGTTGAATGACGGGATTCATGGAGGTCACGGAGTCCATCGGGACTTCCATCGTGCCCTTCAAGGGCTCCGCCTGCACATTCAGCATCCCATTTGGTCCGGCTGTGGCGGTCCCCATAATCACGGACCCTTCCTTGAGATGGAAGGGAATCGGGTGATTCACAGACAGTTTAGACACGTCGCCCCAGTTCACTTTCATCAAATTGTCGGGGCTGGCAGGCGTCTTGATTTGCAATACCCCGCCAGCCATTTCGATGACTTCTCCGTAAATGACGCTGCCATTTTTCAACGTCACGACATCAAGGGTAGCCGGTACGGCAGGTGTAGCAGGAAGGGCAACTTGAGCATTGACTTCGGTGGTCAATCCCCCTCCCATCACACATCCAACCAGAGCGAGTCCACAGAGAACCTTCTTCATCAAATCCTCCAAAATTAATTAAAGTACGTGAGCGCCCATGATGCTATCCCAGCATGTTGATGCGTAGAGAGCCGTGGTGATTAATCCTAATAATTTCTTGACTGTATAGCCCAATCCACTTAGCGTCGCAAGCGTAAAAATTTAGGATTCATATCGAGGTTATCTCTCCAGGTTGCTCTGAAAAGTCATGCGATTCCTCAATCGGTGATGAGCCCCGGCGATCAACTTGCTGGTCATCTGACCACATGCTAAGATGCCGCCTCGCGAAAATCGGTGTGGAGAGGTGCGAGAGTGGTCGAATCGACATGCTTGGAAAGCATGCGTCCCAGCAATGGGACCGTGGGTTCGAATCCCACCCTCTCCGCCATACCAAGGCAAGGTAAAAGTAAGAAGTTAAAAGGCAAAAGTTTCAGTCATACGTATTCCCTACTTTTTTCTTTTTATTTTTAACTTCGAGGTAAGGGGCTGGGCCCTGTGCAATAGAACCCTGTGAACCCCGCCAGGTCCGGAAGGAAGCAACGGTAAGCGGTCAGTTCTGTGTGCCGCAGGATCACCTGGCCCCGCTTTCCCTCGAAGCGGGGAGCGTTGAGTTGTGAGTACTGAGTTGAACAAAAACTGATCTTTTTTGACTTAGAACCATAACCCAACACTCAGAATCCAGAGTTCAGCATTCAGAGCCCGGAGCGTAGCAACGGTGGATTACCAAGTCTCTGCCAGAAAATATCGTCCTGGGACGTTCGATGATGTGATCGGACAGCCCCATGTTGTTCAGACGCTGGTCAATTCCATTGCCACGAAACGAATTGCCCAAGCCTATCTCTTCTCAGGGACCCGTGGCGTGGGGAAAACCACCGTCGCGAGAATTCTCGCCAAGGCACTCAATTGCGAACGTGGATCGACCGGTACGCCGTGCGGCGCTTGTTCAAATTGCCTCGAAATTGCGCAGGGGACCTCCGTCGATGTCATGGAGATCGATGGGGCGTCCAATACGAGCGTAGACGATGTGCGCGAGATCCGCGAGAACGTCAAGTTCGCCGCGTTTCGTGGGAAGTACAGGGTCTACATTATCGATGAAGTTCACATGTTGTCGAACTCAGCGTTCAACGCGCTGTTGAAGACGCTGGAAGAGCCGCCGCCGCATGTGGTGTTTATCTTTGCCACCACCGAAATTCACAAAATTCCGGCCACGATTCTCTCCCGCTGCCAGCATTACAACTTCCGCCGGATTGCGCGATCCGAGATCATCGAGCGGCTGCGCCATGTGGTCGAACAGGATCAGATCATCATCGAGGAACGGAGCTTGATGGCGCTGGCCAGGGCCAGCGAAGGCAGCATGCGCGATGGGTTGAGCCTGCTCGATCAAGCCGTGGCGTTCGGTGGCAAGACCATTGTACATGCGGATTTGGAAGCCCTGCTGGGAGCGGTTCCACAAGAGCTTGTTCGAGCTGTGATTCAGGCGATCACGGCTCAGGAGAGTGCCGCGGCATTGCGTGTACTGGCGCAACTGTTGGACCAAGGACATGATCTGCGTGCCTATTGTGCGGAGGTCGTCGAGTATCTACGCAACATGCTGGTGGTGTCGGTAGTGCCCTCATCCCAAGAATGGCAGGGGTTGATTGAGGCATCTGCGGAAGATCTCACGCAGATGGCCGCTGACGCGCGCTCATTTTCACCCGAAAAACTGCAGGAATTATTGGCAATCTTCACGCAAGCGGAGGACTCGCTGAGGCTGAGCGTGCATCCCCGGTTTGTGCTCGAAACAGCGGCCGTGCACGCAACCCGGTTACTGCGTCGGTCGGATGGGAAACCGGCTCAACAAGTGACGCCGCCAGCTCAGACGGCACGCACCCCTCAATCGGCTCCAGTGCCCTTAGGGAAGCCGGCTTCAGCCGGTCGCTTAGAAAATGCAGGCCCCTCACCGTTACCGAGGCCTCCGCAGGCGACGACTCCTGCATCGATCGCTCCGGTGACGTCGCGGTCTTCTGCTGTCGAGCGTGCGGCGTCTCCACGAGGTCCCTCGACGAATCCTTCGAATGTCAGTGCCGGCGAGGTGAAGGCTTCGACGCCTGTAGCTTTGTCCACTGGTGACAATGAGCGTGTTACGATCACGCTCAATTGGGAGCAGGTCCAAGAGGAAGTGGGCAATACGTCATCCAGGATTGCCGCTTTTCTAGAGCGGGGGCGGCTTGTGGGTGTGGAGGGCCACGTGGCGACAATTGGGTTCGCCAAGCAGGAGATGGCGGCTCGAGGGATGATCGAGAAGCCTGATAATATGGCGGTGCTCACGTCGATCTGTGAACGATTGAGCGGTCAGACGGTTCGTCTGCGAGTTGTTGAATTGACGGAGTCCGACCCTTCAGGGCCGACGATGGCGCAACTCAGGGCGGCGAAGGAAAAAGAACAACGATTGGTCCTTTTCGAGCGAGCGCGGGCCCATCCGGTCGTCAAGCAGGCGCTGGAGATATTCGGCGCAGAGCTTGCCGAGGTGAGACCGGTATCGAGCCAGAAGGAGGTTGAGGAATGAAGAACCCGATGGGCAATATGGGAAACCTGTTGAAGCAAGCGCAGGCGATGCAGGCCCAAATGGCGAAGGTGCAGGAGCAGACGTCGTCGATGACCGTGACGGGGACGGCCGGCGGTGGCAGTGTGACGGTCACGGCCAATGGGGCCATGGAACTCGTCGGTATCGTCATTGATCCCGAAGTGGTGAAAAGTGGTGATGTGGAGATGGTCCAAGATTTGGTCATGGCCGCGTCGAACGATGCGCTCAGGAAGGCTCGTGAGATGATGGCGGGTGCGATGAAATCGGTTACAGGCGGGATGAACGTCCCCGGAATGCTCTAGCAGGTGCGGAAGAATTATGTTGTTGTGAGCCACGGTCTGTTCCACAGGGATACGAGGATAACGTTATTGCAGGGTGCTCAAAAAGGCTGTCCAGCAAGGCCGCAGCGAGTGAAGGGCCGACGCGTACCCTCGGGGTACGTGGAGGGTCTGAACGATGCGAGAACGACGCTGGCGGACTTTTTCAGCATCCTGCAAGCGGGCTAGCACGTTATGGCAGTTGATCAACAAGGACTACTCGTACGGTTGGTGCGCGAGTTAGTCCGTCTTCCAGGTATCGGTCAAAAAACGGCGCAGCGATTGGCATTTCATGTGTTGAAAGCCGACCGCGAAGACGCACTTCGCCTGGCCGAGGCGATTCGCGCCGTCAAGGACGGGCTCTCATTTTGTCGACAATGCCGGAACATCGCAGAGAAAGAGCTTTGTGAGTTTTGTCTCGATTCGAAGCGGGATCAGACGAGGATTCTGGTTGTGGAAGAACCGAGCACGACCTATGCCATCGAGCGGGCAGGAGCCTACCGTGGTTTGTATCATGTGCTACTCGGCGCCTTATCTCCGTTGGACGGCGTCGGACCGTCCGATATCAGGGCCGAAGAGTTGGTCGATCGGGTGAAGCTTGGGGGAGTCCAGGAAGTAATCCTCGCAACGAGTCCGACGATTGAAGGCGAAGCGACCGCCATCTATCTCATGAATCAACTGAAACCTCTCGGAACCCGGGTCTCGCGTATTGCCTATGGTATTCCGGTCGGGATGGATATCGAGTATGCCGACGACGTGACGTTACTGAAGTCGATCGAGGGCCGTCGAGATCTCTAGCAGGATGCTGAGTGACGAGATTGACGGGCTCATGCTGACCATTGACCCTCTCTCCAGGCCCCTGCTATAGTTTTGCTCGTTTCAGACGAATATCCCCTCAAGCAGGTTGCAGCATGAAAGCAGATTCTTCTCCCAAGCGTATTTCGCCGACTCCGTCGGTGGCGAAATCTGTCACGCCCAAGCGCAAAACCAGGGCATCGTCCCAGGGAAAAAAATACGCGGCTATTCGTCGTAACCTTGAGCGGCAACGCAAGACCATGTTGGAGGAGGCGGGTGAAGGCCTCGCCAATCCAAAGGGTCAGGAGGCGTTCCCGGACGTCAGCGATCAGGCGTCTGCGGAGGCCGAGCAGAATTTTTCGATGCGGATCCGTGAGCGCGAGCAACGGTTGGTCAAGAAGATCGACGAGGCGCTTGAGCGAATGGACCAGAACATCTATGGCATTTGTGAGCGCTGTGAAGAAGAGATTCCCTATCCGAGACTGAAAGCCCGCCCAGTTACCACCCTCTGCATCAACTGCAAGACACTCGAAGAGCAGGAAGAGAAGATTCGGCGTTGAACGTGCTGTGCTGTTCCACCTCGAACCAGTGCGAAATACCGCCAGCCTTTTCGTGAATGACTATCGGGCTGAGGAAAAACTATGTGGGCACGCCAAAACTTCACTGGTTCGCACGTCTAGAATAACAGACAACACCAAGCAGGATGCTCAAAAATTCCAGGCTTCTCACCCGCTCAACCCTGGCGCGCCGAGACGCGGCTTATCCCCAATAAGGCCGCAGCGAGTGAAGCGGTGAGGCGTATGCTTCAGTGCGTTGGGCCTCTGAGCGAGGCGAGAGCGCCGCGGGAGGACTGTAAGCATCTTGCTAGTGTTGTAATACCTTGACGCGTTGTTGAACGTGAGCGATTCGATTGGCTTCATCAGAGATACCGTCGACCAGCGCGAGGTAGGTCTCGTATTCCGAGAGGGCCCGCTTGGGGTTTGTGGGCTCGTAGGCTTCAGCTAAGTTATAGCGGGCAATGGCATAGTTGGGGCGGAGTGTCACGGCTTTTTCGAATGAGGCGAGCGCGTTCGTCTTGTCTCCCAACTTACTGTAAACCGTACCGAGGTTATTCAGAATTTCCGGAGTGTTGGGTCTGATGGCCAACGACTGCAGCATCTCCGTCTTGGCCTTCTCGTGTTGTCCTTTCCCTACCCATGCGAGGCCCAGTTTGTGGTGGGCTTCTGCCAGCCACACGTTATTCGAAAAGCCGCTTGCGATGGCTTTCTGATAGGCGGCAGCAGCGGTATCGTAGCTCTGGGTTCCGCAGTAGGAGAGTTGCGCGGTTTGGCCGCGCGCGAATTGCTGGAGTGAAGGGAAGGGCTCCTTGTCCTCGGCACCTTGACTGTCGAGCTGTTGTCCGGGTTTTTGGCCTCTTGGGTAGCGCAATCGTTCTAGAAATTCTCGTCGATAGGGTGAGAACAGCCGTACATAGGGGTCGATCGTCAGAGAAGCTTGGAGCAAGGCCGGCTGCTCGCGTGGGCCAAGGACCAAGTACTGTGTCGTCGTTTTCTCATCGCCGGTTTCATAGAGGGCGCTGGAATCCATGCTCGTCTTTGATGACAGATTCGCCACATTGAGATAGAACTCCAATGTGGGCTTCAGCTGCATTAAGGTGTGGCGGAGGACTGGGTAGGGATTCAAGTCAAGCCCGGACGGAAACGTAAAGATGATTCCAACCAGCATGCCGTCTTCATCGAAAAAGTAGGACTCGTCGCCATGTGAGGGGCTTCGGTCGGCAGGGAGCACGAACTCTTGTCCGGTGCCCCAGTCTTGTGGTGTGAGGGTAGAGAGAGGATGGGTCGTGAGGAAGCTGGACCTCGAAGTACAGAGGGTTGTGGACTTCAGGAGGACCAGATCGCTTTCAGACGGTGGGAGGATCGGTTTTCGAGCCGGAGTGTCGCAGGCATTCAGCAAGAGCCCGAGCCCACAGACCACCCACAGTCGAAGGAGCACGGCGCGAAACGTATGTGTATCACGTGAATTCCAATTCACGAAGGGAGCATACACGAAATGGAAAAGAGTTTGCCAACGGGATGATACGGCAACGCCCGCTCTCGTGAGGAAAGCGGGCGTTCAGTCTACAACGATGCGCACGACGAATTATCGCCGTTGGCTGTCCAGCATCGAGTCCTCAGCCGTATATCCGAAAAGATACGGCATCTTGCGGGGGGGTGTATACATCGGTCGATTCAAACCATAATCCATCGCGACCCCGAGCGGATGTAAGAGGAAACCGGCCCAGCGCCAGGGGTTATCGCTAGGGGCTGCTCCGGCCGCCACATCGGTGTAGATCAAGGATGTGGGATCCATCACACTGTAGATGCTGGCCGGGGGAGCATAGCTTCCATCTGCATCGACCGACGCCTGCTGCTGGTTCCCGGCACAACCGACTGTGGTGGCGAGCAGGAGCATTCCCACTGCAAGAGCTGTAGTCCTCATAGATGACCTCACTTGTCTTGTACGGTTCAAAGTCGACGGTCTCTCAACAGAATGAAGTGTAGCCGACCTTCAGGATTCTGTCCAGAATTGTGACGGTTCAGGCAAGAGCAAGCATGCTGTAGGTTTAGGCCAGTCGTATGGATCTACAAAGGGAGGGGAGAAATGGTAGGCGATACTGGTATCGAACCAGTGGCCTCTTCCGTGTGAAGGAAGCGCTCTACCCCTGAGCTAATCGCCTACGGTATGCAAAGTCTAGCATGGGGTCGTAAATCGGATCAACCGTGACACTGCGTTATGCGGAGCGAAGTTGCCTTGACATCGCCAAAACGCAGTTCCTACAATGCCACCGCTCTTCATCTCTTTTCTCGGAGTTTCACTCGCATGCGCGACGACATTGTCATTATCGGAGGGGGGCTGGCCGGGTCTGAAGCGGCGTGGCAAGCGGCCAATCGTGGTGCGAAAGTCACGCTCTATGAAATGCGCCCAAAAGAGATGACGCAAGCGCATAAGACCGGTGGTCTGGCCGAGCTAGTCTGCTCGAATTCGCTTGGTTCAGCGGATCTCTTGAATGCCCCCGGTATCCTGAAAGAGGAGATGCGCCGCCTCAACTCGCTCATTATTCGAGTGGCGGATGAGGTGCGGGTACCGGCAGGATCAGCCCTGGCCGTCGATCGCGAGCAGTTTTCGCTCAAGGTTACCCAAGCCCTGGAAAGTCACCCGAACATTCGCATTCTCCATGAAGAAATCACCGAGATCCCAACCGACTGTCTCTGCATTGTGGCAACCGGCCCGTTGACATCCAACAAACTGTCTCAGGCGATTGCGCAACTGACCCACAGTAAACATTTGTATTTTTATGATGCGATCTCTCCGATCGTCGATGCCGATTCCATCAATATGGATGTCGCATTTCTTGCGTCCCGTTACGGTAAGGGTGGGGACGACTATCTCAACTGTCCCATGGACGAGCCGGCCTACAATGCCTTCTATGCCGCGTTGCTCGCGGCGGAGAAAGTCCAACCCAAAGAATTTGAAAAGACCGCCTACTTCGAAGGTTGTATCCCCATCGAGGTGATGGCCGAACGGGGTCGCCAGACCATGCAGTTCGGTCCGTTGAAGCCAGTGGGCCTTGAGAATCCCAAGACAGGTGCGCGAGCTTATGCGGTGGTGCAGCTCAGGACGGAAAACGCCCATCGCTCCTGTTACAACCTTGTGGGGTTCCAGACTAAACTTACCTATGGGGAACAGAAGCGGGTCTTTCGGATGATTCCCGGTTTGGAGCAAGCGGAGTTTTTACGTTACGGCAGTCTCCATCGCAACACCTTTATTAACTCTCCTCAACTGTTGCGGGATACCCTTCAGTTTAAGGCGCGTGGCACCCTCTTCTTTGCAGGGCAACTGGTTGGCGTCGAGGGCTATACGGATTCCGCCGCAATGGGAGGGCTGGCAGGAATCAACGCGGCCCGTGGTCTTGCAGGGTTGCCCTTGGTCACGCCGCCGTCCACCACCGCGCATGGCTGTCTCGTGTCGTACATTACGACGACGGACCCTCGTCATTTTCAACCGATGAATACGAATTTTGGGCTCTTTCCTCCACTTGCGACACCGACGAGAGACAAGGAGCGCAAACGGCGGCTTACGGGACAACGGGCGCTCGAGGACCTGACGGCATGGATAAAGCAATTCGAAGTTTCATGACGTTCCTTGAATTGGAACGTCATGCGTCGCCCGAAACAGTTCGGAACTATGCGTCGGATCTCCGACAGTTCCAGACATTCATGAAGGTGGAGCATCCCGGCATACCCATGCTCGATCCTGCCACAGTGCACACGGAGTCCATTCGCGGCTACCTTCACTGGCTGAATCGTAAGGATGAGAAGAGTACGTCGATGGCCCGGAAGCTCTCTGCTCTGCGCAGTTTCTATCGCTATCTGCAACGAGAGGGCATGGTCGGTCTCAATCCTGCCGACGCCATTAAGATGCCGAAACAGCCGAAACACCTGCCGCGAGTCTTGAGCAAGGACGATGCGGCGGCATTGATGGAGTTTCCTGCCGATCAGGAAGGAGGCTCGCTCCGAGACCGTGCCTTACTGGAGACGCTCTATTCGACTGGGGCTCGCGTGAGTGAACTCGTGGGGATCGATCTCGACGATCTCCGCGCATCCGAGGGATTGGTCCATCTGCGAGGAAAAGGCCGGAAGGAACGCATTGTGCCGATCGGTGATGTGGCGTTACGAGCCATTCAAGCCTACTTAGATCAGCAGCGCCTGGTGAAGATTCGGTATCCGACGACAAAGACAACGCGTGTCTCGTTACCGATTTTCCGAAACAGTCGAGGCGGTCGGCTCACAACTCGGAGCGTTGCTCGCATCGTAGCCCGTTATTCGAACCGGCTGGCCGGTGGCTCCGTGAGTCCCCATACATTGCGCCACTCCTTTGCCACCCATCTTCTCGATGAAGGAGCCGATCTGCGGTCGATTCAAGAGATGCTTGGGCATGTCTCATTGAGTACGACACAAAAGTATACGCACCTGGCCACGGACCAACTCCTGGCCGTCTATGATAAGACGCATCCTCGGGCCGGCCGCCCGGCCATCGCGCGGGTCGTGAAGGATGATAAGCCATGAGCGTGATCATGGCTGTCAACGACCTCTGTGTCAGGCGAGAGTCGAGAGATGTGCGAGCCGCGAAGGTACTCGTCCTGCATGTTTCGGGTGCCGTGCTGTTTCCGACAAGGGAGCCTGGATATGAATAGATTGATCAAGAAAGCCAACGTCCTGATCGAAGCCTTGCCCTATATCCGTACATTCAAGGGTAAGACGATTGTCATCAAATATGGCGGTCATGCGATGACCGATGCACCGTTGAAAGAGCGGTTCGCCCAGGATGTCGTGCTTCTGAAATACGTGGGCCTCAACCCGGTCATTGTGCATGGTGGGGGACCCCAGATCGATAAGATGCTCCAGCGGTTGGGTATTGAGGCCAAGTTTCGCCATGGGGTGCGGGTCACAGATGAAGCCACGATGGAAATCGTGGAGATGGTGTTGGCCGGCAAGATCAACATGGAAATCGTCGATCTCTTGAATCGCCATGGCGGCCTTGCGGTTGGCTTGAGCGGAAAAGACGGTGGGCTCATGCTCTCTCGACCGCTCACGGCCAAAGCGTGGGCAGCCAGTTTGGAAAAGGATCTCGATGACGGCGAAGGGGACGAGGATTTCGGTTTGGTCGGAGAGGTTCAGTCTATTGATCCCACATTGGTGCGGAAGCTTCAGCAGGATCATTACATTCCCGTCATCGCCCCGATCGGCACCAACCGGGAAGGGAACACTTACAACATCAATGCCGATCTGGTAGCGGGGGCGATGGCCGCTGCGCTGGGTGCGGAAAAGCTGGTGATGATGACCGACGTGAAAGGCATTCGCGATGCAAACGGGCGCCATCTCTCGACGGTCTCACGCAAAGACGTGCAACGGATGGTGAAGAAGGGCACGATCGGCGAAGGGATGTTGCCCAAGGTCCATGCTTGCTTGGATGCACTCGGAGGCGGTGTCAGCAAAGCCCATATCATTGACGGTCGAATTTCGCATGCCATTCTTCTTGAAGTGTTCACGCGTAAAGGTATCGGGACCGAAATCACCGCGTAATCGGTTCATCCCAATACACATGTTGTGCTAATCCAGCGTCTTCGAATCAACCGTCATCTTCAGGCTCTCGTTGGCGAACGTCAGCCCGAGACAAGTCCCGGCCCGCTTCGGAAGGCGGCGCACTATCTGGCGACGCAGTTTGCCAAGTCAGGATGGAGCACAAGCGACCAGCTTGTGCGCGCATGGGGAAAGACCTACCGCAATGTGGTGGCGACCAAGTATCCGGACCGGCCAAGCCAAGGAGGGGAGTTGCCTCCACTCTTGATCGGGGCCCACTACGATACGGTGTCTGGGTCGCCTGGCGCAGATGATAATGCGAGTGGGCTCGTCGTGCTTCTTGAAGTGGCATCGCAACTCAGCACGCAACCTCTCGTGCGACCAGTCTGGCTCGTGGCGTTCTGTCTTGAAGAGCAGGATCGGCTGGGAAGCCAGGCCTTCGCGTCCCGCTTGAGAGCCGAGCGCCGTGAGTTGGCTGGTGCGATTATCTTGGAATGTGTTGGGTTCGCCAGGAGCGAGGTCGGTACACAGCAAGCCCCACCAGCGGTGCCCATTGCAGTGCCGACTCGAGGGGATTTTCTGGCCATCGTGGGCAACGAGGCGTCCCGGTCCTTAGTGCACCAACTTGAGCAGGAGGCACAACGGCAGGCGGCCCCGCTCAAGACCCTGTCATTGGTGGTGCCGGGCCGAGGGGAGGCCATGCCTCATACTCGCCGTAGCGACCATGCCTCGTTTTGGGATGTAGGCTATCCAGCCGTGATGTTGACCGATACCGCGAACTTCCGGAATCCGCATTATCATCGTGAGACGGATATCGTGGACACGTTGAATCTTGAATTTCTTTCCAGTGTGGCCGAGACGGTGACCGCAACCGCAGTGCGGATCGCAGGAGTACGGTCATGAAGACGAATCGTACGAAGCTGGCTCCTGCGACCCGCCGGTTGGTGGCCGAGGTCTATGGACGTCTCGACTATGGCGCACTGGGGCCGATCTATTGCTATGAAGGCGGGGATGAATTCTGGCGCGTGAAGCGAGGTCTTTGTCACCGTCTCGGGAATCGTGTCGCCGTGTTGTTGAGGAAGAAATTGCCACGGCGTGGTCGTAGTCTCTACGTAGGCGCCGGGGTGGCGGAGCTTCCCGCTTTGATTATGGAAACGATGGAGCGGGATCGGGCGGTAGAACCTTATAATCTTCGGAGAACCGAAGTCGTCACCCTCAACCGTGCCTGCCGCTCTGTCCCTGTTACGTTCCGTGCAGTCGATGCAGGGAGGGCTAAGGGTCTATTCGATCATCTGTGGATGGTCAGCGTGCTCAATGACCCTGAGCGGTTCCCGCATCTCTCGCCTCTGTCCTATGGGCGAAGCAATCCGCTCACCCTCGATCCCGTGAAGTTCAATCGAGAGCGTCGCATCGTGCGTGCACTGGTCGCCTGCTGTATGGGAAAGCTTGCGAAGCCCGGCCTCGTCACAACCACGACAGAAGAAGTTCTATGGATTGCGGAGTGGTGCCACCGGCATCGAGTGCCGTACTTGGTTGGGAAACGATACTATCCGACGGCAATAGTGGGAGATCCGATCTGTTTTATTCAAATTGGGAAGGAGTAAAGAGTCCAGGTGATGCAGCGAAAAATCTAGACTTGGAAACCGGGTTTGGCTTTCGAGGAGTGATCTAAATACTGGCCTGCGTATTTCACGTAGTTCTCCGCGGACTCCTTAATCCATGCAAGTTCTTCAGCTGTGACTGATCGTTTGACTTTTGCGGGTGAGCCAAGTACCAGGCTGTTGGACGGAACGATGGTCTGTTCCGTGATCAGGGCCCCGGCCCCCACGACGGAGTCCTCGCCAATCACAGCGCCGTCCATAATGATGGCGCCCATGCCGATGAGCACGCGATCCTTAATCGTACAGCCATGGAGTATCACCCCGTGGCCGATGGTCACCTCATTGCCGATGATCAGGGGATGGGTGTCGTGGGTGACATGGAGTATGCAGAGGTCCTGCACATTCGTTCTGTTGCCGATTCTGATAGAATGCACGTCCCCGCGAACGACAGCATGAAACCAGACGCTGCAGTGCTCGCCCAGCACCACATCGCCGATGACGATGCCGGTCTCTTCGATAAAGCAGGATGTGGGAATGGTTGGTTTGACACCGTGAAATGTGCGGATCATGCAGCGCACTGTAGGGGAATCAGCCGACAACCTGCAAGAGGCAAGTGTGGTGTCGGCCTTTTCATGAAGGCCGTCTATCGCTCGCCTGACTATCGGCGATTGGAGCAGAAGCCCTCATGAATATTGAGGGTGAGAAAGGCGCGCCCGAACCTGTTCGATCGAGTGCAGTAACGCCTGGTGGGTTCGGCATCCTGCAATGAGCATCGCGTCGGAGATCGTCACCGGCTTATAGGGCGCCACAAATCTGTTTTTGAGGCGGGCGATCCGGGCCACCGATTGGTCCAGCCGGTCAGGAGAAATGGTTCCTGTTTCTACCGCCTGTTCCACGGCTTCGAAAGCGGCGACTTCCCGATCCCGGTCTTTGCAAATCAGCAGAACATCGCATCCCGCCAGCACGGCACGAACGGCGGCATCTTCCACCCCGTAATGGTCGATAATGGCGTGCATTTCTAAATCATCCGTCAACACCACTCCGTCGTATTGCAGTTCCTTGCGCAAGAAGTTCGTGATGATGGTCGGCGAGAGCGTGGCCGGCAATTCGGGATCGAGCGCGCGATACAGGACGTGCGCGGTCATCATCGAGACGACACCGTGTGCAACGGCACGGCGGAAGGGGGGGAACTCGACGGCCTCCAATCGTTCGCGTGGTGCCTCGACAACTGGAAGTTCTTTGTGGGAATCGACACTGGTATCGCCGTGACCCGGAAAGTGTTTTCCGCAGGCCACCACCTTATTGTCTTGCAGCCCGGCTGCCGTTGCCATCCCCAGTTCACAGACGATGCCTGGCGTCGCACCGAATGCCCGGTCGCCGATGACCGGATTATCCGGATTGCTGTTCACGTCGAGCACCGGCGCCATATTCATGTTCACGCCCACCGCCCTCAGCTCTTTCGCAATCGTGGCCGCAGCCGCGTAGGCCAATTCGGTGGAGTTGCAGCGGCCTAACAGGTCGCAGGGGGGGAATATGGTGAAGCCTTTCGGAAGGCGGGAGACCCGACCACCTTCCTGATCGATTGAGATCAAGAGCGGCGAATGGGGACTGCAGGCTTGAAGCCCGTTGGTCAGATCGACCATCTGTTCGACGGACTCGAGGTTTCGCGAGAAGAGAATGACACCCCCCGGCTTGTACTTTTTGATGAACGAAGTCAGATCGGGTGTGACCGATGTGCCGATAAATCCGACCATGAACAGCTGCCCGATTTTTTCACGCAAGGTCATGCGATATTGCTCCAATGTCCGCAAGCCGCGGAAAACTATATTAGCTGGCTAGCGCTTCGATGGTTCGCAGGTATAACACAACAGGAGTCACTTTTGCAGGGCGAAAAGGCCAGACTTCTCACCAGCCCAACCCTGGCGCGTCAAGACGCGCCTCGCTCCAGGCAAGGCCGCAGCGAGTGAAGGCCCGAGGCGTACCGTCTGGGGTACGTTGAGGGTCTGAACGATACGAGAGCGACGCTGGCGGACTTTTTCAGCGTCCTGCTAGAGACTCCGATCGATCAGATACTGCACCAATAACCGAGTGCCGATCGCGGTGGGACCCTTCGGAATGTAGGCCCGTTCTCGCTCGCTCCAATCCGTACTGGCAATATCGAGATGCACCCAGGGGCAATCACCCACAAACTTGCTCAGAAAGAGCGCTGCAGTAATCATCCCGCCGCCACGGCCGCCGATGTTGCGCATGTCGGCGACGTCGCTCTTGAGCTGTTCGAAATATTCTTCCCACAACGGCATTTCCCACACCCGCTCACCGGCCCTCTGTCCCGACTTGCGGACCCGCTCCTTCAGCGTGTCATCTGTGCCGAACATACCGATTGCAAATTGGCCGAGCGCGACGACACAGGCCCCCGTGAGCGTCGCAATGTCGATCAGAGCTGCAGGCTTATAGCGCATGGCATAGGCGAGGCCGTCGGCCAGGATGAGCCGACCTTCCGCATCCGTGTTCTGCACTTCAACGGTTTTCCCCGACAACGTCGTGACGATATCGCCCGGCTTCATGGCCCGACCGCCCGGCATGTTTTCAGCCACGGGCAAAATGCTGATCAGACGCAACGGGAGCTTGAGTCTGGCCGCCGCTCTGATCGAAGCCAGGACTTCGGCTCCTCCCGTCATATCGGCCTTCATATGTTCCATGTTTTCTGCAGGCTTGAGAGAGATTCCTCCCGTATCGAAGGTAATCGTTTTTCCGACCAGCACGACCGGGCGCGCGTCTTTTTTCTTGGCTCCGTTGTATTCAAGGATGATGAACTTGGGTGGCTCCTGGCTCCCGCGCGCCACGCCGAGCAGTGCGCCCATTCCCAGGCGCTCCATCTCTTTCCGCTCGAGAATGTTGATCGCAAGCCCTTCAGCCTTGGCGATGGCCTTCGCTTCGTCGGCGACCCGTGTGGGGGTCAGGACGTTAGACGGGTGATTACAGAGATCGCGGACAAAGACGGTAGCTTCTGCCGTGGCGACGCCGCGCCGAATCCCTTCGGTCACCTGTCGCGACTGAGCTTTCATCGGGATGAGCACCCTCATCTCTGCGACGTTGCGCCCTGAGGCGGCGTCGCTTCGATAGACGGTGAACTGATAACTGCCCAGGATCGCCCCTTCCACCATCGCTTGGGCGACGTCGAGCGATGACATTCCCTCAGGCCTCACGGTTGGTAGTGCCACCGAAAAGGATTCAACCTTCGTCTGGCGGACGCGCTTCGCGGCTGAGCCCATTGCTTGCCGGATGGTCTCAGTAGTCACCTCGTTCTTCTTGCCCAAGCCGACCAGCACCACTCGTTTTGCAGGCACCTTGCCTTGGGTGTGGTACAGCAAAACCTCATTAGCGTTACCTTCGAATTCCTTCGAGTGCACCAGCGTGCTCAACGCGCCATCGAGGGCCTTATCGAGCCGGGCTGTATCCTGTTTGACCAATGCCTCTCCCTCACAGTGCAGGAGTACCAATACCTCTGCGGATGCAGCCTCTACTCGCGCAACCTCTACCGTCACCTGCATGATCTTCATTTCTCACACTCCTTGTTTAAGCTGTCGGCCATCAGCGATCGGCACAAACTGAGAGAGGACTCCTGCAAGCTGATCGCGACGACTCACACCCCTCGCATATCAGGCGCCCAAATATACTTGTGCAGCTGCAATTGAAAACGAACCGGTAGGCGATCGGCCAGAATCCATTCGGCCAGCTGACGTACATCGAGCGAACCGAAAACAGGACTGAAGAGCACCGAACAGCGGCTGGCTATCTCATATCGGGTCAGGATCTCATGAGCCCAGTCGTAATCGGCTCGGTCAGCCAGGACAAACTTCGCTTCATCCTTGGCCGCTAGCGTCGTGAGATTCGGCCAGTGCATCTTCTCTGTCATCCCGCTCCCCGGGCACTTCACATCCAGAATGACATGGACGCGCGGGTCGACCGGTGCAATATCGATGGCCCCGCTGGTCTCAAGGAGGACCGTATAGCCAGCATCGCAGAGTCCGGACATCAACGAGAGACTCTGAGGCTGGGCAAGCGGCTCCCCACCCGTGACCTCCACCAGGCGACACCCATAGGTATTCACCGTTGCCAGCGTGTCTTCGATCGAGCACTCGCGCCCCCCAAAAAAAGCATAGTCGGTATCGCACCAGGTACAGCGGAGCGGGCAGCCGGTCAGTCGTACAAACACACAGGGCTGTCCGGCGAAGCTGGACTCACCTTGAATGCTGTGGAAGATCTCGGTAATCCGAAGCATCGATGAGGTCGTCATTCGTTCATTGATTGTGAAATGAATACACTGCCCTTGATCAATGATTCACGATTGGTTACTTCCAGGTCATGATAGGCCAGCCTCGGCGTTGCGCCGTTCGGGCCATGCCCCGAATTGGGTTGATCACCAAGGGATACCCGACCAGCTCAAGAAGGTCATGATCACCGGGGCTGTCGCCGTACGCATAGGACCCGGCGAGGTCGAGATTCATTGTTTGAGCGTGGGAAAGGATCAGTTCGCGCTTGCCACGGCCATAGGGCAACGGGGGAATCAGTGCACCGGTATAGGCGGAATTCTGTTGTTCCAGCTTTGCGGCGAAGACTGTAGGCACATCCAAGAATCTCGCAAGAGGCTCAATCAAGAAATCCGGCGCGCCAGTCACAAGAATCAGTTGGTGGCCGGCCTGTCGATGGACCTCCAGGCTTGCGCGGCCTTGCGCAGACACCTTGTCGATCATCTCGGTCTGACAGAACTCCCGTGCATAGGATTCAATGTCTGCGGGGCACTTGCCGGTGAGATAGATCTTTCGCTCTCGGAGCGAGTGCAGTGAGAACGGGGGCACATGCCCCACCAGCCAGGCCGCGCTCCTGCACAATTCCCCCCATCCCACCAGACCGCGCCGCCATAGAAACCGGAAGAATCGTACCTCGCTGGCTTCTCCCGGCAAGAGTGTGTTGTCGACGTCGAACAACGCGGCGATGGATCCCTGTGTTCGCCGTTCACCCACCTCATCGAGCGTGGGTGTGAGACTGTGGAGACTGTGTACGGTGTTGGAGGTGCCGGTGAGCATACGCCGCCCGATTCTACCGGAGCGTCTATTGATTGACAAGGATTTTGGCCCACTTCTATAATGCGGCTCCCTCGGGCTGTCACGCGTCCTTCGTGAAACGTGAAACGTCTGAACCCGGAAACGAACGACGCTTCACGAGGTGCGCTTCACGTGTGACGCCGCATGGATTAGGATGCCGAAGTGGTGAAATGGCAGACACGCACGTTTGAGGGGCGTGTGGCGCAAGCCGTGCGGGTTCAAGTCCCGCCTTCGGCACCATCTCAGTCGTGGGCTCATATACGAGCCCCGGGACTCGGTTGTGTGGGCAGTGCAGACCTGGATCGCTCGTTCGTTTCCGTACCCTCCTGATCCGTCCATAAAGAATCACTGGCGTGGGTGGGCAGCAATGCGGTTCTTTCTTCCTGATCGGCTCCAACACGACAAGACTCGGGTGTGCTGCTGGGCTGTTCGTCTCGCATCCGCTGTGTTCCATTTCTTCTTCACTCATCATCAGAGCCGTTCCTCACAACGGCGTGACATCAGGGTGATCATCACAGGTTTATTTCATGACTTTGACCGGGGCGACCTGTCTCTGCCCACACTACTTCGCCATCTTGCACGCCAAGGAGTCACACGATGAGTAGTCCCGGCTCTCTGCCTGAACTCGATGCACTGCGTAGTCAGGTTGCCGACCTCTCGCGCCAGTTGGCCGAGCGGGACCGCTCGTCGCAGCATCAGCGTGAACAATCTGATCTATTGCGTGCGATTGTCGAAGGGACTGCGGCGGAGAATGGCGACGCATTCTTTTCGGCCTTGGTCACACACCTGACGTCAGTATTGCACGTAAAGTATGCGCTCATCGGGGAGGTGCAGGGAGATCACATCAAGAAGATCCGCACCCTTGCAGTCTCGGCCGGGGGCGTCATCGTCGACAATTTCGAATATGCACTCGCCCATACGCCCTGCGCCTCAACACTGACACAGAGCTTCGCGTGCTTCGACAGGAATCTCCAGACAATGTTTCCTCAGTTCGCGCGTTTGGCGGACCTCGGAGCCGAGAGCTATTGCGCGGTGCCGTTTCGGACGAAAGGCGGAGCAGTCATGGGACTGCTCGTCGTGATGGATACGAAGCCCTTGCAACAAGGCGACGATCTGCAGGCACTGTTGGAAGTCTTTGCGCCGCGCGTTGCAGCAGAGTTCGAGCGGAGGCGAGCCGAACAAGAACGTGCCCAGGCTCTGGCCGACTTACACAATGTCATAGAGACGGTTCCCGATATCGTGTTCGCTCTCGACACCCAAGGTAACTTGATAAAATGGAATCGCCGTCTCGAGGACGTCACGGGATACAGCCCTGAGGAATTGTTGAATAAGCCCGCCTTGGCCTTCGCACCTCCGGAGGAACAGGGCAGCACCGCCGCTGCCATTCAGCGGGTTTTCATGGAAGGGTACGCTGAACTTGAAGGCCATCTGCTAACCAAAGAGCACCGCCTCATTCCCTATCACTGGACCGGCGCCGTACTCAAGAATCCTCACGGCGAGCCCATCGGCATTACCGGAATCGGACGAGACGTGAGTGAGAAGACGCAGGCGGAAGCGGCATTTCGTGCAAGTGAAGAACGGTATCGGGCTCTGTACGACGAAACCCCGACGATGTACTTCACTCTCGCCGTAGACGGCACGGTCCGCTCCGTCAACCGTTTCGGGGCGGAGCAGTTAGGGTATCAGGTGGAAGAATTAGTTGGGCATTCCGTGCTCGATATTTTTCACGAAGCAGATAAAGAGACCGTTGCGGCTAGTCTGTCCGGGTGCTTTGCGGCACCGGAGGCCACGAGACGATGGGAAGGTCGGAAGGTGCGGAAGGATGGAACCATCATTTGGGTGCGGGAAACGGTCCATGTGGGACAGTCGTCTTCCAAGAGCCCTATCATATTGGTGACATGCGAAGACATCACAGAACGCAAGCGAATGGAAGAGGCTTTGCGCGAGAGTGAAGAACGGTTCTCCCTGGCTGCGGATGGATCGACCGATGTCCTTTGGGATGCCCATCCCATTCCCGGCGAACCCTGGTATGCCCCTCGGACACCAATCTGGTGGTCGTCACGAGTCAGGGAACTGCTGGGGCTGCAAGAATCCGAATCGTTCGAGACCTTAGCGGAGTGGGCGGTAAGACTACATCCCGATGACAAAGATGGTGTGTTCAGCAAACTGGCGGCGCATATCGAACACCGAGTTCCATACGATACCGAATACCGGCTGCGGACGAATCACGGAGACTATCGCTGGATTCGAGGGCGTGGGCAGGCGAGGTGGAATGAGCTAGGACGACCTGTTCGAATGTCCGGCTCATTTCAGGACATCACCGAACGGAAGCAGGCTGAGGCAGCACTGCGTGAATCGGAGGAACGGTATCGCACGTTGGTCGACCTCTCGCCGAGTGGGATGATCGTTTATTCCAACGGCAGGAACGTCTATGTCAATCAAGCTGCCTGCACGGTACTAGGGGCCGATTCGCCTGAGCAGTTACTCGATCATCTCGCATTCTACCGGTCTCATCCTGATGCGTACGAATCGATACACGCCAGTATCTCGCGGATTCTTGAGACAGGCCAACTGGTTCGTCGAGTCGAACGGAAGTATCAGAAGGTCGATGGAACCGAGATTTCTGTCGAAGTCGACGCTGGTCGTATCATGTGGAATGGCGAACCAGCCGTTCAGGTCATTTTCGTCGACATCACTGAGCGCAAGCAGGCAGAACGCCTTGTCCAGCACCGCCTGCGGTTTGAACGGCTCATTGCCTCCCTCTCCACGCATTTCATTAATTTACCGTCGAGCGGGATTGATGGCGGGATCAATCAAGCGCTTTGCTCTATTGGGCAATTTACCGGGGCGGACCGAAGCTATGTGTTTCTCTTTAGGGACGGCGGAAGGATTGTGGACAATTCGCACGAGTGGTGTGCTGACGGGATTGTGCCACAGATCGACAACTTGCAAGGTCTTTCCACGGACAGTTTTCCCTGGATCATGGCTCGACATCAACGAGGTGAAGTCACCTACCTGCCTCGAATCGCCGATCTACCGCTGGAAGCGAGTGCCGAGAAGGAAGAGTTCGAACGGGAAGGTATTCAGTCGCTCGTGGCCGTCCCCATCGTCTCCCCACGCGGAGTGATCGGCTTTGTCGGATTTGACCTGGTACGGAACGAACGCACCTGGGACGATGATGATATCACGCTGCTCAAGATCGTTGGAGAAATGCTGGCCGGTGTGATCGAACGGAAATGGGCAGAGGAGGCGCTCAGAGACTCGCAGGAACACCTTCAGCAGGCTCTCCATGCGTCCAACACAGGGCTGTGGGATTGGAATACGGAGACGAACGAGGCCGCGCTCTCTAGAGAGTGGAAAGGTCAGCTTGGGTACGAGGAGTCAGAACTCGCAGATGTCCTCGAATCCTGGGAGACACATCTGCATCCCGACGACCACGATCGGGCCATGGCGTTCGTGCAGGCGTATCTGGCCAATCCGGTGGGCGATTATCAGCAGGAATTCCGCTTGCGGCACAAGGATGGGACCTACAGATGGATTGAAGCCCGGGCCTCGTTCGTGACGGAGCCGGATGGCCGACGGGTGCGGCTCGTCGGATCGCACACTGACATCACCGAGCGGAAACGTGGGGAGAAGGCCTTGCGGCTCGCGAAATTTTTGATGGAGCGGGCGGCTGACGCGGTGTACTGGATCGATTCGCAGGCCAAGATCCTGGATGTGAACGAGGCGGCCAGCCACATGCTGGGCTATTCGAGAGACGAATTGTGCGCCATGACCGTCCACGATCTGAACCCTGACTTTCAAGCGGACATGTGGCCGGGGTTTTGGGCGGAGACCCAGCGATGTGGGACGATGGTGATTGAGACGGCTCATCGAGCGAAGAATGGGCGGCTGATTCCCATTGAGGTAAGTGTTAATTATCTGTCCTATGAAGGGAAGGAATACCACTGTGCATTCGTGCGCGACGTCACGGAGCGCAAACGGGCAGAGAAAGTCTTACGGGAGAGCGAGGAACGGTTGCAGCGAGCGATCGAGGCCAGTGGCGCCGGAACCTGGCGAGTGGATTTCCGTACCGGGCTGGACACGCGCGATGCGGGACTGAATCGGCTTCTCGGGCTCCCCCCAAAGACCACCACTCAACCGATGGAGGACTGGTCAACATTCGTGCACCAGGACGATCGGCCTGTTATGGAGGCTGCTTGGCAGGCGGCATTCGTAACCAATCTGTATGAAGCCGAGCACCGTCTGATCCGCCGCGATGGAACGGGCTGTTGGGTCTATGACCGGGGGCGTTTTGTGCAGGACGAGGCGGGCCAGTTGTTATATGCCACTGGGGCGGTGATCGACATCACCGAGCGCAAGAGGGCGGAGGAAGAGCGAAGGAAATCCCACACATTTCTCCGTCAGATTATCGATACGGATCCGAACCTCATCTTCGCGAAGGACTATGACGGTCGCTTTGTCTTGGGCAACAAAGCAGTTGCCGATGTTTACGGAACGACGGTGGAAAATCTGATTGGAAAGACCGATGCCGATTTCAATCCAAACCAGGAAGAGGTGGCATTTTTCCGTCAGAAGGATGTGGAGGTCATGACTTTGCGCCAAGATGTCTTTCTATCCGAAGAAAGGATCACGGATGCAAGTGGCAGAGCCCGCTGGCTTCAAACTGTCAAAAGACCGATTTGTAACGACGAGGGTCGCGCAACGATGGTGTTGGGCGCGTCCACCGACATCACCGAGCGCAAGCGCATGGAAGACGCTCTACGCGCGCGAGAACGTGAGTTGCAAGCTGCGCTTCAAGAACGCGAACGGATTAGCCAAGACCTCCATGATGGCATCTTACAGTCGCTCTTTGCCGTGGGGCTCAACCTCGAAGTGGCCAAATCGTTCATGCCTCCAAGGACACGCAAGACGTCCGGCGCTTCACTCGATAAAGCCATTGATCAATTGAACCGTGTCCTGCGCGAGATCCGGAACTTTATCGCGAGACTGGATCTGGACCTGTTCGAGGGAAAAGACCTGCCAACAGCGTTGCAGTGCGCGTTGGAATCGTTGGCGGAGAACCAGGCCACTCGCGTGCGCCTCGCGGTCGAGGACCGCGCCGCGAAGGCCATATCGGTTGAACAATCTCTGCACCTGTTCTACGTCATTCAAGAAGCGGTGAGTAATTGCATTCGGCACGGTGGCGCACAAGAGGCCCGCGTGTCGCTCAAAATGCTGAAGCAGGGTGTCCGGCTGAGTATTCGCGACAACGGGCGCGGATTCAACCCAAATGTCGCCAAGGGGGTCGGGCATGGATTGGCCAATATGGCCGCCCGCGCGAAGAAGATCGGAGGGCGGTTCACCGTCTTGTCAAAGGAGAATGAAGGGACACGTATCGTTCTCGATTTACCGAAGGAGGCGTCCAATGTCTCCCGCTAAGAAGCTGATTCGCCTATTGTTAGTCGACGACCATGAAGTGGTCCGCGTCGGTTTGCGAACCGTCTTGCACAATAACCAAGGCATTGCTGTCGTCGGCGAGGCAGCATCCAAAGCTGCTGCAGTGCGGGCGGTCAAGCGGCTCAAACCAGATATTGTCCTGATGGATGTTCGACTCCCAGATGGTTCCGGGGTTGAAGCATCCCGTGAAATTCTCGCCAGGCACCCCACAACTCGCCTCATCTTTCTCACCTCCTATGCGAATGATGAATCCAGTCTCGCAGCTGTGCGGGCTGGCGCGCATGGGTATGTTATCAAGAATATCGACTCCGCCCTGCTGGTTCGATCCATTCTTGGCGTTTCTAATGGCCAATCGATGTTCGATCCGGTCCTTACCCAGCGGGCGTTGAGTGGAAGTGTTGGGTTAGCTCGAGCCCACCCAGCGCGGGAACCATCCCTTGCTCCTCAGGAAGAGCGCGTCCTGGCGTTATTGGCGGAGGGTTTGACGAATAAGGAAATTGCAGCCTCGCTACAACTCAGCGATAAGACGGTCAAGAACTATATCGCCAACATGTTCCAAAAGCTGCATATCTCACGACGTGCGCAAGCCGCCGCCTACTTCGTGAAGCGTCAGGTCTGACGAGGCACCCGCGCGATACGGAGTGGAGGATTCGACGTTCAATAAGCCTCAGATCCTTTTCTCTCACCAGTCTCTTCCGCCTCGTGAGACTATCTGGTCAGACCCACATGCCCCTATGTAAGCGCGGTTGCTATCGATATTCCATCGGCATGGATAATGACGAATTGTTTGCCCGCTTACGTGGGAGATGGTACATTCCAGAAGTATGTTCTGGAAGGCACGCAGTGTGAGGAGCCGAGGTCCGGAGTCATTCACCGAAGCCGAGGTGCACAATGTCATCCATTCTTGTCGTCGACGACGAAGAGCAAATCCGCCGGTTGATTTGCATAACATTAGAGCGGGCCGGCTATCACGTGACGGAAGCGCGTGATGGGAAGGAGGCTCTCCTTCTGCATCGGTTGGCTCCAGCAGACCTGGTCATTATGGACATTCTCATGCCCGATCAGGATGGCCTGGAGACCACCGTCGCATTGCGGCAGGAGTCTCCCGATGTGAAAATCATTGTGATCACCGGCGGCAGCGACATGATTGGTATCCTCAATTATCTCGACGTGGCTAAAATGCTGGGCGCCCACCGCACGCTTCAAAAACCCTTTGAGATGAAGACCCTCCTCGAAACCATCCACGCTGAATTACAGGTTCCTAGCTCACACGCGGCGTATTCGCTTCGCGCTCAAGAATCGTAAGAGCGAAGATCTGAAACGTCCAATGACCGAGGGTTGTTCCTGCACAATCGTGCACGTTCACGATTCGCCTTTCATGGATTACTGATGGGGAAGAGACGAACTTGACCATCAGTCGGAGAATCGCTAAGGTGAGGGATTCGTTGGCAGCCATAGACCAGCGAACTGTAGGGAAAGGGTTCGCGCAAATATGTCTCGTCCTCGTAAGGAGCCACAATCACGGCGGCGCGGAACGGATCGTGTGCATCCCTTGGTCGGTGTGTTAGGCGGAAGCAAATCTGATTTTCCGATCTTAGAAAAAGCCACTGCCATTCTGACGGATCTCGGGGTTCCACACGAATTGATGGTCGTCTCCGCGCATCGAACCCCGGATCGCTTGTTCTCGTATGCAGAACAAGCTCCTGGCCGTGGGATCGAAGTGATTATTGCTGGTGCGGGAGGGGCAGCACATCTTCCTGGGATGCTGGCAGCGAAGACGTATCTGCCGGTCATCGGAGTCCCGATTCCGACCGAGCATCTTCGTGGACTGGACTCGCTCCTCTCCATCGTGCAAATGCCAAAAGGGATTCCCGTCGCCACGGTGGCCATTGGCGGGGCGGAGAATGCCGGATTGCTTGCCGCACAAATCTTGGCGGGCCGGTACCCAGCGATTGCCGCTCGCGTGAAATTGTTTCGCCAGACACAAACTGACGGTGTGCTCCAGTCTCCTGAAGCAAAAGGGCTGGTGACTGGAACGAAGGGTCCCGGCCGTCCGAGCCGACACTCGTGAAGGCAGGCGTCATCGCACCTGGGTCTGTCCTGGGCGTCCTGGGCGGCGGACAATTAGGTGCCATGTTCACTGTGGCGGCATACCGGCTCGGGTATCACGTCGCTGTGTGGGATCCAGATCCAGAAGCGCCGGCTCATCGTGTTGCCACGCACAGTTTCCCCTTTCCCTTCACTGACCAGCACGTTCTTGCGCGCTTTGCCGACCTGGTCAGTGTCGTGACCTATGAATGGGAAAATATTCCGGCGGAACTCTGTCGAGCACTAGAGCAGCGGAAGCCGGTTTGCCCATCGAGTGCCATCCTGAGTGTGATTCAAGATCGCATAACACAAAAAAACTTCTTGGCCTCTCACGGATTTTCCACTCCCCCTTTCATCGGCCTGGCGTCTCCCGATCAATTATTGTCGACTGTCAGACAGATTGGGTATCCCGCTCTCTGTAAAACAGCAACGGCTGGTTATGACGGCAAGGGGCAGTGGAGAATTTCCCGAGAGTCCGAAGTCCGGGAGGTGGAACACGCGATATTGGAATCTGCTCGTCCCGGCATGCGATGGATCGTGGAGTCTTTGGTGCCGTTTGAGCGGGAACTTTCGATCCTGGTGGTTCGGGGAGCTGACGGACAGAGTTGTACGTATCCGATAGTTGAGAATGAACATGAAGAGGGAATTCTTCGAACCACCATGGTGCCGGCATCTGGATCGTCAGCTGTGGCCAGCCAAGCCGCCGCTCTTGCCATTCAGGCCATAGATCGTCTGGAAGGGGTCGGGGTATTTTGTCTCGAATTGTTTCAGCTGTCCACCGGGGAACTCCTCATTAACGAAATTGCTCCGCGGCCTCACAACTCAGGCCATTACACGCTCGATGTGTGCAGTGTATCCCAGTTTGAGCAACAGGTTCGTGCGATCTGTGGGATGCCGCTTGGTGAAGTGCGTTTGCTGAGTCCAGCCGTCATGCTGAATCTTATCGGGGACGATGCTGCGCCCCTCATGAAGGGCGCAGGGTGTCGTGCTCTGCTGGATATTCCCGGTGCGGTACTCCATCTCTACGGCAAGCGTGTCATTCGCCCCCGCCGGAAGATGGGACATGTGACGTTTTTCGGGGAGACGCTCGTCCTCGCCCTCGATCATGCAAAGCAATTTCGTGATGGTCTCGCAAGCGGCCCCACCCTGTCTTCCTGATTTCTTTCACCCATCCGCCTCGTTACTATCCGACATTAACCGACAGGATGCTGTGGTCGTGGTCGATAGTATTTTAAGTAGTATCACTAGCCATCCATAATCTGTGGAGGTTTTTCTGCTTACCCGGGTTGTTCTATTTTGTGATTTTCTAATAGAGGTCTGAACCAAATCGTCAGCTCCTCACAACACAGGCGACGGGAAAAACATGGGTTAGCTCTGCTCAGATATCGGTACAGGACTTGCTCTATTCCTAGTGGGCTGCGGGAAAAGCGGCTCTTCTCGTCCGCCTGATCTCAGCCAGCCGATACCCGTGAAGTGTAGTTGGTTCACGCATATTATGTGTTTGAAGGATGCGTCCAGACAGTATGAGACCTGAAACGAGAAACCCGCAATTCCTTTCTCAACCAAACAACGTGAAAGGAGGGCAGGTTTTTCGCGTGCTGCCGGTCTTCGATCACGCAAACAGGAGATCAAGTGAATGAGCACTCTTGCCGTCCCCACTGACCATCAGATCGAACGGTCTTCGTCGGATTCGTGTTCCGACAATACAATCTCTCGTCCGAGATATCTTGTGCTTCAGTCGCTGGTCGGCATCATGTTGGCATACCAGTTATTGTCTGGAGCCGAGCTCATTGCAAGTCGCCCTACGATCGCGGTGATTGTTATTGGGTTGGTGGCGATGGTCCTCTGCTTGTGGTATGTGCCGACCGCAATCCTACAGGCCGCGTGGTTCAGCGGGGCTGTGATCGGCATCGATACGGTGCTCGTGACCACGACAATTTATCTGTCGGGTAATGCGCGGTCGGAACTCTATCTGTCGTATTTTGTGCTCATGCTCATTGCGGCCTCGGTGCGGCGACTCTCCCATGTCATTGGATTATCGCTGTTGCTCTGTGCCGGGTATGGCGTCATCCTCTATCAGGGGATTGTACAAACCGGCTCGTTGTCGCCCGGCCATCTGTTTGGAGTTCCGGTGTTGTTGGTGATGGCGACATTCTACGGGCTTGCGCTGCAAACGATTGGCGCCGAACGGCAACACAAAACACTCTTGCTGGGGAATATTGAGTCGCTGAAAGAGGCAGAACAGGCCTTGCAAGCGTCACGCGATCAGTTAGAGGTTCGTATCAAGGGTCTCAAGAGTGATCTCTCACGGGCGAGCGAGGATGTCCGGCAGGAGAAGAAAGAACGACAAGGCCTTGAGCAGCAATTACATGAAGTGCAGAAGATGGACGCGATCAGTCGGATTGCGGGAGGGGTTGCAGAAGAACTCAACCATCTTGTGTCGGTAATCGGGAAGCAGACGGGTGTAGTTCTTTCCCAGCTCAAGGCGAACGACCCACTGTACGGGCCGATCGATGACATATTTCGAAGCGGAGGAAAGGCCGCAGTGTTGACCGCTCAACTGGCTGAGTTGGGTCTTCATACCGGCCATGTCAGACAGGTACTTTCTGTCAAGGTCGTGTTGGAGGAGATTCGCGACGTGATGAGAGGATTGCTGCCCCCATCCATTGATCTCAATCTGGTCATTGAAAATGCGCCGATGGAAGTAGAGGTCGATCGTGAGGGCCTTGAGCAAGCGCTGCTTCATTTGGCGGTGAATGCCCGAGATGCCATGCCGCAAGGGGGTCGGCTTCGGATTGAAGCGAAGCAGGTATTCCATGGGCGTGAGGGTGAGTCTGTGAATGGAAAAAGAATGCATCGGTCTACAGCGTTGATCGAAGTGAGCGATACCGGAAGTGGAATGAGTCCGGAGACCCAGTCGCACATGTTTGAGCCATTTTTCTCTACAAAGGAACTGAATATAGGACTGGGGCTTACCGCAGTCTATGGCATTGTGAAGCATAGTGCAGGCCAGGTCGATGTGGTCAGTCAGCCTGGCAAGGGTACCGTCGTGCGGGTGACGCTTCCCCTCGCAGCACAGGGTCGGCCGCCTGTCCCATCGGCTCTGGCACATGTTGCAGCCAAAGGGCAGGAAACGGTTCTATTGGTGGAGCCAAATGAAATCGACCGTAAGCTCGCACTCTCGACACTGTTGCGACATCGTTATCAGGTCTTGGAGGCGAGCTCGTCCGTGGAAGCGTTGCTGCTTACGCAGCAACATCCAGGAGCTGTTCATGTGACGGTGAGCGATCTCATGATGCCGGAGATCGGGGGGCGTGAATTAGCTAGACGATTGCTGAAGCAATACCCGACAATGAAGGCGCTCTTTATTTCCGGGTTTGACGACGAGGCCATGGTGTCTCATCGTCTCAACCCGCGGTATCTATTGAGGCGCCCCTATCGACAAGCTGGACTGGTCGAAAAAGTGCGTGAGTTGCTGGATACCTGAAGACTGGAAGGAAGGGTGTCTTTACCCAAACACATCAGATAAACCAAAAAGCAGTCCTCTTTCTCGGTGGGGTTTTTCACCACCCTGTTAGTCTCCCAATCGGTCTCTGCGGTTTGGGGACAAAAAGGGCACGTCCGGGCGTTTGAACAGACCAATCAACGCCATCCCAGCGAGAAATCCGCCGATATGGGCAAAGAATGCGATGCCTCCGCCCGTGCTGCCGATGCTCGTTCCTCCGCTCAATAGTTGCATCACGAACCACATGCCGAGGACGATTCCCGCTGGCACCCTCGTGGCGCCCAGGCCGGGCATCATGACCAGCACGCGGGCTCGTGGAAACAGCAACAGATAGGCACCTAAGATGCCGGAAATAGCGCCGCTTGCTCCGACCATCGGGATAGATGAGGACGGATCAGTGAGGGCGTGGCTTAAGGCAGCGAGAATTCCGCATGTGAGATAGAACGCGATGTACTTTGCATGCCCCATGGCGTCTTCGATGTTATTTCCGAAGACCCAGAGGTACAGCATATTCCCAATGAGATGCATCCAGCCGCCATGGAGAAACATGCTTGTGATTAATGTCGCGTATGCGGGGATGGCTACGCCCATCTCAGGAAGGTCGGCCTCTCCAAACACGAGAGCCGGGATTGCTCCGTACTGAAAGACGAACGTGTTTCCTGAGTTGTCTGGAAGGCTTGCCTGGTAGAGAAAGACGAGGGCGCAGGCCACGATCCAAGTGATTGTGACAATTGGCGGTCGCTCGGTGGGGTTGTCGTCATGCAGAGGGATCATGTGCCCTCATTAGCAGGACGCTGAAAAAGGTCCGCCAGCGGCGTTCTCGCTTCGCTCAGAGGCTCAACATACCGAAGCGTACGCCTCGCCTCTTCGCTCGTTGCGGCCTTGCTGGACGGCCTTTTTGAGCATCCTGCTTGCGGCTTTCCTGCTGTCCTAGACGTACGGACCATTGAATTTTCACTGTGCCACAATAGTATTTCCGCGGCCGGTTAAAAGGGAGGTCTGCGACGGTCGACGACTGATCGAGGAAGCGCCGGGTTATCCGGCAAGGAGCCATCGGGTCCGAGGGGGACCGAAAACCCTGCGGCGTGTGTATGGCCTCCACCGCCGAACGATGCAGCGAGGGTTCCTATATCGGTCCCATCCTCTCGTGAGCGCATACTGTAGTAACGGCGCCCATCGCGATCATGCCAAATGATACAAAAAGGATGTTCCAGAGAAAGTCGTTCGCCGATCTGACTCGTCAGGACAGCGCTTTGGACCGATGGGACAATGGTTCCGTGAAAGTCGACCAACATCGCTTGGGCCGCAAGTTTGCTCACGAGCTCGCTTTCGTAACGGAGGATGGCCCGGCCCTCCTGCTCCAATCCCTGCTGCGTGAATTGGTTCCAGAGGTGATAGTCGAATGGATAGGAGGCGACGGCTGCATTAATTTCCCGACTGGAGGGGAGGGCCCACGTCCAGAGATCTTTGTCTTGAATGTAGTCGAGGAGCCACGGAATCGGCTGATCATGGGCCCATTCCCAGGCCAGGACCGCTCCGGACTTCTTCATGTCGAAGTACGCATAGGGAAGGCCGACGAGGGCCTTTTCTGCCGTGATGTGATGATCGAGTACGAGGAGCGCCTGCGTCTCCGCAGCCATAGTCTCCAGTGTTTTCCGGGCATAGCTGAAATCCACAATGACGACTCGTTGGTCCTGGAGCCCAGTGGGAGGAGGAGTCCCGTGTTTCACGGGAATAAACCGAGTCGCTGGGAATCGAGTCCAGATTGCCCAGGCGG
>JACMLT010000140.1 GCA_014379455.1 Nitrospiraceae bacterium
CGAGCGGCACCGCAAGGATGATCCATCCGAGCATCTGCACGAGCCAGTGATAGATGCGCGCAATGATCCGTGCGAGTGTATGCACTGCCCCTCGACCCTGGTCTGTCTCGCCCCGCAAGCGGCGAAGGATGGCGCCGAGGCACAGGGCAAGAAGGACCACGCCGATGATGTTCCCGCTCGAAAACGGCGTCATGATGGTGCTGGGAATGTAGGAAGCGAGGTATTCGATTGGACTCTGCGCACCGGTTTGCACAGTCGCTGGGGTGCCCGTCGATAACTTGGGGATTGGCACGAAGTTCAGCAATTCATCAACGTGGCCATGCCAGGCTAAGCCTGGCTGCCAGGTGTTCATGATCACGAGACCAATCGTCATGGCTACGGAGACGTTGACGAGGCAGATGCCGAGGAGTTTGATTCCCTGGCGCAGCGGGAGGCTCGTGCGGATGAGGGCGTCGAGGATCGCAAAGAAAATTAGCGGGATGGCGAGGGTCTTGAGCAGCGTCACGACGAGCAGGCCGAGCCAGCCTAGATCCTCGTTGCGCAGGCCGCCCAAATAGGGCTCCTGGCCAAACGCTGCCCCAAGCAGCGCGCCACAAGCCACGGCGATGAGCACTTGTGCGTACAGCGGTAGAGGGATCCAGCGTGATGTTGCCTGCATAGTGGTCTCTGGTGAGCCGCGGAAGAATACCTCTTTCCCCGAGAGAAAGCACGTTGCCGTCTGAGGCAGAACTGGATTGCGCCTCGCACTCTTCCTTCAGGAATGTCAGCCCACGCATGGTATAGTTTCAAACACAGGGAGGTGCGTATGTATAGGACCATCATCATTATCGCGGCCCTCTTGGTCGTAGGGTTTTCACAGGCTGCAGCAGCAGCCTCATCGACCTCTCCCGACAATCATAAGACAGGAGACGGCAAAGGCCTCACGGTAGATGACCTCGGACGAGGGTTGAAGAGCGCGGCCCATAATATCGAGAAGGAGATTCCAAAATTCGGGGCTGCGATAGGACAAGCGGTCAAGAAGATCACAGGGAAGGGATCTGAAAAGCCGGCGAAGTAGAATCCACAGCTTCGCCATACTGAGCGCATTCCCCGTCGTTCCCTAGCACGCGACCAGCATGACTAGCATAACAAGTGAGACAGCCGAGCCCTGATTTCAAGTGGCTTTCTTTTCTTGCCTGCCCTGCCTACCGCACACTTCTCAAATCAGTTATCCCTTGCTCCACAGGTTCTGTGGGTAACTCTGTGGATGAGGGGCTTGGTTCGTTCAAAAAGGCCGACGCTGAAAGACCTCGCAGCAGTTTGCCTAAATATTAGGCATTGTGGCCTACCCTGTGAAGCCACTATATTTTGGGGCTTGACGAATCGATTTTTTGTTCATTCGGGATTTTTAATTCACGTGCGCTTTTGCGATGAGTTCGTACTTGAACCGCATCTCCTGATGTGGGGTGCCGCGAAACATTTGATGCGTGAACAAGCTTCGGTGGGCGCCGTCATCCATCAGACAGTCGTAGAAAACAAAAATGTGTAGAATCACATGTTGGAAAATCGGGAGATTTGTGAAGACCTGTCGGACAGCGTTTTTGGCTGCGTTAGCTGGTAAGGAAGCGTTCGAGGAAACTGGTTGAGACGTGGCCCTTTTGGAAGTCTGGGTCATTGAGGATGCGCTTGTGCAGCGGGATGGTCGTCTTGATGCCCTCGATCACAAATTCGTCGAGGGCTCGGCGCATGCGGGCCATAGATTCCTGCCGGTCCCGGCCATGCGTAATGACTTTGGCGATCATCGAATCGTAGAACGGGACGACCATCATGTTCGACTCCATTGCCGAATCGACTCGTACACCGAATCCTCCCGGTGCGCTGTATTTGGTGATCATGCCTGGACAAGGAGTAAACTTTTCAGGGTCTTCGGCGTTGATGCGGCATTCGATGCTGTGCCCGGTGAGCTTGACGTCTTGCTGTTTGAACGAGAGCGATTGCCCGTCCGCAAGGCGAATCTGCTCCTTGATGAGATCAATTCCGGTCACCATTTCGGTGATGGCGTGTTCCACTTGGATGCGGGTATTCACTTCCATGAAGAAGAAGTTGTGGTCCTTGTCGAGGAGGAACTCGACGGTGCCGACATTTCTGTAGTGCACGGCTTTGACGGCTTCGACAGCGACCCGGCAGATCTCTCGGCGGAGTTTCTCGTCGACGGCCGGGGACGGCGTTTCTTCCAGCAGCTTCTGATGCCGACGTTGAATCGAGCAGTCGCGTTCGCCGAGATGCACGACATGCCCACGATGGTCGGCAATAATCTGCACTTCGATATGGCGAGGCTCGAGAAAATATCGTTCGAGATAGACCGCGTCATTGCCGAAAGTGGTCTTCGCCTCCGCTTGCGCGGCTTGAAACGCGCGGGCAAGGTCCTCGGCCTTATTGACGACGCGCATGCCACGCCCTCCACCACCAGCTGAGGCTTTGATAATAACGGGATAGCCGACCTTGCCAGCGGCTTCGAGGGCTCCCTGCTCGCTCTTCAACTCACCAGGACTGCCTGGCGTGACAGGTAAGCCTCGCCGGGCGACGATTTCTCGCGCCTTGGCCTTGTCGCCCAAGAGGGCAATATGTTCGGACGTGGGACCGATGAATTTGACACCGATGGATTCACAGACTTCAGCAAAGTGGGCATTCTCGGAAAGGAACCCATAGCCGGGATGGATAGCATCAGCTCCAGTGATCTCGGCTGCGCTCAGGACGTTGGGAATGTTTCGATAGCTGAGCGCTGCGTCAGCAGGTCCGACGCAGACCTTCTCATCGGCTGCGCGCACATGCAGGCTCGAAGCATCGGCTTCGGAGCAGATCGCGACGGTCTTAATGCCGAGTTCCTTACAGGCGCGAATCACGCGGAGCGCGATCTCACCGCGATTGGCTATCAACACTTTCTTAAACACGCGCGTACTCCGATGTGGGTCGAGGGAAGAGGTTAGGGGGTGGCAGTCGGATCGATGAGGAAGAGCGATTGACCATACTCCACCGGCTTGGTGCTTTCAGCCAGAATTTTCGTGATCCGCCCATCCATCTCCGATTCAATTTCGTTCATCAACTTCATCGCTTCCACGATGCAGAGGACCTGTCCCTTTTTCACGTAATCGCCTTCTTCGACATAGGGATCTGCGTCCGGCGAAGGAGAGCGATAGAACGTCCCGACGATTGGGGACGCGATGGTGATCATGCCTGTCGTATCTTCGATCAAGGTGCCTGTCGTAGCAGGTACATATGAGGCGGGCGTCGAGACAGACATCCCCGGCTCCTGGACCGTCGCCGTCATCGTTCTCAGCCCCGTTTCATATCGCACACGGATTCTGAGGCCGTCGCGCTCAATCTCCATTTCAGTCATGCAGTCTTCAGTAAAAATATTTTCAGGCACGGGGTCAACCTATCTTGCCGAAAAAATTGCGGCGTCCAACGGCAAGAAGCTGGGTAATCTCACCGTCAATAAGTTCAGCGATGGCGAGTTTCAGCCTCTTGCGGCGTCCAACGGCAAGAAGCTGGGTAATCTCACCGTCAATAAGTTCAGCGATGGCGA
>JACMLT010000141.1 GCA_014379455.1 Nitrospiraceae bacterium
AAGTCACAGGTCAAGCCACTCATACTCCCGGAGTTGTCCATGAGGAGAATGATATTGGGCGTCACCACGTTGGAGATAAACTGGGGCTGAGCCGTGTAGTCGGCATTCGCTTGCGCAGCGCTGTGGTTCGGCACCATCACGCTTCCCGTCACGGCCATTACCAGGCTCGCTAGTATCGCAATAGTTCGGCGATTCATGGCAAGTCTCCTTATTGCACAACCATGGGCGGCGGGTCGCCGCCGGATGAGCGCACATCGTTAGAATTACTGCGGAAACGTCACGATCATTTTCTGGATCTCGCCGGCCTTGAGGTAAAACGTCACGGCCGAACTCAGCACGATCTTCGTCACTGGAAACGGAACGCCTTCACTTTCCATGAGCGGTTCGCCTTCCGGGTCGAGGAGTTCGGCCCCGGCTTTGATCTTGTAGCTGTATCCGTCGATCTGGATGTCGTTGGTGCTTACCCCGGTCACATATCCGGTTTTCACCATCGATACGACGGCCTTAGGAGCCGTGTCACTGTACGCAATCCCGGCACCTCCTTGGACGGCGAACAGGATGATCGCGAGTACGATTGTGCCTTGGTGCTTGATCATGCCGGCACCTCCTAGAACTTTTTGGAACATTCCGTGCTGCCTGCCACCAGCGTGCATGCGAACACCGCGGTGACCGAACTGGACGACCCAGACGTCCCATTCATCGACACACAGTTGATCCGATAGGTGTTCGTTATCGCCCCGCTCGTTGCTGTCGTGTTTTCGTTGTATAGATAATCGATGTCCCCGTTGACGGTAAGGCCGTTGACGGCAAGAACGAGATTCGGCACACCAGTCGCAGAATCCGCACTGTTTTTCGTGGAAACGCCGGACGCATTCTTGCCGTAAATCTCGTCATGCAATATCACTGCGTTGGTCAACGGAACCGGACCGGGAGGAGCGGCGTTAGAAAGAAACGGTGGCGGAATCGCCGCCGAATTTACCGGAATCAGAGCCTGCCGAATGAGGTTCGCCCCCACGCCCAGACATGAGTCTGCGGCAATCGCTGCCTCTTCGCCGGTTCTGGCAAACCCTGCCATTCTATTCTCCAGGCCCGTAGTCGTGATCGCGGCAATGCCTAACACGGTCAAAATCAACATGATCATCATGACCGTCAGGAGCGCGACTCCATCCTGGCCGATACCCATCGGTTTCGAAAAACGATCTGCCCCTCCTATTTCCTTAGCCAGCATACTCATGACTCCAAATTCCTCACTTGAATCGTTTTTGTGAGAACCCGTCGACGTTGCTGGCTATAGGTGGTGGCGTTATATCCGGCATCCGCTGACGGATTATGGTCGCTCGCGATCACCGGCGCCGCCGTGTTTATTGAGACAGTGTTGACTTCCGATAACCCCTTCGACGCTTGACTGTCTCTTGCCACGATGGTGACCTGTACCAATTTAATCTTGTCAGGCGACATCGGGGAAACGGCCCACGTGTTGTTAGTGATAAAATCGGCTGCAGTAAAAACACCTGACCCAATCGGGCCTGGACCGGGAGCGTCCTGATCGTCAATGATTCCGTCTGGCCCCGGCGGGTTTGGCGGAAGGATGTTGCACCCATCGCAGCCATAGGCGAGTTGAAGATCTTCAATCCCATCCACCATCGGTACGCCATTTCGAAGCAGACACGACGTGCTGCCTCCACACACAGCGGGAAGGGCTGAAATAGAGTACGTCACGCATTGCAGTAGGTAGATGGGTGTCCCGATGGGAAATTGCGCAGGCGGGGGAAGAGACTTCGCAAGGGTTAACGAGGATGCCCCGACAGCCGTCACCGAACTGGAAAAACTCCCCCCAATGGATACCACTGATCCGATGGCCAGTCCGGACGTCCCCATGGCGCCAATATCAGCGGCGGACAGTGCGATGTTATTACCACCACTTGCCACAGCCGAGAGCCCCGGAGTCCCACCCCCAGAGCCTGCCGTCATGGAAGGCACCACCAACCTCACCGTATCCGGCCCGACGTCGTTAATGACCCCCACAGCTCCTCCAGGGACGTTATCTCCCGGAACAATAGGAGCCGGCAATGCCAGTGTTCCCACAGTACAGGTTCCCACTGCACTGGTCATATTGAACCCTGCCAGCTTGATATCTTGGGAGACGAGGTCCATGGCAAGCCGCACATTCTGCTGGGTATCGGCCGCTTGCTCATTCACCTGTGTGGCCTTATTGCTTGTGACGAGGATCGTCATGGCCGCCATAACCACTACGATGGTCACCACAGTGGCCACCATGATCTCAATGAGCGTCACTCCCTTTTCTGTTTGCCACGTCCTCTGCATGACTTGTCTCTCTTCCTCTTGCCTAAGTCGGTTATTCTGGAGCCAGCACGGCCGCGAACATCACCGTCCGATTGCGTGCAACTCCCCCTGTCCCCGTGGCAGTCCAATTAATTCGAACCGTAACCAAAAACTGATTGAGGGTGGTGGGATTGAGTGTTGGATTCGGATCGAGCCGGGTAACCGAGACCAGACCCCGGGCACTAGCCATCCTTGAATTGGTTAGTAACGTCTGCCACTGGGCATAATCCCCTCTTGCCATCGGCTCAGTACTTGGGGGCTGGGTTACAGCGTTTCCGGTGTCGATATTGTGGTAGGCCAGTGCTCGCCCTCTATTAAATTTGATTCGTTCCATGAGGGCAGCGTTGAGAGTTGTCACTTGAGCCAGTTCATTCGCATCCACGTTCTTGCTCAGTGCAACTCCTTGCATGCCGGCGAGCGCCAGTAGCCCAACGGACAATATTACGGCCGCGATCATGCCTTCGATCAGAGTAAAGCCTGCCTGTCCTGTGGGTCGGCACCGTACCTTTTCAATCCCCCCTTTTCGGTTCTCCATCATCATGGGCAGATTGCCTTTGAGCACCAGTTGATTTTTCCACTTGGAGCGACCACAACTGAATAGGTCGTTCCATCGACAGATTGCAGCGTGACCGTTTGATTGCCAACACCACCAGCAACTCTGAGTCCCTGCTGGCTAAACTGGATGGTTCCCAAGGTTCCAGGAGCAGATACAACGAAGTCGGTTACGGTCGTCGTCGGAGGCGGGCCCAGACCCGTCACCAGAATCATACTTCCCCCCGTCACGCTTTTTGGAAAACTCATAGGAGCGAAAGCTGGGCCGAATGACGCACTGTAGGTCCCATCAGCCGCCTTTAGGAACGTAGCAGTCATGGCTGTATTGCGATTCTTCGCTGACATCCTGGCTTGGAGAAGACTTGATTGTAGTTCACTAGTCGCTTGTCTGAGCTGATAGCGAACGTTCCACTGAAAGTAGGATGGGACCGCGATCGCTGAGCCAATCCCAATGATCGCAACCACAATCATCATTTCAATCAATGTAAATCCACCTTCGCGGTTCTTCCGTCCAAGCATATAATTTGTCCAATTTTGGCCTGATACACCCATAGCGCTAGTACCTCCACGCAAGGGACGTGCCGCTATGAACCTACGAGGAGCCACCCATAAGCCATTGATACACAAGAGAGCATCAGGGGCTACCCCTTTTGCATAGACGATTTTCGGACGTACTTGAGACAATTTTCGACGAAGAAGGAGGGCTCCCCAATAGGCGATTTATTAAACCAGGGGAGCCCTAAACGAGGGTGCGTTGCCCGAAACGAATGCTCTGAATCAGCTATTTCATCGCCACAGCTCTGACTTGGCGATAGGTCGTCTCTCCGCCCAAGACCTTTCGTATCCCATCTTGAACCAGAGTCGACATGGCTTCTTTCATTGCCAGACTGAGCATGTCAGCAGTCCCGGCTCTTGATTGGATCAGCCGCTTCATCTCTTCTGATCCTCTTAAGAATTCATGCAAGGGCACTCGCCCCTTGAAACCGGTTCGATTGCAGGCCTCGCAACCTCGTCCACGGTACAGGCTCCAATCGGCTGGATACTGGATGCCGAGGGTGGGCCAGTCCTGCGTGCCATATCCCTGCACCAACTCATCGTACTCCTGCCGACTCGGATGATAGGCCTCCTTACACTGGTTGCAAATCCGCTTGCACAAACGCTGGGCAAGCACTCCCAGCATGGCGTCGGCAAAGTTAAACGAGTCGCACCCGAGATCCAACAACCGGACCACCGTTTCAACCGCACTGTTCGTATGGAGGGTGCTGAGCACCAAGTGGCCAGTGAGCGAGGCCTCAATAGCGATGTCGGCTGTTTCTTTATCACGCATCTCGCCGATCATGATGACATCAGGGTCGGCGCGCAGAAACGCCCGCATCGCGGTCGCGAAGGTGAGGCCGATCTTCGGGTGGACTTGGACTTGGCGAAGGCCCTTCTGGGTGATTTCTATGGGATCTTCAGCCGTCCAAATTTTTCGCTCGTCGGTATTGATGTGTTTGAGGATCGCGTGCAGGGTTGTGGTTTTTCCTGAGCCAGTCGGCCCGACACATAGGATGATCCCGTGCGGTTTCTCTGCGATAGCGTGAATGGCCTGCAATGTGGCGGGGGCAAATTCCATGGCGTCGAGCGGCATCGGTTGCTTGGCCGTCAGGAGACGCAACACAACATCTTCCTCCTGTCCTGAGGTAGGCAGGGTTGCGACACGCAATTCGACCTCCCGATCTTTCGTCAACCGATACCGGATCTTTCCGTCTTGCGGTTTGCGGCGTTCCGCGATGTCAAGATTGGCCATGACCTTGATGCGTGACACAATCGCACGCCGATAGATCGACGGAATTCTCATGAACGTCGAGCACGTGCCGTCAATGCGCAGGCGCACAACCATGTCTTGCCGATCCTCATACGGTTCGATGTGAATGTCCGACGCGCCGAGACGGTCGGCTTCGGCAATTACTTGATTGGTCAGCCGCACAATGGCTGAGTCGTTCTCGTCGATCCCACCAGATAGGGAATCACGGACAGGCTCAAGATGGATGTCACTCACTAACTCACCAAGAATGGAGCCGATGGAGCCGCTGGCTCCTTGACCACTAGCCAGCTGCAGAAATTGCTCGATATCCCGACGCAGACCTACGGCATAGCGAATGGTCATTCCAGGAAATGTGCGCCGCACATCCCAGCTCTTGTCGAAATCGTGCGGATCACTGGTGAGCACGTCGATCAGTGAGCCGCGACGCGTGATGGGCAGCCAGAAATTCTTCTTGAGATAATCGAGGTTGAGCGTTTTAAGCAAGTCGGCATCGATGATCGTTCGTTCGTCATAGGGCAGATAGGGACATTGATAAAAATCACTCAGGGCGGACCCCAACGCATCTTTCGGGACACGATAGCGGTCGAGGAGTACCGTTTCGAGGTCAACACTGCCATCTTTAGAGTCGTCAACCGCCGTCGACACGTCAGCAAGACTGATCATGCCGCGATAGACCAAGCTATCGAGCACGTTTTGCTCAATCGCGCAATGGAAGGGTTTCGATCCACGGCCACCCTTCTTTCCATTGGTTCCACTCACTGTCTCATTCGTTTCGATCATCATGCACATTGCCTTTCGTTGTTACCGTCCCGTTAGTACTTGGCCAACCAAGTCCCCGGTTCCCGGTACACAACCGGAATCCCCCGAAAAAGTCCCTGTGCCAAATCGGCGTTGTACCAGACTTCGATGCCGGTACCGGCTCCGATCGATGTCACACTCTGGCCTGCCATGATCGCCCCGTATACGCGAGCGGATCGTTCAACCCTGATCGCGCCTGCCGCATACAACAAGCCATTGACGTGGATGTCCGACAATTGCACCGGCACCCGTGTCCCTAACGATTCTGTTCCCGATGAAGGTGGGCTGAGAACTGGAACTGATTTCCCGGCCGCACGAGGCCTGCACACCACATGGCCTTGCACGACCAACAGGCCTTCGACATAGTCCGTCTCCAATACCAGCGTCCCCATGTTATCCTCGCGCGGCGATTGCCCATCGATGGTGTCGATGAAGACCAGTCCACGATGGTCTCCGATGCCCTGAGATTCCAACACATCTGCTGGCGTGATTCCCTGATCAGAATCCGAGGCCCCTTGAGGATGGAGCTGACCCGCACGATCGAGTCGATAATACGTCCCCCAGCGCAATGCGATCTTCTTAAGCGAGTCGTAGTCCCACTGATCGAGCCTCACCCCAGGCGACGGATATTGGTGCAGGTGCACGTTTTCAGGAAGCGGAGGATTCACACCTTGACCGGGTGGAGGAGCGATGACCGAGACGGTCCCTCCAATCCAATATTCCGTCCAGCGATCCTGCGCATACAACATCTCGCCATACGATTGGCCGGTAACTGGAGCCTCAGTGCGCTTGAGGGCAAGGTCTTCAACTCGCTGCACCGTAAGATCGCCCAATATCCGTTGATCACCCCAATGGACCATGATGGGAGATTCCCCACCTGGCTGCATGGCTCCGAGAGTCTGACCGACCTGCGCCGCCGCGCGAACCGCGGGAATCTTCACAGCCCCAAGTTGGAGCTGAACGGTTCGTGTAATCGGCTTGTGATCGACCGTCGTGGCCGTCACCTCAACCGTGCTCAACAAGCCTGGCTGCAAAGGGCCATACACTTTCAACTTAAGAATCCGACCAAGCCCCCCTAGGGCATTGGGGAAACCGCTGGACGAACCGTTGAGCGTCTGGTTGTCTGCTTGGTTTGCTGCATCGAGCATGATGTCGGGACGGTCTGCTGTCCCGACAAACTGTGAACGCCCGGCTGCGTCGAAGAACGACGGCCCGCTCGCAGGGTCCCCTTGGCGCTTGGCGAGCAATCCGGCCAGGGCCGTTGGAGTCGCGGACGAATCGTGAAACCAACTCATCACCACATCTGCCGCACCGTCGGCCAGCTGTTGCGCAACGTTATCTTCTTTCATGGAGCTGATGCCCGGTCCATCCTGAGCTGCCAGGTGAAGAGAGGTCATGCCGAGGATTCCAAGCAGAAAGATCAGCATGAGTGCCGCGAGAAGCACGTGGCCCTCGTCGCATTGATGTACGAATTTCGTTGCACGCCCTTCTCCCTTTTTCATATTCCCACTCCCCTTCTAATTGAAGAAGCCTCCGTTAAGCCCTGAGGCTGATTTCTCGAACTGCACGAATTCCTCTGCCAGACATCATCACTTCAATCACAACCAGCCTGACGAACGCCGGCTGTGTCGGAACCTGCCCATTTTCGTCCCAGTAGGAGAACCGAGCCTCCCGGATGTCTCCAACCATCACACTCGCGCCCCCGTCGACCTGCCGCAGCAACCTCAGAACCCCGCGCTCATCCTGGCGACTGTAGTAGTGGACATGGTTCAGGAGGGAGACAAAGGCTCCTGCTGGAATCGCCGTTGTTAGCGGCTGCGTCACGGTCAGCACGCGCCGTTGTCCATCGCGAACCAGCGTAAGCCTTTCGCACTGCTCTGCCCAACAGACCACAATTGTTTTCCGGTCATCCCACCCTCGCCCGTCTTCGACCGAGAGTGCTGTTTGGCCGGCCAGTGCTGTTGCCGTGACCGTCGTCGAGAGACCCTGCAGATTCGCCAAAAACTCCACTGAGTCAGAAGTTGCGCTGGCGAGAGAGCCGGACCTCGCCAGCCGCATTTCCTGCTCAAGAACTTCTAGCCCCAGGCGAAGATCTTGCTGTTGGGCGACCTCACGTTGTTGCTTCATAAACTGTTGCTGGAAATACGACAGGGCTTGAAGCGTGGCGCCGAGGACGACTAGCCCAGCCACCATGGCAAACATCAGCTCGATCAGACTAGTCCCTGTCTCCATCCACACTCTTTGATGCATACCTCTTGCTTCCTGCCCGATTCGCATTCTGCCTACTCCCGGTATCATCACGTTATCGTCCTCCAACGAACAATGGATTGGCCCGCAAAGTACCGACTCGCACTTCTCGCTGGCTCTCCCCTGCAGCGTAGATGGCGCGAGCCTCGATCAACACATGCCCTGAGTCCGACAGCGAACCGGTGCGGCTGGGCGTGACCGTCCAAATAAGCCGCACACCGTCCTGGTTCCAACTCCCGGAATACACCCCATCACCAGCCAGCACATCGCCGGCTGCTCCATCGTCATGCATGACAAGATCCGATGCACCATCGTGATTCAGATCGTCCAACAAGAGACGATCCCATCTCACAGATCGCTTTGCTTCAATCCGTGATTCCGCCATCGCGAGCGCGCGCGTCGCTAATGTCCCTACTCGAATACTCCGTTCTGCCGCCTGAAACGCCCCCATCGCGCCAACCAATCCGATCAACGTCAGTGTCATCGCCACCAACACTTCAGCAAAACTGGCTCCGCCTTCTGCATGAAATAATTGACCCCGGGTCATGAGATAGACACCCTTCCGGTGATACTCACCGTAAACATGGTTTCCCGACCTTGACTGTCGCGGACGCGAATAGTTGTCGGAGTCACCGACCGACCACTGGGATGAAACAGAAGTTCAGGGCCCGCGGTTGGATCTTCCACGACCACTCCCTTCTCCGCATAGTCATAGATGTGAAGGATGCCGTCGGCATCCGCACGTCGAAGCGTGATCGTGCGACCCTCTCGATCGAATACGACTCGAAGACGCTCTCGCCTGGCCATCGCCAGTTGCCTGGCGAGCCGGAGCTCCGAAGCAATCTCCACCGTCGCGCTACGCGCCTGAACCCTTGCGGCTACTGCCTGATAGCTCGGCCCAGCCAATACGGCCATGACGCCCATGATTGCCAACACAGTAAGGAGCTCGGTCAGACTCCAGCCCTGTTCCTGTCTCTGAAATTCTTTTCGCATATCCCCCCCTCGAACAAAATTTCTCCTTACGAGGATGGCCGGATATCCAAGACCCATGCCCACGTTGATCCACGCAGAGGTGACTGAACGCATCGTGTGTAGCGAGGATGGAATAGTTCACAAGTTCGCGCGGTTTCGTGTTGCCATAGGAAGCAGCGCAGCGGAAACGGCCTGTACCAGGCTGAAAAGGAAGAAGAAAGGCGGAAAAACACGTCACGATTTAGATACAGGGATTCGCCCAAAGAGATACAGGGAGAGGGTTAGAAGGCAGGGTCAAAAAGACCTTGATACCAATCGAGGAGCGGCTGGGCAAAAAACATGGAGAGAAGAGCACCCAACACAAGAAAGGGGCCAAAGGGGATATAGTCATCGGGCTTGATGACGTGCAGCGCAATCAAACCTACGCCGATGATCGAACCAGTAAGCGAGCCGATCATGATGGTAAGAAGCGCCGGCTTCCAGCCAAGAAATGCACCGATCATCGCCAGCAA
>JACMLT010000142.1 GCA_014379455.1 Nitrospiraceae bacterium
CTGGACACCGCCGGATTGGCTCTTCCAGCGCGGCTTAGACCCGCTGCAAATCTTCAAAGAGCTGGCGAATCTCGGCACATTGTCCCAGGTCGCCGTCGATACGGCGAAGCTGCCGGACTTGGCAGTCATGGACCCGGAGAAGTGCTACCTCTCCTGGACGATGAAATTGGAGACAGTGAAGGCCCGGCAGGTCGTGGACGCGGTTTTTGAATTCGTCCATGAGGACAGCGTCCTTACCATCACCGAAGAGGTAACAGGTAAGAAGGTAGGGGGAAGGGGTGAAGAGAGGCTCTCTTCGCAGGAGGCTTCCGCCTCCCCGCACCCCGCACCTGGCACCTTTTCCGGTAGTGAGGGTGAGCCCAAGCCCTTGGGAGAAATCCTGGTCGAGACCGGCGTCGTCTCGCGTGAAACACTCGACCATGCGCTCGCTCAGCAAAAGCGCGTCGGCGAGATCTTGGTCGAACAACATGCCGCCACCCCGCAGCAGATTTCCCAGGCGCTTCAGAAGCAACAAGACAACGCGGTGCATGCCAAAAAGGGGACCGAGACGGCCTCCATTCGCGTGGATACCGATAAGATCGACAAGCTCATCAACCTCGTCGGTGAACTGGTCATCACCCAGTCGATGCTGAGCGATCTCGGAGCCCGCTTCGAGATGAGCCAGATATCGGTGTTGCTGGAACGGATGGCGCAATTGGAACGCAATACGCGCGAGATTCAAGAACGAGTCATGAGCATCCGCATGTTGCCGATCGGCACCGCATTCAGCCGCTTCCCGCGGCTGGTCCGTGATCTCTCGGCCAAAGCAGGGAAGAAAATTCAACTCGTGCTCTCCGGCGAAGAGACCGAACTCGATAAGACCGTCATCGAGTCCATCGGCGATCCCTTGACGCATCTCGTCAGAAATTCTGCCGATCACGGACTGGAGACGCCGGAAGAACGTCTCGACAACAATAAGCCGGAACTCGGCACCATTCGGCTCAACGCCTTCCACGAAGGCGGCAACATTTGCATCACCGTCGAAGACGACGGACGGGGCCTGAACCGCGACAAGATTCTCGCCAAAGCCGTCAAACAGGGCTTGATTGGGGAAAACGAAAAATTGTCCGACGACCAGATATGGCCCTTGATCTTCAAGCCGGGGTTCTCCACGGCAGAGAAGGTGACCGACGTCTCGGGCCGCGGTGTCGGCATGGACGTCGTCAAACGTAACATCGAGGGCTTGGGTGGCACCGTCAAAATCAAGACGGTGCTGGGCAAAGGCACGATCTTTACCCTCAAGCTCCCGCTGACCTTGGCCATTATCGAAGGGATGACGGTCCGGGTCGGCAAAGACACCTATATCGTGCCGTTGTTGTCCATCCTGGAATCCATCCAGCCGAAGGCCGGCGCGGTGAAAACCGTCGTCGGCAAAGGCGAACTCATCAATGTGCGAGAGACCTATTTGACGATGATACGTATGTACGAGGTCTTCTCCCTACAGCCGGAATATACCGATCCCACAAAGGCCATCTTGCTGATCCTGGAGACTGAAGGGGAGCGGGTCGCAGTGATGGTAGATGAGATCCTTGGCCAGCAGCAAGTCGTGATCAAGAGCATGGAACAGAACTTCCGTAAAGTCGACGGCGTCGCCGGGGCTACCATCTTAGGCGACGGCACAGTCGGCTTCATCCTGGATGTCCGGGGCCTGATCGAAATGTCGCGTCATGCCGCTCCGGTGGCGGCGTGAGGCGCGTCGTGTGCGACGCAGGGAAGTTTCAAGTTTCTCGTTTCACGTTTTCGGAACCGGTCCTCGGATAATGTGAAACCTGGAACGAGAAACACGAAACGAGAAACTTTGAACAGCACATTGCAACGGAGGACTCTATGACTGCAGCAGCCCTTGAGACCGCGACGAAGGAACTCAATCAACAAATTGGGCTTACCACGGACGGGAGCCAGTACCTCACGTTCCAGCTCGGCGACGAGTTGTATGGCGTGGACATTCTCCGCGTGCAGGAGATCAAGGGCTACACCACGGTGACGAAGATTCCCAACACGCCGCCGCATATTAAAGGGGTGCTCAATCTCCGAGGTACCATCGTCCCGATCGTGGAGTTGCGCACCAAGTTCGGCATGCCGACGATCGACTACACGATGTTTACGGTCATCGTCGTCGTCGTTGTACGGGATCGAATCATGGGTCTGGTGGTGGATTCCGTTTCGGATGTGCTCAACATCGACACGAAAGATGTCCAGCCTCCGCCCCAATTCGGCGCCAAGGTGGACGTGAGTGTCTTAACCGGTATCGGGAAATCCGGCGACAAGCTGGTGGCGCTCTTGAATATCGATCGGTTGCTGACCGAGAGCGAGATGCAGGACGCATCGGCCATTGCTAGTGCGTGAGGCGTCGCTCGCAGAAGGTTAACCGGATAGGGGCAAGAATATCTAACAGGAGGAACGAGTCATGGTGACCTGGTTTGGGAATATGAAGACGATGTGGAAGCTGATGCTTGGTTTTGCGGTGATGGGTGTGATCATGTGTATCCTAGGGTGGGTCGCAGCGCAGGGCCTGCTGTCGGTTCGTGAAAACTTGCGGATCGTCTACGAAGACTACACCGTTGCCGCGACGGATCTGGCACGGACATCCACAAGCCTGGCGAGGTACCGAAATCGGATCGACCTCGTCCTTGCTGCTGCGGATCAGACAGCCGCTGAGAAGCCTCGCGCGGAAATACCTGCGATCAAGGAAGCCATGCTTACATCGCTCGGCGCGTACGCCGCCACCGTGTTGCGCGTGTCCAAGAGCGGACGAGATGAGGCCAAGGATCTTAAGGCGTTTCGTGAGGCACTGGACGCGTACTTCCCAGTGTCCGAAGAGGTCCTCGCGCTCGCGGCCCAGTCATGGCAAGCCAGGACTTCTGCTGAGGCTGCCCAGCTGAGCGAGAAGGCCAAAGCCCATAACCCAAAACAGGCCCTCCCCAAATTTATGGCGGCCAACAACACTTTAGACGAACTCCTCAAGACCGTCCAAGATGTAGCCAAGGATATGAATGAGGATGGGCGGACGACGGCGGCCAATGCCCTCATGGCGTTGGTGGTCGGCACTGTGACGGCGATCGGGATTGGGCTTCTTATGGGCTGGCTGATCGCCCGCGTTCTGTCCCGTAACCTGGCCAATGTGGTCAAGGCAGCCCAGGCCCTCGGCGCCGGCGACCTGAAGGCGCGGTCGTCAGTGGCGACAAAGGATGAAGTGGGCACGTTGGCCCAATCCTTCAACGAAATGGGGGACAAGTTGCAGGTGAATGTGATGAAGGAGCGGGAGCAGGCGGCGAAGACGGAGCAGTTCATGGTGGACGCGAAGCGGGTGCTGGGGAAGCTGGCACAAGGAGATCTGACGGACCAGATGACGAGTGCCTGTGAAGGCGATCTCGAACAGATCAAGGTCAGCCTCAACAGCGCGATCACCAATCTGACGACGACTATTACGACCGTGCGCGAAGCCGCGGAGAGCGTGACGACGGGGGCGGAAGAAATCACCAAGGGCAACGAGGATCTCTCACAGCGGACCAGCGAGCAGGCTTCCTCGCTGGAGGAGACTTCCAGTGCGATGGAGGAGATGACCTCCACGGTGAAGCAGAACGCCGACAACGCCAAGCAGGCGAACCAGCTGGCGATTGCAGCCCGCGACGTGGCCGGGAAGGGCGGCGCGGTCACGGCCAAAGCGATCGACGCAATGGACGAGATCAACAAAAGCAGCAAGAAGATCGCCGACATTATCACCGTGATCGACGAGATCGCCTTCCAGACGAATCTTTTGGCCTTAAATGCCGCAGTAGAGGCGGCGCGAGCCGGGGAGCATGGGCGTGGGTTTGCCGTGGTGGCCGCGGAAGTCCGCAACCTGGCGCAGCGGTCGGCGACTGCCGCGAAGGAGATCAAGGGTTTGATCAACGAGTCCGTTCAGCGGGTGACGGACGGGAGTGAGCTGGTCGATCAGTGCGGCAAAACACTGGAGGAGATTGTGGGCTCGGTCAAGCGTGTCACCGATATTATTGCCGAGATCACAGCGGCTTCGCAGGAGCAGGCCACCGGGATCGACCAGGTGAACAAAGCGATCATGCAGATGGATGAGACGACGCAACAGAACGCCGCGCTCGTCGAAGAGGCGACCAGTGCCAGCCAGTCCATGAAGGAACAGGCCAGGGAACTCATGGGCCAGGTCTCGTCCTTTAAGCTCACGCCGACGGGACAGGAGAGCCATGTGCGGTCTAGTGTGGCCTCGGCCGTACACAAACCCGGTCTCGCTTCGGGCGGGCCGGTGAGGAAACCGTTGCTCAAGAAAGCGACGGCAGCTCACACGAGCGCGCGGGAGCCGCTCGGTGTCGCCGCAGGCAATGGTAAGGATCAGCGCCTGCAGGACAGCGAATTCGAAGAGTTCTAAACAATACCAGCCGAGAGGTGTGACAGGCACAACCTCCAGGCCTCTCGCTTCGTGCCCAAGGGGCCATGCCTGAGCATGTATACGGTGTGGATTCCATTGCAATGCGAAAAGGACACCTATCATGATGTTCGTAAAAAAGTCGTTCGCTCAATGGGGGATCACCGCGAAACTGACCACGCTCTTTGTCCTGTTCGGGTTCGTCCCGATGGCGGTTGTCGGGCTGATCGCGTACAACGCCAGCCTCACCATCGAGGGATCGGTCGGGACTCGATTCCAAAGCGTGGCGGAAGGAGTCGCCGACAAGATCGATCGCAACCTCTTCGAACGCTATGGCGATGTGCAGGCCTTCGGCTTCAACCGCGTGCTCGATCAGAAAGCGGCCTGGTATCGCGCCGATGTCGAGGACAATCCTATCCGACAGGTCATAGACCAATATGTGGACACCTATGACCTGTACTCTTTGAGCATTCTGGTAGACCTGGACGGCCGCGTAATCGCCGTGAACTCCAAGGATGCTGACGGGAAACCTATTCACTCCAGAGACCTCTACGGAAAAAACTACCGGGAGACACCCTGGTTCCGTGCTCTGAAGGCAGAGCAGTTTACAACCACGATGCCGTTCTCGGCGCCAGGAAACATGTCCGCGACAGGCACCTACATCGAAGATCTCCATGTCGATTCTGATGTGAAGGCTGCCTATCCCGGAGATGATGGTCTCACGTTGGGATTTTCAGCCCCTGTCTATCGGGACGGAAAAGTCGTGGCCTACTGGAGCAATCGGGCAAAGTTCTCGGTAGTGGAAGATATTCTGCGAACGACCCAACAGGTAATGAGGAACGCCGGTTTTCTCAACTCGGCCGTGGCCCTACTCGACAAGGACGGAAAGATTCTCGTGGATTACGATCCAGTCGATGCGGGGACAGACCAGTTCCGTCACGACTTCACGACTCTGATGACTGACAATTGGGCCGACCGTGGGATCACAGCCGCAAAAGAAGCTGTTGCCGGAAAGACCGGCTTCGCGAAGGATCTCCACCACCATACCGAGATCCTCCAGACAGTCGGCTACACCCACCTCAAGGGTGCGTTGGGTTATCCAGGCATGAATTGGTCGGTTCTTGTATCGGTCGATCACGCTACTGCGACCGCCGATGCACGATCGATCAATCAAAAGGTGCTGATCGCGATCATCGTGTGTTTGGTGATCATCCTGCTGATCGGCAGCATCATCGGGCGAATCGGAATCCGAGGAATCAGCCAGGTCAGCGAGGCTGCGGCGAAGATGGCGGGTGGTGCTCTCGACACTCGTGTCTCGGTCACGAATATGGACGAGATTGGCACCCTGGCTCAGTCGTTCAACGAGATGGGGGACAAGCTGCAGGCGAATATGATGAAGGAGCGGGAGCAGGCAGCGAAGACGGGGCAGTTCATGGTGGACGCGAAGCGGGTACTGGGGAACCTGGCACAGGGGGATCTGACGGACCAGATGACGAGTGCCTGTGAAGGCGATCTCGAACAGATTAAGGTCAGCCTCAACAGTGCGATAACCAATCTGACGACGACCCTTACCACCGTGCGCGGCGCGGCGGATAGGGTGGCCATGGGGGCGGAAGAAATCACCAAAGGCAGCGAGGACCTCTCGCAGCGGACATCCGAACAGGCCAGCGCCTTGGAGGAAACGTCCGCCTCAATGGAGGAAATGACCTCCACCGTGAAGCAGAACGCCGACAACGCGAAGCAGGCCAATCAGCTCGCCATCGCGGCCCGCGATATCGCAGACAAGAGCGGCGCGATCACCACGAAGGCCGTCGAGGCAATGGGCGAGATCAACAAGAGCAGCAAGAAGATCGCCGACATCATCACGGTGATCGATGAAATCGCCTTCCAGACGAATCTTTTAGCCTTGAACGCGGCCGTCGAAGCGGCGCGGGCCGGGGAGCATGGCCGGGGCTTTGCCGTCGTGGCCGCCGAAGTGCGGAATCTGGCGCAACGGTCCGCCTCCGCGGCGAAAGAGATCAAGGGCTTGATCAACGAATCGATTCAACGGGTAACCGACGGCAGCGAGTTGGTCAATCAGTCCGGCAAGACGCTGGGGGAAATCGTCAACTCCGTCAAGCGGGTCACGGACATCATCGCCGAGATCAGCACGGCCTCGCAAGAACAGGCCAGCGGGCTCGATCAAGTGCACAAGGCGATTATGCAGATGGACGAGACTACGCAGCAGAACGCGGCGCTGGTGGAAGAAACCACCTCGGCGAGCCAGTCGATGAAGGACCAAGCCAGGGAACTCATGCGGCAAGTGGAAGTGTTCAAGACCAACGGAGCTGGTGAAGCGTCGCACGTGAAGCGTGAAGCATCCGACTCCGCATTAAAGTACGTGGCGCGAACGGCGCTTCACGCGACACCGAAGCCGATGGGCAAGAAACCGGTGGGCGGGGCCAAATCGCAGGAAGACACAGCGCCGGTCGGCGTCGCTGCCGGCAACGGCAAAGACCGCCGCCAGAAGGAAGCCGAGTTCGAGGAATTCTAGGGGGCGTGACGCGTCGGGATGTGGAATGACATACGTCACGCGGAACGTCGCGCGATGGGTTGCTGAGAGCACAAGGTCCATATATGAGCAGTCTGAGCATCAATGACATCATTGGTCACATAGAAACACGGATCGAAGACTATATAGAGGTGAATGGAAGGGTCACACGCCAAGTCAATATTCTTGCGCTCAACGCCACCATAGAAGCGGCGAGAGCTGGTGAGGCAGGCAGGGGATTTGCCGTGGTCGCTTCCGAGGTAAAGAATCTTGCTAATCAAGCCGCCAACACCTTCAATGAGTTGGGCGCCATACGGTCGGAAACGAGTGAATTGCAGCGGCGTTTCGCTGACAAAGAGAGTGATCGTCTCTCGGAAATGTCGCAGACCCTGGTGCAATTTATCGTACGAAACTTGTATGAACGCACCGCGGATGTTCGTTGGTGGGCGACGGATGATGCCCTCGTTTGCGGTTTGGGGTCGCTGGATCGATCCTCCATCGCTCATGCTGTAGAGCGGCTTGGTCTGATCAATCGTTTTTACTCTGTGTATCTGAATCTTGTATTGGTTGGAATTGATGGAAAAGTCATTGCCTGCTCACAGCCTGCGCAATACCCTAGGGTAATCGGCGCCAATGTTTGCAAATCACCTTGGTTCCAGAAGGCAATGACCACTACGAGCGGCGATCAGTACGTGGTTGATGATATTTCCCACGATCCGCTCCATGAGAATAAATTGGCGATAGTGTACGCCGCTTCCGTTCGTAAAGATGGGAAAATAAATGGAAAGATAGCCGGGGTGCTGGGCGTGATTTTTGATTGGGAAAATCAAGCCAAAACCATCGTTCGGACAGAGCCTTCATTATCTGAGGACGAATGGAAATGGAGCCGTGTGCTATTGCTGGATCATAAAATGCGCATTATCGCAGCATCCGACAATAGCGGAATCCTCTTGCCGTTTGTGCTTGAACATAAAGGACAACAAAAAGGCCATTATGTCAATGCCGACCATGAGTTGATCGCGTTTGCAAAGACTCTTGGCTACCAGGAATATGACGGCCTCGGATGGTATTCGGTTATCGTGCAGAAGCGTCAATGATCCTGGCCCGCATTTTTCATGAAGTTTCTGCTGCAAGCGCGAATACTCGACTGCAACGGGCAGTCTCGCTTCGCGTCTGCACGCTTTCTCGACGAAACCGTCATGAATGATGCTGGCTCCTAGGGCTAAAAGAGGGAGACTGAGCAACCCTAGCCACCGTTGCGACCCCGGTACACTGGCGTGTCCCACTCCGGAAGCTTCTGGACACAGGGGCAGCATCCATCTGGATTTGGTTGATTCGCATCGTGCGGCATGAGGGCCCTTGGCGCCGAATATCCGCGCTCTCATCTTCCCTGACCAAGTTCGCAATACTATTGCGAAACTGGCGCTCTTCTATGTTTGCCTCTCCTCGTCTGAGGACTGGCCCTCCAGCAGGATCTTCCGACGACCGTCATAAGAACCTGGGTTAAGAGTCGACAGCAACCAACCGATAGAGACATAGCTCTGGACTCAGTGCGACAGGGCATTGGCGTGCCGTGTGTATTCTGAAGTTGACCCATTATGGAATACTCGATTACCGCGGAAGAATTCCAACGGTTTCGTACGCTGATTTACGATGAGAGCGGCATTTCGCTGAGCGAACAAAAAAAATCGCTCTTGGCCTCCCGCCTCTCGAAGCGACTGCGCGACCTTGACCTGGCGACTTTCTCGGACTACTACGCGACGGTGATGGAAGATCAGACGCGCCAAGAATTCACCCGGTTACTGGATTTGATTTCGACGAATAAGACGGATTTTTTTCGCGAACCCAAGCACTTCGACTTTCTGCGCGAACGGATCATCCCGGAGCTGGAATGCGCCAAACGGATTCGTATTTGGTCGTCCGCCTGCTCAACCGGAGAAGAACCTTATACGATCGCCATGACACTTTACGAAGCGGTGCAGAATCCCGCCCAGTGGGATTTTAAAATTCTGGCATCCGACCTCTCGACCCGCGTCCTTGCCAAGGCGGCGTCGGGCTTATACGACGAAGATCGTTTTCGCGACGTGCCGCCTGAATTCATCAAGCGTCATTTTCTTCGTGGGCTCGGCGAGCAAACCGGAGTCTTCAAAGTGAAACCGCACCTTGCCGACGCGATTACGTTTCGGCGCTTGAATTTGATGGACGATCGGTTCCCCATCAAGCACCCGCTCGATCTGATTTTCTGTCGGAATGTCATGATCTATTTCGATCGCCCGACTCAGGAAACGCTTGTGAATAAGTTTCATCACTATCTCAAACCCGGCGGATATCTATTCATTGGACATTCGGAGAGCCTCCAATGGGTCAAGCATCCCTTCGAATCGCTGGCGCCGACGATATATCAGAAGGAGCGCTGAGTCCCATGCCGCAGATCGATACGGATCAGTTCTCCCACATCCGGCGCATGAGGGATAACCGTTTTCCTCATGAGATCGCCTCAATTCTCCCTGGAGAATTCTTCGTCAGCCGAGAGCCAATAGTTGTCTACACGGTCTTGGGATCCTGCATTTCCGCTTGCATCCGCGATCCGATTGTCGGGGTCGGCGGCATGAATCATTTTATGCTGCCGGAGCCGAAAGAGCACCAGTCTGGCGATTCCTGGGGCGGTGAATCCACCCGGTATGGGTCGTTCGCGATGGAGTCGTTGATCAACGAGATTCTCAAACGTGGCGGGCTGAAGAGTCGTCTTGAAATCAAGCTCTTCGGCGCCGGCAAGATCTATGAGGGCCATATCGATGTGGGCGCCAACAATGCCAAGTGGGTGATCGGATACTTGAAGAGCGAAGGGCTCGCGACCGTCAAGATGGATCTGGGCGATGTGTTCCCACGCAAGGTCTATTACTTCACCGACTCAGGGCGTGTCTTGATGAAGAAGATCGAGCGCGTCAAGAATCGTACGGTCTTCGAACGGGAGAACCAGTATGCGGCGCAGATCAAGCAGCGAGAACAGCAGCCGCTGGAGGACGTCACATTGTTTTGATTGTACGCTGTCGGCTCTCACCCCTCAGCTCAAGAACTGAAGGCTGTCTGCTGGCAGCTGAAGGCCTATGAAAGGAGTCCTATGGCAAAGATTCGCGTGCTGACGGTGGATGATTCGGCCTTGATGCGGCAGGTGCTGGCAACGCTTCTATCCAAAGACCCGGGGATCGAGGTCATTGGGTCGGCTCCTGACCCCTTCATCGCTCGTGAAAAGATTAAGGCGTTAAATCCTGACGTGCTCACGCTCGATGTCGAGATGCCAAAAATGGATGGGTTGACGTTTCTTGAGAAGTTGATGCGGGGGCATCCGATGCCGGTGGTGATGGTGAGCTCGCTGACCGAAGCCGGATGCCAGACCACGTTGCGGGCCTTGGAACTGGGAGCCGTGGACTTCATTACGAAGCCCAAGATCGACCTTCGGGAGGGTATGGAGGAGGTGGCACAGGACCTCATCGCCAAGGTGAAGGCTGCGGCTCAGGCGAAGGTGAGGGGGGTAAGCGGTAGCGGAGGCACCGAACCCCAGGCCCATCGCGTCTTGTCTTTATCCTCATCGGCCATGATTAAGACGACGGATACGATCATCGCGATTGGCTCGTCAACGGGCGGCACGGAAGCGGTGAAGGATGTGCTGATGGCTCTGCCGCCGAATATACCACCGATTCTCATCACCCA
>JACMLT010000143.1 GCA_014379455.1 Nitrospiraceae bacterium
GTCAAGACACCGCTGACGACACATGACGACATGACTGTGGGGGCCAAGGTCACATCCCAAACGCGAATAATACGGAAAGGGAAACGAATCGCACTTCAGGCCATCAGTATAGGGGAACGGGTATGGCTGACCTATATCAAACAGCGGGACGGGGTCTTTGCTCAGATTATTCAGATCCAGTAGCCCGTCTCATTCAAGCCGTGCAGGCCATCCATCCATGTGCAAGAAACTAGAGAACCGAACCGCAAGGGTTGTGTTCGGGGCAACGAACAGCATGCCGGTTTACCACCTGCCACCATCAAGACGTCTGTGCTAATACCAATCATGGGTTGACTGACACACGTACTTTCTTCTATATATGACCCTGCTAGGTGGGTAGGCCAGCCAAGATTCTCGGTTCATTGACGCAGAGCTCCTTGTGAGTCGTTCCTTGATCGTTCAGCCTAAAGTATGGGTCAGGGCTACGCTTTCGGTATTGTAGGACATTAGGTTGAATCGTATTGTGAGGGCACAAGGACCATGATCCTGCGTGCCAGCCGATTCAACCAGGAACAAGAGGTAGTACCAGATGGCCCTTCGAATTCATGGAAGCACCCGACAACTGTTCTGGGCAATGGGTCTCAGCCTAGGGATGTTTCTGAGCGCCTGTTCGTGGGTTCCCAAGGGAGTCTCTCAATTGGATGTGGGGATTGAGGAGCGTGGGGTAGCCTCCTGGTATGGCGAATCGTTTCATGGCAAGCAAGCGGCCAACGGCGAGTTGTTCGACATGGAGGCATTGACCGCAGCCCATCGGACGCTTCCACTCGGAAGCGTGGTCCGAGTCGTGAATTTAGCGAACGGGAAGTATCTCCACGTACGAATCACCGACCGTGGCCCCTACGTCAACAACCGGATCCTGGATCTCTCGCGTGGCGCTGCTACTCGGTTAGGAATGATGGAAGAGGGCCTATCCCACGTACGAATTCAATTGGTTGGAGAACGCCGGCCCGCAGCCCTTCTCTCTTCTGAGGCGATAGAAGCGGCATCGGTTTCCCTTATCCTCGGACTAGAACAAGCCCATTCAGCCCCCCCCGAGTCCCTCCCCTCAGCAGCATGGGAAAAATTTGACCCGCTACTGGTGTCTCCCCTTCGATTGCCTCCCGGCGATATCTGGTTCCAACCGCGTACTCGACGTTTGACGGGAATGCAGTCGGAAGATCATACCGACCGTACCGAAATTGCGACCGTGATTTTTAGCTAACCCCCATCACTAAACCGATCAAGACTGCAGAGCGAGCGCGATAGAGTAACGTTCAACCTCAGATGTTCAAGGTGTTCAGTGCTTCAACCCCTGAACTTCGAATTATACTTTCTCATACAATCTTGCACGCTAGGTGTCGAGGCCATGGACACCGATTGACGATTTCACTAGAACCTATCTCAAGATCGTTGTGGCGATGAAACTCCTGGCCTACAATGCGGTGCATGCCCGCGCTTGCGCGACGAACAATGGGGGCGAACTCTGGGGCATTTCCCCGCAGAACACATTCCCGAGAGCCGTCCAGGGCACAAGCCTGTGCCGGCGCGAGATGTCTTAGACACGGTGTTGTGGATTCTGAACACCGGCGCACCATGGCACATGCTGCCCCAGTGCTATCCCAATTACAAAACGGTCCATCGCCGATTTCAGCAATGGTGCGTCCGTGCGGTGCCAACTTCCTGTGCTTTATCCAACTCGCATCCATCACGATGCTGCTCAAACGATGTTGAGATAGGTTCTACTTTACTAAATCCACTCCGTAGGCTCACGGGTCGGTCCCTCACCCAACCGCCCGGCCAGCGCCTCTCGAATTGTTCGACTCACCCGATCAAACTCTCCAACCTCCAATACGGGAACAATCCAGGCATCTGCTGATTCCAGTTCAATGCGATAGTGGTTTTTCCTCGTCGAGAACCACTCGATATACGGATGAGGCGCGAGGTTCGGGTGAGGGTCGAACGAAATCAAGTTGACATCCCCGATCTGTGGATTCTCCATGTCGCCAATCACCTGCCCAGCAAGATCCTCGTCTTCAAACCGGGGGTTCCGAAACTGAATGACCTGCCCCGCGATATCGGGTTTGAAGTTTCCCCGTAAATACACATCGACAGGACCGACCACCGCAAACACAATCCGTCCCACGATCGTCCCGTCAACGCGATTATCAAGAAACCCTTCCTGCACCCAACGTCCATTTCCAAATTTTTGTGCCATCTCACTCCCTGTAACGAGTCCACCCTCGTTGTTCATGATTCTTCGTCGAACATCACATATAAAACTAGACTGGGGGGGTACCAGGCGAAAGAAAAGACTTCCATCTGGCCTACGCAGGCTGGACCTTACCGACCGGGGGCAATGACGATTGTGGACCGCTCCCAAAAGCACCTACCAACACTGCCAGCAAAATGAGCCCCCCCCCAATCCACCCCTGCGTGTCCAATGTCTCGCCGAGAAAGTACCAGGAAAGCCCCGCCGCGTAGGCGGGCTCTGACGAAAAGATCAATGCCACCTGTTGCGCAGGAACAATCCGCTGTACCCACATTTGAATCGCAAAGGCCCCGGTCGCAAGACCTCCAGTCACCCCGAGCCCAACCAACAACAACGCCGTCGGCGCAAATGCCTGCGCCGGGGCCTGTTCAACCAACAGTGCAGGAAGCAACAGGCCGACCATGGCTATCATTTGCCAAGCGAATAAAGAGGGTGCATCGACCTCACGTGTAAACCGCTCCAGACAAGCAATATGCGCGGCAAACGCCGCTGCACAGCCGAGCGTCAACACATCGCCAAGATTCCCGGATCCGCTGGGCTTCACCAACAACCAGAGACCTACGGTAGCTATTCCTGTCGCCAACCACACGCGTCGGTCAAACCGACGCAGAATTATCGGCACAATGATGACATACAGCGCCGTAATGAAAGCGGAATTTGATGCGGTCGTATAGTTGAGCCCAACCGTTTGGAGGAGATAGCCAAGGAAGAGCCAGCACGTCGCGATCGTACTTGCCTTCAAGAGCGCCGGCTCACGATGCAAGCGAAGTCTCCATATCAAAAACCCGCCCCCGACCAGCAAGGCTCCCAAGAGAAATCTGAGAAACAGAAACGACAGCGGCGGAATTTGCTCCAACACCGCTTTCGTGGCAGGGAACGTCGCCCCCCAGATGAACGTTGTCAGCAGGAGCGCGAGTCGTGGCATGGTATTGAACGAGTGCGACGGTTTACGTATTGAGTATGCGCATGAATCCTAGGGAATGATCCAATGCTGAGGGCTCAAGCCTCAGCACTGTCCCATCATGCCTTGCACAGCGAACAACGGCGCTGTTCCGTCGTTCCGGCCTGCTCCATCGCCGCTAACGCTCGCGTCTTATCCGGGTAATCGAACCACCCGCCTTCCCAAAAATCGCTTGAGGAACCGATTGATGTGGACGGCACTTCGGAACAACGATCCTTATGGAGTGTGACCCGGTCGATCGAACGCGCGATGTGAATCCAGTAGCTCACAGATTCAACCCCTCACAGATAGACCACGACACAGCCATTTTCTCGCGATTGCACGGCTGAACACAACCATGACCCGCGATCGGATTCCGATTCAATCTAATACGATGAAGTCTCGTCGCCGATTGAGAGGTGCGATGCGGCTTAGGGCAGGAGTTGCCACTCATCCTTCTCGATGAAAACCTTGACACCTGTCTCGAGCTTCTTAATGTCGTCCTTATCGAACAGCTTCATATACCGTTCGATCCGATCTGGATCATCGATCCGCTCTTCCTGCATCATTCCACTGACACTCTTGTATTTCCGAATCAACAGAGACATCGAAATCCTCCTCCAGGCCACTAGAAGTCCTATGAACGAGATGTGTAGAATAAGGTAAAGCTCAATGGTCGGTCAAGTACGCGCGCTCGCGCAGTGCGGTTTTCGTCATGCATCATAAGGACACGAAACATGCCGATCTACGAATATCGTTGTGGGCAATGCGAAAAACACTTCGATGCCACACAAACCGTCCATGCCAGGGTGGAAGACACCGTGTGCCCTCACTGCCAAGCCCAGAACGCCACACGGCTACTGTCTGCATGCACGACACAGGTCAAGGGAACCCGCAAACCCGGGTTTGCCGAAATGAAAGCCTACAGTATGTTAGACGAGCGAATGGACAAGTTTGCCAAACTCCCTCCAATTATGGGCAAACGCGCCGCCCCCGATACGGCTCCCCCTTCCGATCCCTCGACCGGGGACGCAACGGAGCATTAACAGGATCCTGTGAAAGCCGTTCTTTCGACTTTGTGAGCATCCTGAGACTATGTCGTCCTCGCCCTAACATCCACCCATGCCTCGGGAGATCGTATGATCGCGAGACTCATACTCTTGCTAAGCCTCAATGTTCTATTCAGCTGTGGAGCAGCCCGCGATGCCCTTGCAGGCGTCGCGGGAAGCCTGACCATCGCCGGCAATGGGCCCGAACTGACGACCATCGAACCCCTCGCCCGGGCCTTTGAAAAAGCCAACCCGAGCGCCTATCTCGATATCGTGTGGGATGCCAACTCGAAACCAGCCGAGATGGTTACATCCGGCCAGGCTCAGATCGCCGTCACCGGAACTGAAGCACCAGGTCTGTCCTCGACACCCATCGCATGGGATGGAATCGGCATTCTTGTCCATCTGTCAAATTTCACGAAGGATATCACGAAGCAACAAGTGGCCGAGATTTTTTCAGGCAAGATCACCCTGTGGTCAGAAGTCGGAGGTCCCGAGACAAAAATCTTGGTCATCGATAGGCCTCGCAACCAAAATATTCGCGATACGTTTGAATCACAACTCGGCATCACCGGCCAGATCGCCAGCTCCGCCAAGGTGATTGGTTTCGATGAGCAGGCGGTGAAGACCGTCGTGGGTACGCTTTCCCCTCTATCTGCGATCACCTACTTGTCCCTGAGCCAGGGATTATCTGTTGTCTCAGCTGGCGTCCCCGTCAGACTCCTTTCTATCGACAAGATTGAACCGGAAGGCCCCACCGTCAAAGACGGCCGCTACCCGCTCCGACGGCCTGTTCTTCTTTTATCTAAAAAGGATCCACCTCCCCTGGTTGAGGCATTCACCCAGTTCGCCTTGTCCCCAGCCGGTCAACAACTCGTTGCTGAGACGTATAGTCCAATCAAAGATAGATAGTCGTGTATCGTAGCGATTGAAGGAGGCCCCATGAAGACGTGGCGATCAGTACGGTTCTTGCTGCTGGGAATCATCGGACTCACGGTTGTACCCAGCATCGCCTCCTTCGCAGAGGAACCGGGCGCGATAGTGGATGGTGCAGGATTCACCCTCTACGATACTGAGTCGATCAAAGGATCCGACGCAGGGAAAGTCGAACGGGACCCCGTCTGCGACCGGAGCAAGCGCCCACGGATCGCCAAAGTCGAGCCGGACGAAGCCAAGCCGGGCGACAAAGTCGTCATTACCGGCGAGCATTTCGGCACAAAGGAATGTTTTCATACGGTGACCTTTAGCGCGGCCTCAAGCACACCCGTCGATTTTACGTTCATGAGCGATTCGGCGATTGAAGCGACCGTGCCGGATGCGAAAGCCGGGATGTCCTTCGTGATCATTGTCGCAGGCGGCGGCAGCGCCCAGTCAAAACCGGTCTTGATTAAGTCTAAGTAGGATTGCTCCCACAAGAGGAAGGCCTCCTGGCTTTCTCAGATTTTCTCTCCATTCAACTCTCCCAGATCGAACTTGTTCTTCCTCTGCTTCTCTCGACAAGACTCCTGATCCTATGCTAGCTTACGCGCTCATTTTCGCCCGATATCTCTCGCAGAATCTTGAACGATTGAAGGAACGCGGGACTGGTATGTTCAAAAAAATTCTGGTGGCCAATCGCGGCGAAATTGCCATGCGGATTATCCGCGCCTGCCGCGAATTAAACATCGCCACTGTCGCCATCTACTCCGAAGCCGACTCCACCGGGATTTACGTCAAGAAAGCTGACGAAGCCTACATGGTTGGCCCTGGGCCGATTAAAGGCTTTCTGGACAGCCAACAGATCGTCAACCTTGCGCTACGGATCGGCGCCGATGCAATCCACCCAGGCTATGGATTTCTCTCAGAAAACTCAGAATTTGCGCAGCTGTGCCACACCTCCGGCATTACCTTCATCGGCCCATCGCCTCAAGCCATCGACTTGATGGGCAGTAAGGTTAAAGCCCGCGAACTGGCCAAACGAGTCGGCATCCCAATTGTCCCGGGCACCGAAGGCGGCATCACCGACTTCAAGGACGCGCTATCCTTCGCCAAAAAAACCGGATACCCCGTCATGATTAAGGCCAGCGCAGGGGGGGGCGGACGCGGCCTTCGGGTGGTGCGGTCGGATGCCGAACTTCGCGAGAACATGGCAGTCGCGTCACGGGAAGCTCAGGCTGCCTTCGGCGACGGAAGCATCTTTATTGAAAAGTATATCGAGCGTCCGCATCATATCGAATTCCAGATACTCGCCGACCGGCATGGCCACATCATTCACCTGGGCGAGCGCGATTGCTCGATTCAGCGCCGGCATCAAAAGCTCATCGA
>JACMLT010000144.1 GCA_014379455.1 Nitrospiraceae bacterium
CAATTGTGAACAGATTGCAGTCAATCTTCTCGACATACTGCCCAAGGTACTTGCCATACGACTAAGACCAAGAGGAGGCAACATCGTGACCTGCGGAGTAGCTCGGTCGTCGCAAAACTTCCTCCGCATAGATCTCGCCTTCTGCTGTGAATGTGGTTCAGCAGATCTGGAGGCGAGCTACACCTCGAAAGCCCTGGGGCCGCATCTGTGCTCGATCTGCGCGAGCTCATGGTCGAGTGTGGAACGGGGAAGGAATCGAGAGGAGTGCCGATGATGAGGCAGCTTGTTGCCTGAGCCGGCGCCGCGGCACCAGGATGAACCTCACATTATAACCGACCGTGACAACAGAAGGAGGACCTATGCTTTGTCAACGCTGCAGAGGATTGCTCGTCCGCGAAACCTTCGATGGCCTGAGTCATGAAGCAGACATTATGTGCCTGGCAACTCGATGCCTCAATTGTGGATCTATCGAAGACTCCGTGGTTCGTGCGAATCGCCTCCGTCCGCATATGGCAAAACGAGCGGTGCCTCGCAGGCTGGTTGGAATGGCAAGAGCTGTGTTTATGAAGACCTAAAGGATCGATCTGATAGTGGATGCCAGGCGCTCTTTCGGAATGAGCAATTATGATCAGATCATCTATCACTATGATGAATGCATGTTCCGTTGTCTCTTAATCCTTGGTGCTACATACCTAACACAGGAGGAATTCCATGAAGAAGGACATTATCTCGGTTGGATTGGCAATCTTGCTTGGTGGGACCGTTGCCCCGGCCTGGGCACTGTTCGAGTCCGACCGGGCGCTCAGTGAAAAAGCAACCGTCAGCATGGTCGACGCGATTAAAACCGCGGAGCAGGCAAAGCCCGGCAAAACGGTTGAAGTGAATATGGGAAAAGATGACGGCCGCGTCGTCTACAAGATTGAAATCGTCGATGGAAAGAACACCCACAAAGTTTATGTGGACGCCATGACCGGCAAGGTTCACGAAATAAAATAATCCCTGTCTCACCTTTCTGCGAATACCAGTAGCCACCCATATAGATCCTATATGGGTGGTTTTGATTACCGGAATGATTGGACAACGGCGATTATTTCCATCCCATCGGAGGATGTCATCGGCGCTCCAAGATTGGGAACAATGATCACCAGAAGTACGGCTCGTCTGCACACCAGGCATCCGACCACATACATAGCTGCGCTGATGCTTGTCTTCCTACTGATAGGACTGAACGGCTGTAGCCGCCTCCCAGCTGTTCACTACTCTGCCGACACCGTGATACATGGCTCTCTTGGCGGGCACCCCATTGAGCATGTCGTGATATTGGCCATTGATGGCCTCGAACACGGGACGCTGGTCAAATATCTCACGCGGAATCCTCCACGAAAACCAGGAGGCTTACACGATCTGCTCGGTGTGCGCGTCGATCCAAGCGGCCTACAGTTGACCAAGGGCATTGCCGTTCAACAACCGACGACGGTGTTCCCTTCCTATACCTATGCAGCCTGGACGTCGATGTTTACCGGCGTGTTTCCCGGCGCTCATGGCATTGCGGGGAATAGCCTTTTTTTCAGGGAACGAGAAGTCGCGAGACAGTTCACGGAGTATCATATCGACGCGGTGAAGGTGCAACTGTCGGACGATTTCCTTTCCGACGATATTAACAGTCGAGTGAAAACCATTTACGAGTATATCGGACAGAGTGGCGGGCAGAGCATTGTCGTGCACCACATGCTCACGCGCGGGAGTGGGCAGGGGGCGATTCGGTCTGACTTCGATACCCTGCTGAGTTATCTGCAGAATCGAAGTGACGCCGTGGACGAAAACGCGCTATGGGCGGCGGTGAAATCACTTCAAGATTTCAATGGCGCAGCCAAGGAAGGGGCGGAGCTGAAGCTTCCGAGCCTGATGACGCTCTATTTTGCCGGCCTCGATCATGCCGAACACCTCTCCCCCGAGAATCCGGAGCAGGCGCGTCTAGAATATCTCCAGCATCTTGACGACCTCATCGCGAAATTCATCGCGGGAGATCCCGCCATCGTGAGGAATCATCATGCCACATCGGTGTCCGACGTCACACCAGTCGACCCGATTCGGTGGCGAGGACTGCGGGATGAACCAGTCATGCAGCGGACGCTCTTCGTGTTGGTATCGGACCATGGCCATACTTCAATTGACTGGGACAAAGTCCTAGGCATTGAAGATCTCAATGTTGTCTTCACCGAACTGACCAAGACTAGCGGGAAGGCCTATCATCTGGAAACTCCGGCATTAGGCAACGAAAGCTTTCTGTCCAGGGTCCGTGCCTCGTTAGAATTCTTCTCCAACGGGACCGTTTCCGGGGGTTCGAATATTGTGGCGACCTTAAATGGCGGAGCCCTTGGGCTCCATGTAAAGCCTGCACAGGGACAGTGGAAGGATACCCCTGACTATCAAGGGGATATCGCTCCGATCTTGAAACACCTATTGCTTACTCTCCACAAGAATGAGCAGGGACCGGAAGCCGTTTTGTCTAAACAGGGCAACCGCTATGTCTTCATTCCTTATCGGTATGATGGAGCAGCCATCCAATTGTTGCCCGCGGTGCCTCTCGATCAGAGCCCGTTGAACAGTCCCGCATATCCTATGGCGGTACAAAGGCTCAACGGGCTTGCATCACGATTACCAACAGATGCTCAGAGCGCACCGGATATCGTTCTGCTGGCCGACAGGTCTAAGAAATTGACGTACCTTAACAAAAGAGACTGGCGAGTCCTTGAGGGACTTGACGTGACCACACATCGACATTTTCACTCTGACCATGGGCATCTCAATGCCTCAGACTCCCTAGTGCCGATCATTTTCGTAAGGGGGGGACAGGAAGGACGTGAAGCGCTGGCTACGATTTGCGAGGCGTCTGTGGTGGATGTCACCCCAACCATCTTGGATATTCTTGGGCTGCTTCCGTCGTTTCATGCAACATTGCAGAATCGCCCTGATGAAATGAAGGGGCACTCGCTCATTGATGCCATCGACCGCATTGTGACCAAGGATCATCCGACGGGCAATGAGAACATTTGTGGTTCACACATCACTGTTCCCCTGCCATGATGACCAGCTAGTGGCTTGTAACAAGTGATTGTGTACTTCGCAAAGGTAGCTGGTCATCAATTTATGTTCATCGCGCATGAGCCGACACTTACCAGGACGAGCCGGGTCGGCAGGCCCATCTCTCCGGACGTGTCGCGGCGTTGCTCAAGGCAAAAGCTTCAGAGATTTTTGCGCAGCCGCCTTCAATCGAGAAGGTCGACATCGTTGCGGCCAAGCTACCTCGCTAGGTGTCCTGGGTGGCGAAGCCCGTTCGTCATAGCTGAATGTCGACATCGCGAAAGAGCCAACACGTATCTGAGCGTCAGCGATCCCTACCACTGACAGGGCAAGGTTTTTTTGAGTGTGTCCGCGCCGTAGGGCGCGACCAGCTCGATACGCGGCGCGAGATAGATCGACATCCAGCCTTATTAAGGCTTCTTGGTTTCATCGACGCCGATGAGTTTCTGGTTTGTTAAGACTCCATCGTCAACCTAGTCCAACTTCGCCTTGTTTCAGCGCCTGACTATCCGATTGAGCCTTCCGACTCTTCACCTCTTATTTGTCAATCGGCAGGGAACCGTATAAATCCCAATTTCCAAACAAAATAATCTGCATATTTTCTCGCCCCCGCTCCTTCCGCCCCTACGGGGCCAGCTCAGCGTATTTCCTCAGATGCCCGCTGGCGTGGATCCAACGCCAAACATACGAATCGCGTCGCTGAAAACTAGGCATGATACTAGTTTACCAGACCCTCTTTCCTGTTAGGTTTAGAGCATTCGGCTAGTTATATCAGAGGAGGAAGACATGATCACTACATTCCCTTGCAGTCTCATCCATATCTCAGCAACTGCTACTTGCGCAGCGCTGTTCCTCATAGGCGCTGTCTCGTGTAGTCAACGAACCGAGCCGCCTCCGCTTATAAAGGAAACAGTCCGATCAGGAGGAAGCGCCAAATCCGACGGCCCTGCCATCACCAAGAATCCGTTTCCCCATGAAACAGGAGACGCAGTGGCCGGTCGGGACGTCTATCGCTTTGAGACGTTCGGCAATGAAGGGTTCTGGACCGATGCCATGCGTCTGCCACAAGGAGTGCTGGAGGCGAAATTCACACCGATTCAGGCCTTGAAGGCCGGTCTTCAAGTTGATATCGAGGCGATCTCTCCAGACATGCGCGACGCCATGGCTGCGGAGTTGAAAACAGATCTTTCCCCCGAAAAGGCCCCCAAGTTGAATGATGTGAAGACCACCGTCGCGCTGATCAACGCGAACGCAGTCGTGGGTATTATTCCCATAGACACGAACGGGGATGGAAAACTGGATGTGATGGCCGGCGATAAAGTAGGAGTGGCCTGCACGATCTGTCACACGATCACCGATGAATCTGTGTATAGCATTCCAGGTGGGGGATCGATCGGGCGCAGGATCGATGGGCCGGCCAACTTGAACCTGGATATGGGCGCCCTCCTGGCGCTGGCCGCAAACTCCAGGGCCTATTATCCCAATCTACAAGTCACCCTGGGCGGCAAGACCATCGGGCGAGCGCCGAAAGGCCTCACGCCAGACTCCACGGAAGCGGAAGTCGATGCCTACCTGAAGAATCGCGAGTACTATCCAGTCGGCACGTTTGATGAAACGTCCGACGGAAACGGCAATCCCGTTAAAAATACACCCCTCCTCCGGACCGATCTCGCGGCGCCCTGGGCTACCGCCGGGGAGCATCGGCGGCTGGATGACATCAGCAACGCGTCCTATACCATGAATCTGGATCAGACCACGCTCGTCACCCCTGAAGGCAAGCAGTTCATGGCCATGATCGGCGGAGCGGCGGGGGAGCAACTCACACACGATTATGAAACCATTCTGAAAGAGACGGGTGTCACGAACTATCCGTTTGTGAAAGCCACGAAAACGGGCAAGGTGGGGAAGCCGGAAAGTCTTGTCGGACTGAGAGTCGATAACAAGAAGCTCCTGGATCTGAACGCCTACCTTGATAGCGTGCCGGCGCCACGAGGCGCCAAAGTGAACGCCGAGGTCGCAGCCCGAGGGAAGGAGCTCTTCCGGGCCAACTGCACCACCTGTCACAACGTGGATCAGAACACAATGGTTCCACCGTTCCTGGTTGATCTCAAAACGCTGTGGCCCGGGTATAACCCGATCGTCCTCGCACAACGGGCAGAGCCACTCAGCCCGATTCAAAATTCGCCCGGCACCTTCGATGACAAAATGATTGTGATCGATGCAAGCCATTACGGATCGAAACGAGGGAACGCGCTCCCCTTGTTGGTTGACCTGGATCGAACGACCCTCTTCCTGCATGACGCGTCGGTGCATAGCTTGGATGAACTGCTTGATCCGAAGCGGGGAGAGACTTCTCCCCATCCGTTCTATGTCCGTAAAACATCGGATCGCGCCGACATGGTGGCGTTCCTGAGGAGCCTCGATGCGCGGGATAAAAGAAAATAGCAGTCAGGCGGAACCACGAAGGAGGGGTCGATCTCCCCTTTCTCAATTCGCTCAAGGAGCGGGCGCATATATTTAAGCATATGCGTCTGGCCCATCACTCATCGGATCAAGCTCAACGACGCCCCAGGCGCCTATGAGACCTTCCGCGATAAGAAGGACGGTTGCATCAAGGTCGTCATGACGCCCTAACTAGAATCACATCTGTCGCTTTTGGTGTACGAAAGTTGACTCGAGGACGAGAGGGGAAGAGCTATGAAACCCAGGCTGAAGAAGATCAAAGACCAAGTAATCGTGATCACCGGAGCCACATCCGGCATTGGCCTCGTGACGGCTCGAATGGCCGCCAAGCGAGGGGCGCGACTTGTACTTGCGGCGAGGAGTCAGGATGCCCTGCATCAATTGATGTCTGAAATTGAACAGGGCGGTGGCAAGGCCATTCATGTGGTCGCCGATGTTGGCAAACGAGAAGAGGTACACGAAATTCTTCTGGCGGCCCAGGGCGCCTTCGGCGGATTCGATACATGGGTCAACAACGCGGGCGTCTCGATCTACGGCAAACTCGAAGACGTGCCCGTGGACGATATGAGGCATCTCTTTGAGACAAATTTCTGGGGCTTGGTCTATGGCTCGCTCGAAGCCGCGCGTCATTTGAAAGGGCGAGTTGGAGGAGGGGCGCTCATCAATATCGGTAGCACCTTGTCCGACCGCGCAATTCCATTGCAAGGTATGTACTGTGCGAGCAAGCATGCCGTAAAAGGCTTCACTGATACGCTTCGCATGGAATTGGAAGAGGCAGGGGCGCCGGTGTCTGTGACGCTCATCAAACCTGGCGCGATTGACACGCCATACACACGTCATGCAAAGAATTATTTGGAGGTTGAGCCGATGAACCCTCCTCCGATCTATGCACCGGAGACCGTGGCGCGGGCGATCCTCCATTGCGCCGAAATGCCGGAGTGCGCCGTGTTCGTCGGCGGGGGAGGCAAAGGCACCTCGATGCTCGGTCAGTATATGCCACGCCTTACCGACATCATTATGGAAAGCTTGCTCTTTAGACAGCAGAAGAGTGACCGACCCCCGAGGCCTCGTGAGCACAATGCGCTTGACCGACCATCCGGTCAATTGGATGAGCGCGGCGGTTATCAGGGACACGTCGCGGAGTCAAGTCTCTATACGAATGCCTCATTGCATCCGGTTCTCACCGGCGTGGCCCTGATCGGCGCGGGACTAGTTGTGAGCTCGCTCTGGCGCGGGAGACCGAATGAGAGGAGCCTATGACGTACGACTCTTTCCCAAGGAATTCCAGGATGAGACATATCTAGATTGGGAACGGGACTATAAGTGGAACGCCCACAGGGAGTGGCACGCCGGACTGAATCGCTCCGCCTACCGTTCCTTCTTGCGGGAGGGTCAGTTCACTGAAATAGCCGCGCTTGTCATACGGATCGAGTCGCGGACAAATCTACTCGTCTCCTTCGAGAAGATGGCGCTGCGCGACGCCGTCAAGTCGGCGGCAGGGACTCCCCTTTTATCTATGGCGCTGGAAGGGCGGCGAAAAAATTTGATGTCTGTGCGATGTCATTGCGGGGCTTCCACGAAAGCGAATAAGAGTCCTGACGTGGCCGGTGGTGAAAGTGTTCGGAAAACCGAACGCCATGCGGGCTGCAGCTCGCAAGTACGGTCGGGTCTTCCAGTATGAGCCTCGTCCGTCCTGGATCTCTTGCGAGGGCTTTCTTGAGTTTGCCCGCGCCGTGTGCGCGACCTGCGGCCTCGAGACATGATCGACATGCAGTCTTTTATGTAGGTTCTTGGTTCTGAAGAGTACAAAGAGTAACCGAAGGCATCCGGGAGCGAGTCGTGCCCCCATAGAACCGCTTCCACGTCGACGAAATCCTGATCGGATAAGAACTCAATTGCCCGACACATTCTTTTCGGTTGGAAGCGCTGAGTGAAACCCATACAGTGGCATACCGCTATCCTTGGACTCCTCCTGTGCTCCTTCTCGGCATGCAGCGCATCGGTCACCCCTCATGGACCCTACGCTGAGGCGTCACGCTCAGCGGTCATCGTGGTAGCGGGCTACTACGGGACCAAACTCTCGCGCGTCGACAATGGGGAGCTTCTCTGGGTCACCGCATCGCAAGTGTTCGGTGGCGGGCAATCTTTGATTTTGCCGTTGCCCGATCTGGCGTTCGACGGAGTGGCTCTCCGACCGAGCGGGATTCTGGATGAGGTCAGGTTCGTCCCCTGGCTCTATTCGTTCGAAGTGTATCGTCCTCTCCTCGCGGAGTTAGGCAAATTGCATGGCGGGCACGTGTCGATCGAACCATTGAATTACGACTGGCGCCTCGACCTTATGGATGCCGTCCGTTTGTTGAGTGCCGAGATCCGGCGTCTGAAGTCTCAGGACATCACACACATCGCCCTCGTCGCCCATAGCATGGGTGGGTTGATCGTAAGTTATTATCTTCGATACGGCGATCAAGAGTTGGAGCAGGCCGTTGAAACGTGGGAAGGCACGGTGCACGTCGAGAAGGTGGTGATGGCGGGTGTGCCGTTCCTGGGCTCTATGTGGTCCTTTCGAAATATGCAGTATGGCCGGCTGGTCGGGTTCAACAGCTCGCTCTTAGACCAACAGGCCTTGGCGTCATTTCCCGCCTCCTACTATACGTTGCCGGCTCTAGGGGCCGATGTGTTGCTGACACCTACCCAGCACCCAATCAGGGGGGCGATTCATACGCCGGCCCATTGGCTGCAGCAGGGGTGGGGATTATTAAAAGGGACACCGTCGGCTCCTGCTCAGATCGTCGAGCGTCGTGACGCCTATACCTCCTACTGGCTCGATCGATCGCAACGATTTTTCGATCTGCTCCACGCTCCCATTACCACGCCGAACGACCGACCGATTCCTCTGCTCTATCTCTATGCGGCCGGGCAGCGCACGCTCGCCAGGGGAGTGTGGATACCCGAGGAAGCCGGACCACACCGAGCCAACGTGGTGTTCGACAAGGATCAATTCGAAACGCGTCTTCCCCACCTAGACCCTACCATCGTGCACGAAGACGGAGACGGATCGGTCACAGTCACATCTGCCTCGCTGCCACCGGCCTATGAGAAGGCCTTTCAGGTCACGACTGAGCGCTTACAGGTGGGACATATGGAATTAGTGACTGGTAGAGAAGCTCATCGTTCCATTGCCGGTTTTCTCGAGGCACAGCCGGAAAGACGCCCTTGACCACAAGAGTCAGGGGCTGACTATAAGGGCATGTCTCCCCATCTCCCCACACTAGGGCATTTACGAGTACCTCATCCCCTTTAAATGATTTATTTAATACCATCTGATGTCATGTAGGCATACGCAGTACGTATTATGACTAATTTTATGTTTTCTTGAGTCACACAAGGAGAGACTGAGATGCGAATGCATAGCCTGTGGAAACAACGTGCCATAGTCTGCCTGGCCCTCGTGGGCCTGGTCGGGGGTCTCGCGAGCTGCAGCAGCTCCGATGACGCCGCCGCACCAGGTCCAGTGAGCGGCGGGCCAGGAGGCGGTCCGGCGAACCAGGGTTCGCCGCCCGCACATACCCTGGGCAACGCGACGAATGGCCGGACGGTGTTTCGCTCGGAAACATTCGGCAACGAGCGGTTCTGGACCGATGCGATCCGGTTGCCGGCCGGCGTCGTCGCCGCGAAAGTCACCCCCCTCCAGGCCTTGGGCTTGGGTCTGCATGTCGATATCGAGGCGCTCGATGCCGCCACGGTGGCCGCCGTGGCCGCCGAACTGCTGCTGGATCCCACCGGCAAAACCTCAAAAATCCTCAACGATCCCGCCACGACCGTCGCGCTGATCAATGCCAACGCGGTGATTGGTTTGCCGGCTAAGGACACCAACGGAGACGGCGTGATCGATATTTCGAAGGGTGACAAGGTGGGCGCGAGTTGTGCCCTCTGTCATGCCGATACCGATGGCTCGGCCTTGAACGTCCCGAACGGCGGGTCGATCGGAAAGCGGCGGGATGGCGGCGCGTCGCATACCCTCGACTTCGGCACGCTGCTCTCGATCGGCACGAATTCGCGCGCCTACTACCCGGCCCTGCAATTGGCGCTCGCCGCCAACGGTGGCAAGACGCTGGGACGCGCGCCGACAGGGCTCACGGAAACTTCCACGGAAGCCCAAGTCGATGCCTATCTGAAGAATAAGAGTTTTTATCCGGTCGGCATGTTCGACGACTCGGTGGACGGCAACGGCGATCCGATGCACAACATGCCGCTATTTCGACAAGACCTCGCCCACCCCTACGGCAGTGAAGGCGCGATCGCCAAACTCGATAACTTCAGCAATCTCGTCTATACGGCGTTGCTTGATCCAACCACACTCACCACGCCCGGAGGTCGAGCCTTCTTGCAAAAACTGGGCGGCGATGCCGGCGGCAAGGAAATTGCGGACGACTACGCCTTGGTACTGGCGGCGACCGGTGTGACCGGGCCCTTTCCCTTTATTCAGGCCGGCGCACCAGGGAATCCTGCCTTAGCCGGGACGGAAGAATTTCCGCTGGGTGTACGCGTCGACGAGACCAAACTCAACGATATGAATGCATACCTGTTCGCGCTCGCCGCTCCTGCCGGCAAGGCAGGCGATCCAGCCTCGGTTGAGCGTGGTCGCACGGCGTTTCAGAGCAACAGTTGCACGAACTGTCACAACGTCGACCAGGGCAAATTTGTCCCCACATTTATTGTGCCGATGAAGACCATCTTCCCGGGAGATAATCCCATCGTACTGTTGCCTCAGCGTACGCCACCGCTGAACCCGATTCTGGATACGCCCGGCGTGTTCTTTGACGACAAGATGGCGGTTGTCAACGCCAGCCTCAGAGGGCTTGAGCGCGGAACCGCATTGCCGTTATTGCTCGATCTCGATCGTAAGCCGGTGTTTCTGCATGACGACACTGTCCCGTCGCTCGATGCGTTGTTCGATTCAAGCCGCGGGGCCGAGGCGCCTCACCCGTTCTATCTGTCCGACACCAATCAACGCAACGACGTCGTCACGTTCCTACGTAGTCTCGGCACTAACTGACCGAAGGCAAGCCCCTCTTTCTTGCAAAGAGGGGCTTGCGTCCAAATACAAACGATGAAAGCAAACACACGCTAAGAAGACAAACCAAGGCACGGGCCTATGCGAAGTCTCAGTAGAAGGGAACACATTAGGTCTCGGAGAAATCAGTAAACGATCGTCACCGGAGATCACGTGGTATCTCAAATATCATCTCACTAACACCTCATGTGTGAAAGGAGCCCACATTATGTCAGTCATAGAGAAATCAATCGAACTTAACGTTCCGGTTCGCACGGCCTATAACCAATGGACTCAATTTGAAGAATTCCCAAAGTTCATGGAAGGCGTGACGGAGGTGAAACAGATCGATGACAAGCGCACGCATTGGAAAGCCAGCATCGCCGGCAAGGAAGAAGAATGGAACGCGGAAATCACGGAGCAGGTTCCGGATCAACGTATTGCCTGGACGAGCCGGGGAGGCGCCATGAACGCAGGAGTCGCGACGTTTCATCGATTGTCGGATGCCACGTCCAAGATCATGCTCCAGCTGCAATATGATCCGAAAGGGTTTGTCGAAAAGACCGGAGATGCTATGGGCCTCGTCGGTCGGCGAGTGGAGGGAGACCTGGAGCGATTCAAAGCCTACATCGAAGCGCGCGGCCATGAGTCAAGCGGCTGGAGGGGTACGATCAAGTGAACGAAAAACGGAGAGCCAGTGGGCCATTTGAGCGACGGAGATAACGGCGCCCGCAGATAAGGACAGGACTTGACGGCGAAAGCCTATCCTTTAAGAGAAAGAATCCCAGTAGATGTTGCGGACGAAGATCGAAAACGTATGGCAGGGATCGATCGAATC
>JACMLT010000003.1 GCA_014379455.1 Nitrospiraceae bacterium
GATCCATGCCGCCCACTGATTCCAACACACGTCGGTCCCCCATTCAGACGGAACCCGGTCGCCTTTTCTGAGTTCTCTCGGAATCGGGTCCGACTTCGTCAGGGCAAGTCTGCGGGGCCAGACCTCCTACATGGGAAAATTATCGAAGATGGTGTCGCGACCAGGCGGGCGCCAACGCTTTTCGATGAATGCCTTAAATCGCTCCAGATCTCCCTGGACGCGCGATGACACCACTTCCAATGCCTCTCCTCCCTGTTCGGCGACACCCTGCGGGTCATACTCTACCTGCAGCATGATGTGTGACTTGGCACTCGAGAGTGGGTGAAAGGTCACGACCCATCCCTTGATGTCACCGCCTCGACTCGTCCACACAAGACGCTGGTCCGCCGCCTGCTCTGTGATCTCCGTCTCCCACTCTGTGTTCCGCCCCGCAATCTCGGCTTTCCAATGAAACCGTTTAGCATCTAGCCGCGTGACTTCCTTCACACCCTCCATGAACTGGGGAAATTCCTCAAATTTCATCCATTGAGCATAGGCCTTATACTCAGGCACATTGACCTCAATAAATTTCTCAATAGTCGGCATACGTTCCTCCTTTCCGTCATTTCCAGTGAGCCGGTGTGTATGGGTCTATGGCTGACCGTCAAGGTCTTGATAGCGATGCCGGCCAGTTCGTAGTCAGTCTCTTCGGCACGCTCCACATGCTATCGCAACCTGCTCCCGTGACTCACGACCCGACTGCGGCCGCCAAACGACCACTTTCTGAAGTGGGGGTTCCGGGAGCAAAGGAATCACCTCACTGCCCTGCACTGCTTTATTTTTTAAAGATCAACCTCGGCTCCGTCATATTTCCCATCGACACCGCAACCAGATCCCACCCGCTCGCTCCGAACTCGTTCAGCACGGTTTGCATATTTTGGGTGTCAGGAAGGACCTCGACGATTTTGTACTGGAACCGTTTCGACTCTTGCGCCTTCGCTGTGAACGGCTGCCCCATGAGAAGCAGGAGCCCCAACGCGCTAAGACTGACGCCCGCGATCAACCACGCCCACGAACGACGTACGTTCTGCATAAGTCACCTCACTCAGGTTTTTGTTATGGATGCGCCACTCGCCAGTTATGCCCTGTTCCTAGATCGACTTTTAAGGGTACCGACAGCCCCAACTTCTTTCCCGTCGCTTCCATCTCTGTCTTCACGAGGTGCTTGGCCTCTTCCAGATCCTTTTCCGGCACCTCGAAGATCAATTCGTCGTGAACCTGGAGAATCATTTTCGTGTGCGGCATCTCGTGATGCAGCAGATTATTCACGTTGATCATCGCCACTTTGATGAGATCTGCGGCTGAGCCCTGGATCGGACTATTTACGGCCATGCGTTCGCCAAATCCACGTTGCACCGGATCGCCACTCTGTAACTCAGGAATCGGACGCCGCCGACCGAGGATCGTGGTCGTATAGCCTTTTGTTTTGCCTTCTTCGATATTCCGATCCATCAAGGCGCGTACGGCTGAAAACTTTTCAAAGAACGTCTCGATGTATTTCTTCGCGTCCGCCTGCGACACGCCGATATTCTGCGAGAGGCCGAACGGACTGATCCCATACACAATGCCGAAGACCACCGTCTTGGCCACGCGTCGCATATCCCGCGTGATCTGACTGGAGGGCAGACTGAAAATCTCCATGGCCGTGGCCATGTGGATGTCCGCCCCCTTCGCAAACACGGCAAGCAAACGGGGATCTTGCGACAAATGCGCGAGGATGCGAGGCTCGATCTGGCTGTAGTCGGCGCAGAGTAGCGTGTGACCTGGCGGCGCGATAAAGGCTTCGCGAATGCGCAGGCCATACTCGCCCTTCACCGGAATATTTTGCAGATTCGGCTCGGTGGAGGAGAGCCGTCCAGTTGCCGCGACGGTCTGGTTGAGCGACGTATGGAGCCGGCCGGTCTCCGGGTTCACCAACTCCGGTAGGGCATCCACATAGGTGGACTTGAGTTTACTGAGGCTCCGATAGTTCACGATCTGCGCGGGCAATTCGTGCTGCGTAGCCAGCTGCGTCAGGGTGTCTTCATCGGTCGAGTAGCCGGTCTTGGTTTTCCTGATCGGCTTGAGTCCTAACTTCTCGAACAGCACCGTGGCGAGCTGCTTGGGCGAATTGATGTTGAACTCGCCGCCGGCCACCACGGCGATGGTCTCCATGATCTTATCGAGATCCCGCTCCAATTCTTTGCTCAGTCCGCCCAACCCCTCGACATCCAGTAAGAACCCGTTCCGCTCGATCTCGGCCAACACCGGCACCAGCGGCATTTCCACGTCGGTGAAGAGCGCCAGGCTTCCCTGTTCCGAGAGTCGTTCCGTCATGGGTTGGGCGAGCTTGGCCAATACCGACGCGGCCTCCGTTGCCTCCTCTCGCGACCCTGTATCTTCGGCATCAAACAGGGATTTCGGGACCGCCTTCTCCTGTTTCCCTGCCCCCAGCCGATGGCCCAGCACTTCAAATGCGACGGTCTCAAGTTGGTGATCGCGGCGGTTGGGATTGAGCAGATAGTCCGCCACCATGGTATCCAGGTAGGGGCCTGCGAGGGTGACGCCAATGCGATGAAAGGCCAGCAGGGTCGCTTTCAGATTATGCACGACCTTGGTTCTCGTGGAGTCGTGCAGCACGAGAATGATAGGCCGCATATAGGCATGGACATCGAGCGGAATATAGGCCGTCTTATCTCCGGCAGACAGTGCGATCCCCTGCACATCTGCCTGCATACCAGGCCCAGAAGAGATCAGACATTGCAGACCGAGGGCGTCGCCTTTCGATAGTCCCTCGACAAATCGTTGTGCGGACGCTTCATCTTGAAGGACCTCCGTCTCCACCACATCCTTCTCAGCTTGTGTGAACGATGGCTGAAAGGATTTGAGGAGCGTGGTGAACCCCAGTTCGCGCAACAACTCGATGAGCTGATCTTGATGTGGCGGCTTCAGATGATAGGTGACGGCATCGAATAGGACAGGGCTATCCAATTGGATGGTCGCCAGCCTCCGGCTGAGGCGGGCATGTTCAGCCTGATCGATCAACAGCGCTTTGATCCGGGGCGGCGTCACCTCCTCAACCCGGCGCAAGAGTTCTTCTATCGTGCCGAACTGAGTGATCAGCTTCATCGCCGTCTTCTCACCGATGCCCTTCACGCCGGGAATATTGTCCGCCGCGTCGCCCATGAGCCCCATGATCTCAACGACGCGCGCCGGCTCTACGCCAAACCGTTCGTGACACTCCGCTTCGCCGAGCCATTTATCTTTCACCGGATCGTAGATGCGCACATGAGGCGTCAGGAGTTGGAACATGTCCTTGTCGCCGGTGACGATGACGACGTCGAACCCAGCCTGCTCAGCCTGATGCGCCAGCGTGCCGATCAAATCGTCCGCCTCGTAGCCGGCTTGCCGAACGGCAGGAATATTGAGGGCATCCACCACGCGATGGATGTAGGGAATCTGAGCGCTCATGCTTTCCGGCATCGGTGGCCGCTGCGCCTTGTAAGCCGTGAACTCCGCGTGGCGCAATGTTGGCCCCTTTTCATCGAACGCCACGACGAGACCGTCCGGCTTCCGTTCACGAATGATCTTCAGCAAGGTCGTCGTGAAACCGAGGATGGCGTTGGTCTGGAGGCCTTGGGAGTTATTGAGGGCCGGGAGAGCGAAGAATGCACGATAGATATAGGCGCTCCCATCGATCAGATAGAGCGTCTTACGATTAGACTCGGTGGTCGGCATGGGGGTGATAAGAGTTACGGACCAGGAGCCAGTGTCAGCGGGGGTTTATCGAACTTACGGCGCATGCCATTAATGACACCCAGCAGAGTCGGCTGGCCGACCATTTTCGCCTCTAGCTGACGCTTGCCAGGGAAATCCATGAGTGAGATCCCGATCAACATCGTGAGGAGGCCCTGTCCCGGCAAGAACAGCATGGCAAAACCGGCCAAGAGGAATACAATCCCGACGAGGTTCTTGGCGATCAGCCCCGAGAGGCGCAACGCCGGATGATGGTCTTTCATCCAATGGCGGGGAGTACGCGTGTCAAAATAGTCGGCTGGTAAGCGGACCAGAATCATCGGGATCGCAATCAGGGAACCAACGAAGCCGATGGCCGATGCTACGGTGAGGCCGATGAGCACATCGACGGGAATCCATTGTTGAACTGTGGCGAATAAGTCATCCATGCGCCGGGCATCCTAGCATGCGACCTGGGGGCACTCAAGCCAACAACCAAGCCTCAGCGAGTGTTTACGGCATGTTTCTCAACGGGCTATAATCCCCTGTGATGCTGAGTTACTCGCCTTTCACACGTCGGATCAGCACGTTATTAGGGGTCGCCAGCCTGAGCATGGGACTCCTGACCTCTCCCTCTATGGTCAGCGCGTCCAATGATCTTCATATCGAGATGACGAAGAAAGGTCTGGGCAAGGAAGTTGTCATCACGCAGGGGGCACGAGAGTGGTTCATGCTGATCGAGGTGACGCCGGAGAATTCCGTGGTCTTGCGGCAGGAAAAAGAGCACGAGACGTATCTTGTCGATGAAAGCGAAACACATGACCGCCCCATGACCATGGGCGAAGTCGATGCGGCCATTGCCGAATATGTGAACAGCGTCAAGACACGCATCGCAAAGGAGTAGTGACCAGCTATGCAGGCCCAACCCAAGTTCGTCATCTTCGCCCATCACGCCACCTACGACACGCTGCACCAGGTCGCGACCCTTGGACTCACTGCCGCGGCGATGGGAAAAGACGTGATGGTGATCCTCTTGTTCTGGACGATCAAGAAGCTGGCCGAGGGAAAGATTGATCAGGTGGACTTTCCCCCTGAGTATGCCGCCTCAGCCGACGAAGTGACGCGGCTGTTGAAAGAAAAGAAGGTGCCGAAGATCTCTGAAATGTTTCAGGATGCCAAACAGGTCGGGAAGTTTCGTCTGATCGCCTGCAGTGCCGGCCTGGAATACATGGGGGTAGATAGTGCCGATGTCGAAAAGAACGTCGATGAGGTTATGGGATTGCCGGCAATCATCTCCCTTACAGCAGGAGCGGAAACGACGCTGTTCATTTGACGGACGTGAAAAGTGAAACGTGATGGGTGAAACGAAAATGCCCCGTCCGGATTGTGACGTTTCACGTCTTACGTTTAACGCGACTTTTTTACTCCCACCCGATGGCAGTATTCAGTGAGCTTGCACTGGCTGCAGAAGGGTGAGACTGGTTGGCAGAGGTTCTGCCCGTAGGGAACAAGCAAATCATTGAAGGTCATCCAATGTGCTGCCGGCAACTTCCTACGCAGCGCCTGCTCAGTTTCCTCCGGTGTTTTCGTCCTCACGTAGCCCCAGCGATTGCTGATCCGATGCACGTGAATATCCACGCAAATACCAGGCTTGCCATAACCGACCGTCACCACCAAGTTCGCCGTCTTCCGACCAACCCCCGACAGCGTAACCAGCTCCTCGATGGAATCGGGAACCATCCCTCCGTACACCTCCAGAAGGCGACGGCAAATGGCATGGATAGACTTCGCTTTTGTCCGGTAGAATCCGACGGGATAGATGGCATGCTCGATCTTCCGGAGCGAGAGAGTCAACATGGCGGCAGGCTGATGTGCCAGCGCGAACAGCCTGCCACTGGCTTCAGATGTCGTCTTGTCTTTGGTTCGAAGGCTGAGCAGGCACGATATGAGGATGCGGAAGGGGTCTCGGTTCGACTCGCGGGCCACTACGCCGAGAACCGGCTCCTCCCACTGCCGAATCTCGCGTTTCACGATTCGAAGCGCAGCAGTGATCTGGTCCTGGCGCATGGATGAGGAAGAGATTTGAAGGCCTTGGGAGAACTGCGATCAAGCGAACGGACAAGCTCTTGAAGGATACTTACTCTGGCTTACGCTTCGACAACCACTTTTGACGCCGCCGCTGTGCCTCGCGCTCCTTGGCTTTCTTCCTGACACTAGGTTTTTCGTAAAACCGCCGTCGCTTCAGTTCCCGGAAGAGTCCTTCTCCCGCGAGCTTCTTCTTGGCAACTTTGAGAGCTTTCTCGACGTTATTATTGAAGACTTTGATTTCCATTCTTCCCGTCTATGTACTTTCCCAGGCGATGCCTGTACAGGTTTTTTTCTCGTGCCAGCCCGATCCTGATTAAGCGGCGTAATGTAACATAGGCTCCTGAGTTCCTCAAGACGGATAGTCATTTGCTGAATCCGATCGACAAGTGATGACTTAAGTATTTGATTGTGCTGAATTTTTATATTTTCTTCGACCGTATGACGCCCCGCGTCGGCTGCGGCAATTGCCAGTATCAGTCCAACGGCAAGATCAGACCGAACGCGTGGCTTGACCCCTGCTGAGCAGGCATGAAGAAGCACTCCAGCCTCCGTCGCTTGTTCTGCAATCTCGAGGGGAATCTCCGTTGCCAGATGAAGCGAAGACGACAAGGCGGCAGGGCGAGTCCGGTCTGTCTTCGCCAGCTTCGTGGCCTGAATAAATCGCTGATAGGCTTCGCCGTCAGCCTGCATCAGATCGCGAAGCCGTCGCCCAACTTCACTCAACCGATGCTCCACGCCTTGTTGCCGACTCAAGCGCGCCCCCATCATCCCCAGCGAGGCCGCGAGAGCGCCCACTAAGGCTGCGGCCGTGCCACCAGCCGGAATCGGGGTCGCCTCGGCTACTGCATCCAAAAAATCTGCGAGGGGTTGTGCGTGCACATCAGCCGGCTCCTGTTCACGAGACGGACTTCGTCGCGCTGACTCACCGAATAGCCGAGTCTCCAATCTCGTTTCCAGCACCTGCGTCGAGTCGAACTGTTCGAGCGCCAGGCTATGCCCAGCTGCCTGAATCAGCGCAGCTTGGGGTACAAGCCCGATCACTTCGCTCTCCGCTACTACCACACCTTTCTCAGCTGCGCGGGCTCGAACCGCTTCAAACGCGACATGGAGCGGTGTGATGATGTAATCGGTGAGATTCATGGCCACCTGAACCATCTTTCGACTGGTCAACTCCACGCCGATCGCTTTAAGATGAGGCAACCCTCCGTTCGATTGGCGAATGTCTTTTGCGATGGATCGGGCAAGCGCTAGGTCCGTCGAGCGGAGATTGACATTAAAGGCAATCAAGGGCGGTCGCGCACCGACCACTACGGCACCGGCTGTCTTATGAAGTTGATGGGGGCCACAGTCTGGTCTCCAGTCCGGGTCGGAAGCCATGCGAAACGCGAGACCTTGAAGTCCCCCCCGGCGGACCGATTCGAGCGGGGCATGATCACGGTGCAGAGCCGCTTGTTCGTAGAAAAATACTGGAATCTCAAGTTCTGTTCCTACCCGTTGCCCCAACCGCTTCGCCAGAGAGATACAATCCTGCATCGTCGCACCGCGCAACGGCACGAAGGGCACAACATCCGTAGCCCCCACCCTCGGATGGACGCCCTTGTGCTTCCGGAGATCGATGAGATCGGTCGCCACGCGAATAGCGCGAAAAGCCGCTTCAGCAACGGCGTCCGGTTCGCCGGCAAAGCTGAGAACAGAGCGATGGTGATCTCGATCCATCGTCCGGTCCAACAGCCAAACCCCTTGCACCGATTCCACAGCCAGCACCAGCGCCCGCACTGTTGTCTGGTTTCGTCCCTCACTGAAGTTCGGCACACACTCGACGAGTCGATCCACGCTCTGCCCCATCACAAGAATGAAAACAGAGAAGCCGGAGGTCTGATTATCATCCCTCCGGCTTCTCTCCGCACAGTCCCTGTCTGAACGGTTACTTTGTCTTTCTCACAAACGCTTTATAGATCGTTCCCGACTTCGTCTGTTCTTCTTCGAGACCGACCATCTGATGGCCAGTCGTGTCGCACCAAGCAGGCATATCCTTTTTGATGCCTTCGTCGTCCGAAACGACTTCAAGAACCTGGCCCAGCGTCAGTTCCTTCATCTTCTTCAAGGTCATGATAATCGGCATCGGACAAAAGTATCCGAGTGTATCGAGCTTCACATCAGCATGTGGCATTCACAACTCCCTGACGTCTGAGGTTGAGGCTTCGTGTAGCCTTAGCCTCGATCTTAAATAAACAGATTCACGCTACCTTGCTTGGCTTCAGCAAGATAGGTGGTCACCCCCGCGAACTGATCGATACCCTCGATCAACGTATCTTTCGTAATGCCCATCAAGCCCATGGTCGTCGTGCAGGCAATAAAGTGAACACCGAGGTCCAGCGCTGTTTCCATGAGTTCAGGCACACCCGGCATCCGGTTCTGCTTCATGACCTTTTGCATCATCTTTGTGCCCAGGCCCCACATATGGAACCGCGAGAGGGGAAGGCTATCCGCCCCCCCTTTGTTCAATAGACCGAACATCTGGCGCAACCAGTCCTTGGCAGAGCTGGATGCGCCGCTTCGGCGAATTGTATTGAGACCCCAGAAGGTGAAAAAGACGGTGACCTGCATTCCCATGGCAGCAGCCCCAGTGGCAATGATGAACGCCGCCATCGCGCGGTCCATGTCGCCGCTCAGAAGGACAATCGTTACCTTGTCAGGCTTGGAAGTCTGTAAGTTAGCCAGCGTCACCGCTGGATCCATCTGCGCGATTGTCATGGCGCCCTCTTTCCCGTCAGGTTCGCATGCGTGCAGCAATTTGAATATAAAATTAACTATAGTCCCCGTTTCTTTTTCTTGTCAAGGCAACGACCTTGACCTCACCCGGCACGCCGGATATAGTTCCAGGTGAACCGATGTCACCTGCCATCCCATTCTTCACATGAACAGCAGCCTTATCACCGAAATTAAACCGTCCAAGAGCGCACCGCTCCTTGGCTTTTGGTATCCTGCGTGCTTAAGCAGCGAACTCGCCCCCGGCAGCCTCAAAGGGACGGTCCTGTTGGGCTTCCCCATCCTCGTCTGCAAAACTTCGCACGGCGCCGTCGCGGCCATGCGCGACATTTGCCCCCATCGCGGGATGCCACTGTCCTTCGGAAAAATGGAAGGCGACTGTGTTCAATGTGCTTACCACGGTTGGCGGTTCGATCAGGAAGGACGTTGTCGGGGAATTCCTGCGCTGGTCGAAGGCTCCCCCATTCACATCGACAAAATCGGCATCACCACCTACGCGTGCCGCGAACGAGACGGCTATGTGTGGGTGTTTGTTCCTGATCCTCAACGACCGAATCAGGCCATTCCGGATGTGCCGCCTCTTCCGCTCCCTTCTTCTCCTTATCGGATGGTTCACATTTCGACGCTGTTAGATTGCACCCTCGACGATGGTATCGTCGGCTTGATGGACCCGGCTCACGGCCCCTTTGTGCATCAAAGTTCCTGGTGGCGGAGTCAGGCAAGTATTCATGAAAAAGCCAAGACCTTTGAACCGATTCCCCACGGCTTCCGCATGGTGCCGCACGCTCCCTCGAAAAACAGCGGACCGTACAAGCTCCTGAACCTGTTTTACGGAGGGCCGTTGACGACCACCATCGACTTTGTGCTACCTAACCAGCGATTCGAGTTCGTCCAGTGCGGCTCACTCTTCGTCTCAAGCCGCGCCACAGTCACGCCGATCAGCGACCAGCAATGCCGCATCGATTTTACCGCAGCGTGGAACTGCCTCAGCTGGGTTCCATTTTCCAAGACCATCTTTCGCTACTTCGCCAATATTTTCATGACACAGGATCGGGAGGCGATGGAGCGTCAGGCGGTGGGATTACGCTACAAACCTGCCTTGATGCTCATCGACGACGCCGATACGCCGGCGAAGTGGTACTACAAGTTGAAAGCCGCACACCTCGTATCGGTGCAAACTGGGGAACCACTCGACCATCCGCTCAAAGAGCGGGTCACACTTCGCTGGAAGAGTTGAGCGCACGTAGTCCGCAAGATTTTCATGAGCACGTGTGCGGCCATCGCGAACGTGCAGGTAAACGGCGCGAGACCAGAGGGGAGCTTATGGCGAACAGAAGCGCGACTCAAAGCCTCCTTCGTCTTGTTTGCCTCCTCTCAGTGATCATTCTTTGCCTGCACGCCTTCCCGCTGTGGGCAGCAGACAGCCGTCGACTTGTAACGGTGCCGGCACTGGGTGTGCTCGCCGGCGGGCAGACCGGTATTGTCCATTACGTCGTCCTTCAAATCGACAAAGAGGCTCGACAAAATGGACCGACAATCCAATTCAGTGAAATACACTTGGACGGCGGTTCAGTCGTCAGCGATGATTGGAAAGAAGGGGTTAAGCACGCCGTCGCTGCCGCCACGAAGACGGTAGTGGAAGATGGACGAGAATGGATGATTACAATCAAGAACCGGTCGTACAATGTCTTGACCGAGGGAATGAGTGCCAGCAGCGCCATCGCAGTCGGCATCGTGGCAGCCTGGCGAGGCGCATCGCGAGACTGGCGCGCGGAGCCGAGAAGGAGGGAGGCATACTAGAAACAGTATGTTGACTGGCTGAGCGGCGAGCCCGCCCGCCGTTAGGCTTGGGTGCAGGAGCAGTCTTCGTGAATAATGCGGACTAACGGCTCACTTGGCACTCATCTGCACTAATAGCTCCATCGCCTGCCGAATCTGAACGCGCGAACCGAGTAACACTACAATATCGCCTGCCATTAGCCGAGTATTATCCGACGGATTGGCTTGCGTCACTCCAGCATGGGTCCAAGCGATCACCGAAGCGCCAGTGCGTGAGGGGAGAGCAATTTCAGCCAACGTCTTTCCCTGCGCAGGCGAATCGTCGTCGATGTGACAGGTTTCGACTGCCGCATCAGCCAAGGTCCCGCCACGAAGATGATGCTCAAGTTCCGGCAATTCGCTGCGGCGAAGCAAGGCGTACCCCTCATGGCGAACTTGTGTAACCATCTGCATCACAAAACTCTGTGGCAGTTTATAGGTCTGGAGCACTAAAGAAAAAATCTCAATGGACGTTTCGAATTCCTCCGGCACCACATCATCCGCGCCGAGTTGATGCAGCTCCTCCAATTCGCGCAGATAGCGAGTCCGCACGACGACATGGAGTTTGGGGTTGAGTCCTTTGGCAACCTGCACAGCTCGCCTCGTGATAAACGGATCAGAAATGGCGACCACCAACACTTTCGCATCCTCAACTTTCATGTGCCGCAGCACATTCGGATTCGTACCATCGCCATAATAGACAGGCACTCCGTGTTTCGCCTCACGGCTGACGATGTCGCCGTCGAGATCCAACGCGAGATACGGAATCTCCGTCTCACCGAGGACGCGGGCGAGATTCCTTCCATTCAACCCATACCCCACAATAATGACGTGGTCCTTCATCCGAATCTGCTTCTCTTCAGTGCGCAAGACGTGCGCCGTGGTGCGACTCGGCAACCAATGACGAAGCCGTTGCCACGCTTCTGCACGGCGGGCCAAATGTGGTGACCACTGCATGAGAAAAGGGGTCACGATCATGGAAAGGACCGAAACCGCGAGAAAAATCTGATACGGATCGCCCCGCAAGAAACCGCTTTCCTGCCCTTGCTGTGCCAACAAGAAGCTGAACTCTCCGACCTGGGCGAGAGCGATGCCCACCATAATCGCCGAACGGAGGGGGACCTCCGCCAACAGGACGGCTCCAGCGCCGGCGACAAACTTCACCAACAGAACCGCGACAAGTAGTCCGGCGACTGGCAACGGATGCGAAAATAATACCCGCCAGTCCATGAGGATACCGATCGACACGAAGAAAAGACTGTTGAAGCTGTCGCGAAACGGCAGCACTTCGGCCATGGCCTGATGGCTGTACTCCGATTCGGAAATGACCAACCCGGCGATGAAGGCGCCCAGCGCCAACGAGAGACCGCCGAGTGAACTGAGCCACGCGATGCCGAGGCAGGAGACAATGATCGTCAGCAAGAACAACTCGCGGCTTCGGCTACGAACGATATGTCCCAACACCTTGGGGACCAGATACCAGGATGCGGCAATGACGAGCGCCACGACGAGAACCGACTCCCCCAATGTGAGCAGAATCGCCAGCGCACTTCCATCCGATTGGCCTCCAAGAATCGGCGTCAACAACATCATGGGAACGACGGCCAAATCCTGAAAGACAAGAATGCCGATCGTGGCTCGGCCATGAATGGAGTCGCTGTCTCCTCGTTCTGCCAGGGTCTTTAACACAATCGCTGTGCTGCTCAGCGAAAAAAGAAATCCCCAGAAAATTCCCTGCTGCCAAGACAGTCCTGCAAACATCGCTCCAAGCCACGCGATGCACAGCACACCGCCAACCTGGATCGGCGCAGCCAAAAACATGAGGCGGCGCATGGAAACTAAATGCCCCAATGAGAATTCGATACCGATGGTGAAGAGAAGCAGCACAATCCCGATCTCCGCCAAGGCTCGAACCGTTTCGATGTCAGAAATGAGATTCAACCCATAGGGCCCGATGAGCGCGCCGGCAACCAAGAATCCAGCGATCGAGGGAAGTCTGAACTGATGAAATACAAAGACGACGGCGATCGACGCCGTGAAGATGACGAGCAGATTTGCGAGCGCACCGTAGTCGGTCATAATGGAAATTATTCAGACGTGAAGAGTGAGGGGGCCTGCAAGGAAAATTCCTCGAACCTCTCACGCTCCACGTTTTAGGGTTCAAGCCGGAGAATACCCTAGCAATAAGAAGGCAACAAGGCAAAGATGCTTGTTCAGCTGATACTGCTACGCAACGATGAGTTCATGAATTGATCGAGCGAAATAGACCATAGTCTGTGCCATGATGGGACCCCCGCCCCCTCTGATCACTATGCCCCGAAATGTGCTGCAGGAGAATCACCGAGTCGGCATCCGCTCAGCAAGACATACAGAATACAGGGCCTCTCGCTGGCCCCTTCCTCTCTTTGGACCAACCGACAAAAGTGCATCTCATTCCAATAAGTTTGGAATACACATCCTTTATATTGATCGAACCATAATCCAAGCTAATCGGCTATCTGAGCCATCTTGCCACGGCCCATGCCGGTAGCAAGACCCCCCTCGAAAGATGCATAGACAGCTTTGGCTCTGACAGAATAGTTTGTCAGTACCATCGGTGAATACGAATTCGGACAGGTGACCGATGAAACAAACCCTGTCTATTTCACCATCTCGGGGGAGGCACTTTATGCAACCTGCCCATCTGCTCATGGTCGCCGCAACGACCCTTATCCTCTCCTCAACGTCGGTATTAGCCGATACCACGATCCCCTTTGATTCATTCCTGATGCGGGAATGCCCCCAAACTGATGGGACCCCCCTCTACACCAACAAGGATGTGTCAGGCTGTAAGTTGATGACGCTGAAAGAACTGTCGGTCGTGCCCTCGCTGGACGACATGCCGACCTATCGCCCCACCGTGGCCATGGCTCCTCACTACGATATTCCTCCATACCCCGACCGCCATCAGACCGGTATGGCTGGCGCGGGGCAAACCGTCCCCGATTGGGCTAAAGATTGGCATGCCAGTATCGCCTCGTCTGGATCGGTCCAAGCTGAAGTCTGCTCCAAGTATGGAGAATGGTTGCATCTCAACGAGAAAACTCGAGGCGGGTTCTTTTATGGGACAGACCCCTCGTATGGCGGAGATCTTTCTGGAAAAAATCAGCGCGGGGCGAGCTATTCGTTCTACGACAATGCTCGCTACGTCACACTGTCCAAGATTTTTGGACGGGGATTTATACCGATCGGCTGTCCGTAACAAGCCAGCCATGGCGAGAAACGCTGGGGGTGCCAGGTTATCTGAAAAGCTTGGCGCCCTTTATTTTTTGTAAAACTCCCGATACCACCGCACAAAACGTGAGATCCCTTCTTCAATCGGCGTCGCTGGAGCAAACCCGACGTCCCGCGTCAGGTCTTCGACATCCGCATAGGTGGCCGGTACGTCGCCCGGCTGAATCGGCAGCAACTTCTTCAGTGCTTTCTTTCCTAACGCCTGCTCCAACACCTCGATGAAGTGTAGTAGCTCCACCGGCTGATGATTGCCGATATTGTAAATTCTCGCCGGCGCTGAACTCGTCCCGGGATCTGGCTTGTCGCCGGACCAAGCCTGGTTCGGCGTAGCCGGATGATCGAGAGTCCGGATGATTCCTTCGACGATGTCATCCACATAGGTAAAGTCGCGTCGCATCTTTCCGTGGTTGTAGACCTCAATCGGTTTTCCTTCCAAGATCGCCTTTGTGAATATGAAGAGAGCCATATCGGGTCTTCCCCAGGGCCCATAGACCGTAAAAAACCGCAGACCCGTGCAAGGAATCCGATAGAGATGCGCATAACAATGGGCCATGAGTTCATTGGCCTTTTTGCTGGCCGCGTAGAGAGAAACCGGATGATCGACGTTGTCATGAATTGAAAACGGCATCTGCGTATTGCCACCGTACACGGAACTCGACGAGGCATAGACAAGGTGCTTCACCTTCGCGTGCCGGCAGCCCTCCAATATGTTTAAGAACCCTTCGATGTTGCTGTCTGTATAAGCATGCGGATTCACCAGCGAATAGCGCACACCGGCTTGCGCCGCTAGATGGACCACGCGCCGTATCGGTTGCTTCGCAAACAGTTTCTTCATCCCAGCCCGATTAGCCAAATCGAGTTTCGTGAATGAAAACGACTTGAACGGTTTCAGCTTCGCGAGTCTCGCCTTCTTCAATCGTACATCGTAGTAATCGTTGACGTTGTCGAGTCCGATCACCCGCTCACCTCGCTCCAATAACCTGATCGCGGTATGAAAACCGATGAACCCTGCGACACCGGTGACGAGGATAGGATCTTGCTGCATCGTGCGGGTAGTCATAGCCAGTCCTTTCGAATTATCGAGATGCTGCGGTATGGCTGCCGGCCTTCATAAACGGTGGATCACCATGGTCAAGCCGGTAGAGGGACAGGGGCGTCAGGGCTTCCCCCGTCGTCAACGGTTTCACCTGCCCGTCTGTGGTGAGACGAAACAGATCCAACGCATGACTGTAATGATACTCGCACCCCTGCGCAATGAGAAGATCCTTGAGAGCTTCAGGCCGTTCCCAATGGGCCGTCAGCAGCGCGGTGCGCGATGGATTTCGTTGACTGAACATGAAGGAGAGATGGTCCGGATACCATTCTGCACCGCCGGTAGCGTAGGACACGAAGAGCTTGGCCTGTGCTGCCGCACACACATCGGCAAGATACGCGTTCGTCAGATAGCCGTTTTCTCCCACGTCGAGCCATTTCCCGGGATGAGACAACGGTGCATGGGCCGCATGGCCACGAACTTCGAGCAATTGTTGTTGTGAGGCGAACACCAGCGGGATCGCCCCGTGCTTCTGCACGAGTGACTGGATCACTCCATCCTTGAGCGCGGACCTGCCGCTATTCGTCGGCCCGCTGTCCGCATGCACGAGCACGTTATAGCCGCGATCGGCGATGAGATAGCAGTTGCGCGGCATCTCCAGGTCGCAGGGATCTTCGCCGTAGAACGGCACAGAATACACAGCCCCTCCGTCGAATGCCCAGCTTTCCCCATGCGCCAATTCGATTACGCGCATAAACCCCAGCTCCCCCAGGAGCGACAGATAATCGTAGGAGAGCGTACGCCGATTCCTTCGGCTCGGCACGATGATCGGCGTGTCCTTGGGCAGGTGCAAGAGGGTGCGAGGGTCCACATGATCGTCATGATCGTGGGTCAAGAAGACGGCAGCCGGTTTGGGCAGCAGCGACCCCCAGAGCGACGGAACGGAGGACTCCGCAAACCAGGGGAGCAGCCAAGGGTCGAACCACAGCGCTTGGTCCCGTTGCCGATACAGCAGCGCGGCATGACCAAGATGGACCGTATCTTGATCGTGCAGCATTTCGAACCAGCGGGATCTGACGGAGGAGGTACTCGAGCTGACCAAGCACTCATGCTGGTGAAGGGACTCGATCAAGCGCGTGAGCACCCGCGCTTCGTCTCGCCCCGAGGTCGCCACCACCGTCTGGATTTCGTCGGTCTGATGCGTACCATCCAAGAACCCCAAGAGCTTTCCCACCAGCGACCCCATCTGACGCTGGTCGAACCCGATCGGAATGGCCTGTCGTTTCACAGAATGGAAGATCCGTAGCCCGCCGTTAGTCACCGTGGAGGATTTTGAGAAATCGGTTGGAAATTCCCATTGAAACGTCCCGTCCGGCCTCCGCCCGCAACGAATGTGTTGCTGCAGATAGGGACGGGCGCTGACCACTTCCGCATATGCATCTTCCAGTCGCCGTTGTCGATCAGGGTCGTCGAGTGGAGCCCGTTTGGAAAAGACATCGCTGATGGCCGTATCGAGCGCGCTGGAAAGGAGACCGTGGGCCTCATGGAGGCTGGCGACAACGTCAGTCGCCAGCCCTGCAATAAAGGGAAACGGACCGGGAGGGTCCGCGCTCTCCAATTGGACCCAGGCCCAAGGCGCCAGACTGAGATACTGTTTTTTGGGCAGACTGTCACAGATCTTCATGTTCGTGAAAGGTGAGACGCGAGACGTACGTGATCGTCTGACCTGTTACGTCTGACCCCTCACCCACTCCAGTTTACTAATCATAGGTTCGTACAACGCTTGAATGACCGTTCCGTCGGGATCGGAAAAATAAAAGGAATAGCTGCCGTCGCGATGTTGCTTTGGTGGCGTCACAACCCGCCCACCCAGCTGCAGCAGACGCGGTTCCACCTCCCGATACATTCGGTCGACGGCCTCAGGGCTCTCAAGGATCACGCCGATGTGATCCAACGATTGTCCTTTCAAGGGTTGATACGATGCGAGATCGGACGCCGGAATCTGGTGCAAGGCGAAATTATCCGGTCCGGAGCTGAAATACACGTTATCAGGGTCTGGCTCCCATACCATCTTCATGCCCAATAACTGTTCATAGAACGCACGAGAACGCGCAAGATTTGTGACGCGCAGCGCTACGTGTCGTAATCCTCGATGAAGCGGAACACTCATGGTCATCCTCAATCGTGTCCGTATAGTAGGGAGCTGCTTCGGCTCCGTCAATTGAAAATCTGGCGGGTTGCTAGATTACAGGGGCAAGCCCGGTCCGTCTCGATCGGGCGACAACTGCGCTTCCGCTCTGGCTAATTATGGTACATTGTCCACGCTTCAAATCGTAAAGAAACAGTCCACATTGGCTTGCGCCTTTTTCCTCCGAAGACCTCATGGCTACCGCTGGCTTTAATGGGCTCACCGTCGCCGCCTTCGAAAGCCGTATGGCGGCTGAGATCATCAGGCTCATTGAGCGCCATGGAGGAGTTCCTCTCGTCACTCCTGCTCTTCGTGAGATTCCCCTGGATGACAATTCCGCGGCACTGAAGTTTGGAGTTCAGCTTACGACCGAGCGAGTCGATATGCTCATCCTGTTGACCGGCGTCGGCACTACCGCCCTGTTCGATCTCCTCAAAACGCGCTATCCCTGGCCGTCGATTGTGGAAGCCCTCAACCAGACAGCCCTCGTGGCCCGAGGACCCAAGCCGGTCGCAGCCCTCAAGGCACTCGGCCTCCAACCGATGCTGACAGTGCCAGAACCGAACACCTGGATCGATCTGATCTCTACGCTGGATGAGTACCGGCCCGTGAAGGGACTGCGTGTCGCTGTGCAGGAGTATGGAGCATCGAATCCTGATTTACTGGAAGCTTTGAAACAACGTGGAGCCGAGGTCTTCCAGGTTCCCATCTATCGCTGGGCGCTCCCAGAAGATTTAGGGCCGCTCAGACAAGCGCTCGACGAAATGATCGCTGGAAAGGTGCCTGTGCTCCTTATCACCAATGCCGCCCAAGTGGATCATGTCATGCAAGTGCTTGAGAAAGACGGGAAGGTGGAGCGCTTTCGTGCGGCGCTCAACAACATGGTCGTTGCTTCCGTCGGCCCCACCGCCAGCGAACGATTGCGTCAGCACGACTGGCCGATCGATCTTGAGCCGTCGCATCCCAAGATGGGGATCCTCGTTAAAGAGACGAGCGAACAAACCGTCGCTATCTTGAAAAACAAAAAGGGAAAGGGATAGATAGATTGATCTTCA
>JACMLT010000145.1 GCA_014379455.1 Nitrospiraceae bacterium
TTCGCCTTGGCACGGAGACCTCGTTTCACAATCAGCTAGCCTCTGGCATCGGCCCGATGGTTGGACGATACGGCGCCGGTGGTGGTGGCAATGTGCCTCCCCCAGGTCCGTGATAGTGCTGAAGCGCCTTGGGTAGCCAGGCTTCGATCTGATTGATACGCGTTAAATCCGACGGATGGGTGGACAGAAACTCCGGGACCGCTTGCTGGGATCGAAAACAGACCTTCTCAATCATCTGCCTCGGACAGCCGCTCATGCGCTCCCAAAACGGCACGGCTTCACGTGGATCGTACCCAGCCTTCGCCATCAAGAGAAGCCCGATCTCGTCAGCTTCCGATTCTTGTTTCCGATTGAAGGGCAACGACACATTCACCCCATAGGCCCCCAACAAGCCCTGGATCGCACCGGCATTGGTACGTCCGGTTGCCGCCGCGCCCAATGCCGCCACTTGCGCAATCTGGTCCAAGATACTCCGACTCATTCGTTCCACCCCGTGGCGCTGCAAGGCATGCGCAACCTCATGCCCCATCACCGTCGCCAATCCTGCATCGTCCTTGGTATGTTTGAGAATTCCGGTGAAAATGGCGACCTTCCCTCCAGGCAGCGCGAAGGCATTGACCATCTTGTCGTCTTGAATCACGGCGAACTCCCACTGATACTCCGGCTTATTGGCGGCTTCAGCAATCTTCCGCCCCACACGGTGCACTAATTCATTCACTTCAGCGTTGTCACTGAGCGGCGCGGCTCGCAACACCTCGCGGAACGCGCTCAATCCAAATTGCAGCTCCTTCTCTTCAGAGAAAAAGATGACCTGATCACGAGCCGTGCCCGGCGCACGATAGCAACCGGCCATGCTGCCGAACAGACTCAGAGCCGCCCCAGCCCCGAGAGCTGTGCAAAGGCTCATTGCCCCTCGAACTCCAAGAGCCAACATTGCCCGGCGTCCAATCGGCGTCGAGAAGAATGTGTCGGTGTGGCGATCTGATGATTGAATCATTGCGGGTCACTTCAATGAACAATTTGGCACATCAGTCACTGGAAACTTTTGGTTATGGCATCCAGAGGTACATGAATTGTGGCGTGCCACCCCGCACCATCGACAAGACATCTAAATTGGCTAACCCGGTGAGGCCTGTACTCGTCCCGAACAGACGCGAGTACATATTATTTTGATACTCCCCTCGCCGCCCATAGGTCACAACCCGTGCCTCCGTGAGGCCCGCTTTCTTCTTGGCCAACTCAACCGCGTCCTCGAGATATCCGATTTCGTCGATCAAGCCTGCCGCCTTGGCCTGATCTCCGGAATAAATCCGTCCATCCGCCAGTTTCCTAATTTGTTCGGCCGACAGATTGGGACGCCCCTCCTGTACCACTGCCAGAAACCGTTGATAGAACGAATCGATCACGCTTTGAAAAATCCCTCGCTCCTCCGGTGTCATCACTCGGAACGGTGAGCCCATATCTTTACGGGGGCCGGACGTGATGGCGCTGGCTTCGACGCCCACTTTTTCAAGCAATCCCCTCGCATTGACGGTCAACATAATGACGCCGATACTGCCCGTGACCGTCGAGGGATGGACTAGGATATTGTCCGCTGCCATGGCCAGATAGTAGCCCCCTGACGCTGCCACATCCATCATCGAGGCGATCACCGGGATTTTCTTCTTGATCTTGAACTCCCGCAACTCGTGATACAAAATGTCCGAGGCGGTCACGGTTCCGCCTGGACTGTTAATGCGTACGACCACGGCTTTGATCTTCTCGTCCTTCGCGGCCTTCGTCAGCTCTTCCTTGAACGTGGCCAGCATATTCGGATGCGGAACGAGGCCCTCTTTATCTTGCGAGCTAATCACACCGGACAGATCGAGCAACAGGACTTTTCCATCGCCCGTGCCACTGAGTTGCACCTCTTTCACTGGCCCCGAGGGCTCGATGAGATTGACCGTGACACAACCGGCCTGCAGACCGATGACGGCAAGGATGCAGAGACGAACAAACATTGAACAAACTCTACGCATGCTGTTTCTCCATCAACTGAATAAATCTGGTGAATAAATACGCGGAGTCATGGGGCCCGGGGGAGGCCTCGGGGTGATACTGCACCGAAAACACGGGGTGATCGACAGAGGCCAATCCTTCAATCGAGTGATCATTCAGACTGAGATGCGTCACCAAAATCTGACCGAACAATGTCTCGATGACAGGGAGCTGTTCAGGCATCTCACTGATCGAATGGGCCATGGCTACGGCGAAATTGTGGTTTTGCGATGTAATCTCGACTCGCCTTGTCCGTAGGTCCATGACCGGATGGTTCGCCCCATGATGGCCGAACTTCAACTTATACGTCTGAAGTCCCAGCGCGAGACCGAGAATCTGATGCCCTAAACAAATCCCGAAGATCGGATGGTGTCCAATCAATTGCCGCATGGCCTCAACGGCATAGGGCACTCCCTCTGGATCCCCAGGACCGTTCGACAGGAAAACCCCATCGGGCTTGAGGGCTTCAACCTGCACTGCAGTGGATGAAGCCGGCACGACGGTGACGTCACACCCCACATCGACCAGCCGGCGAAGAATATTCAGTTTGACCCCGAAATCATAGGCGACGACATGCCACCGCTTGGTCACGCCGGTCCGAGGCTTGTCGCCGAGCGAGGGAGCCCATTCGCCTGTCCCTTCCGTCCACCGATAGGCCTCTTTGCACGTCACCGCAGTCGCCAGATCGCGCCCTACGATGCTCGGAGCAGCCTGCGCTTTCCCAACGGCTCGTCGTGGATCTCCATCAATATGGGTAATGAGGCCCTGCTGTGACCCATGTTCGCGCAAATGGCGAGTGAGGGCTCTCGTATCCAACCCTTCGATCCCGACGATCTTTGCCTCATGCAAATAGTCTTGCACCCTTTGCTGACTGCGCCAGTTACTGGAAAGTCGGCTGGCCTCTTTTACGATAAATCCCTCAGCCCAAATCTTCCGCGACTCGGCATCCTCCGGAGTGATCCCATAGTTTCCAATATGAGGAGAGGTCATCGTGATGATTTGCCCCTTATATGAGGGATCGGTTAGGACCTCCTGGTAACCGGTCATAGCCGTGTTGAACACGACTTCTCCCACCGTTTCCCCCTCATATCCAAGGGCACGACCTTCGAACATCGTGCCGTCCGCCAATGCCAGCCAGGCTTTTTTCACGCGAGTGTTCCATCCCGGTGGAGAGACCGTTTTGCCTTGATGCCGATTAAGAGAACCCCCAATACAAGATCAACCATGTAAATCCAGCGAATCGGCTTGAGCGTACGAAACAAGGCTTCGAAAGCCTCTTTCTTCGCCGTCTCCTCATGCGCTGCGAAGGCCTGAGCTTGAAGCGCCGCAGCAGTGGGATGCAGCCACACAATAATCAATCCCGCAATCACTGCCATCCCAGCCAACACTATCATCTCACCAAGACCAATCGCCATCGCCGGGTCTCCACTCCAACGGCGGTACCACAATGCCACCCATAACACCACCAGCGCTCCAATCATGAAGCGATGAAAGCCCTCAAACGCCCGCGTCATAAATAGTCCGCCTAACTCCTGCCCACCGAACGTGTTAAAGACCGCCGGAATGACCGCTCCAATGAGCACCAGTCCGCCGCCGACCCACACTCCCAATGCCAGCCATTCAAGCGTGAGGCAACAGATCATTCCCCAACGAGACGTACGCGACACAGGGCTACGGCCCTGCCTGGCTGGCCTCGAACACGACCCGGCCACCCACAATCGTCGTCCTCACCCGGCCCTTCACCTTCCATCCTGCAAAGGGAGTGTTTCGGCTCTTTGAGCGAAATTTGGCCGGATCGACCTCCCACTGTTCCTGCTGATCGATAATCGCGATATCGGCATCGGCTCCGACCGCCAGCGTGCCTTTGGCCAATCCAAATACTTTCGCCGGAGCCGTACTCAACTTATCGACTGCCAACTCCAACGACAAGATTCCCTCATCGACCAGCGCGAAGGTCAATGGCAGCGCCGTCTCCAGTCCGACGATCCCAAAGGGCGCTTCGGTAAATCCCAGTTGCTTTTCCTGGGAAGCATGCGGAGCATGGTCCGTGGCAATGGCATCGATTGTGCCATCACGGAGACCGTCCTTGATCGCTTGAACATCCTTCCAGGTCCGAAGCGGAGGATTCATTTTGGCATAGGTGTTATAACCCCGGACCGTTTCCTCCGTGATGGTAAAATGATGGGGACAAGCTTCGGCTGTAACTTTGAGCCCGCGGGATTTCGCCTCCCGCACCATCCGAACCGATCCCTCTGTGCTGATATGCGCCAAGTGCAGCCGAGCCCCGGTCAGCTCCGCTAAGGCGACGTTACGCGCCACCATGACATCTTCCGCCGCCGCCGGCATCCCTGGAAGTCCCAACTCGGTCGAGATGGCTCCTTCGTTCATACAGCCCCCCTCGGCGAGATGCAAGTCCTCGCAATGATCGACGATCGGCACGTCGAAGGCCAAGGCATACTCCATCGCCCGCCGCATGACCAAGCTGTTCATCACCGGCTTTCCATCGTCAGAAATCGCCACACAGCCGGCGCGCCGTAAGTCGCCGATCTCCGCCAGTTCCTTCCCTTCCGACCCTTTCGTGATCGCACCGATCGGAAAGACATTCGCCAGCCCGGCCGCCCGCGCACGATCAAGCATGAATTCCGTAATCGCTTGGTTGTCATTGACGGGATTCGTATTGGGCATACAACAGACCGAGGTGAACCCGCCGGCCACCGCCGCCGCCGCACCGCTCTGGATCGACTCTTTATACTCAAAACCTGGCTCCCGGAAATGAACATGGAGGTCGACAAAGCCTGGGAGAACCAATCGTCCCGTGGCGTCGATCTTGGTGGCTCCTGCGGGAGTCTTGAGGTGAGGCCCCACCGCAACGATCCGACCTTCATCGATCAGCACATCAGCCATACCATTGAACCGTTCTGGATCGATCACGTGCCCGCCTACAATGTGAATAGCCACGATTCAGTTTGCTCCTGACATGAGATAGAGAATACCCATGCGAACCGCCACGCCGTTCGCCACCTGATCCAAAATCACCGACGACAAACTATCGGCCACCTCTGGAGCGATCTCGACCCCTCGGTTAATCGGACCCGGGTGCATGACAATCGCGCCAGGATCGGCCAACTTGACCCGTTCGGCTGTCAGACCGTAGAGCCTCGCATATTCTCGGATGGTCGGAAATAGCGCAATCCCCTGCCGTTCAAGCTGCAATCGCAACATCATGATGACCTGCACGCCCCGCAGCGCCTCGTCGAAATTGTAGTAGACGCGCGCGCCCAGCTTCTCCACACCACGAGGCATCATCGTCGGCGGCCCGACCACCCGAACCTCCGCCCCCAACTTCACGAGCGCGTGAATGTTCGATCGCGCCACCCGGCTATGCGCCACATCTCCGACGATCGCCACCCGCAGCCCCTCGAACGACAATCCACGATCGCGAATCGTGTACAAATCCAAGAGGCCTTGCGTCGGATGCTCATGCCATCCGTCTCCTGCATTGATCACGGAAGACTTCACCCCGACCGCGAGGGCCTCGGCCGCGCCGGCTGAAGGATGACGCAACACGATAATGTCCGCCTGCATCGCCTCGATATTCCGCGCGGTATCGAGCAACGTTTCCCCTTTGACGACGCTGCTCGACGACGGTGAAAAATTGATCACATCTGCGCTCAGCCGTTTCGCCGCCAACTCGAACGATGTGCGCGTCCTGGTGCTGGGCTCAAAGAAGAGATTCACCACCGTACGCCCTCGGAGCGCCGGAACTTTCTTGATCTCTCGGCCGGTCACTTCCTTAAACGAATCAGCGGTTTCCAAGATCAACTGAATCTCATCCACCGACAGGGGGGCGAGGCTTAAGAGGTCCTTGCGTTTGAGACTCATCGTTCCCTCCACACCTAAGCGCGCATAACCTATGCAGACTCACGCTTCAAGATCACCACCCGATCGTCTTCGCCTTCTTCTTCCAACAACACATGGATATTTTCCTCTTGCGACGTCGGAATATTTTTGCCGATGTACGTCGCCTTGATCGGCAACTGACGATGGCCCCGGTCGACGAGCACAGCCAATTGAATTTCTTCGGGCCGCCCCAAGTCGATCAATCCATCCATCGCCGCGCGAATAGTTCGCCCTGTAAACAGCACATCATCAACCAACACAATAATTTTGTCGGACACATCGAATGGGACCGATGTCTTGCGGAGGATTGGCTGCTCCTTCCGCAAAGAGAGGTCGTCCCGATAGAGGGTAATGTCCAGCTCGCCGATCGGCACCGATGCCGCCTCGATCTCTTGAATCCGCTTTACCAACCGATGGGCCAAATGCACCCCCCCGGTTCGAATTCCGACCAGCGCCAAATCTTTTATACCCTTGTTGCGTTCGAGAATTTCATGGGCAATGCGGGTGACCGCTCGCGCAATATCTCCCGCATCCATAACTAACCGTTCAAGTTGTCGGTCGCTACTCGGCATTATTTCCTCATTCTCATCGCAAAGCATCCATACGTCTCACCTTTCACGTCTTCTTGCTGGCATAAAAAAACCCTCTCATCGGAATCCGACAAGAAGGTTGAGATCGACCGATACACACAAGCCCAAGTGAAGCCCATGACCACTCCTTGCTCACCTCGCAGGATGAGCATTAAAGGTTCAGGCATAGTACTGAGACTGAGACTGCGCTGTCAAGACAACTAGTCAGGAAGATAACGCGTGCTGGCTCACAGGCTGCTGAAAAGGCCGTCCGGCATTGTTCTCGTCGCGCCGGGCGGCCTTTTTAAGCATCCTGCTGCAGCCGCTACAGTCCAATCTGTGTTTTGATTCTTGCCCATACAGATTCCTGCTGTTCAATTGCCCAAACATCGAGTCGCAGATATGAGTGCGGGTCGTTCAATCATACATTTGGCCGTTTCGTGTGAAACCCGTTGTTCGGTTAACAGGGCCTTCCACTCATACGCTCTGAATGAACGATGTGGCAATCGCGTTGCCTACGGAAGGGAATCCTGTAGAATCTATCATCAAGCTGTCCTCGAGCACCAACGCTAGAGTATATGCGTGAGCGCAAGACATGACTTTGCTCAACACCCAGAATGGGGCGTAGTTTAAAGTAATCCGCCCACTCGCCACCTCTCGTAGCCCTCACGGACAACCACGATGAGTTTAAAAGTCGCCAGTGTTACCCTCATGCTGACAGGCCTGGGGCTCTTCTTCGTCGGCATTGGTCTGGCCTTCTCTCAGCCCTCGGTACCATTCACCGTGAGCTGGTGGATGATGGTCGAGGGATGGGGGATGGGGATGGTGGGGGCAGGGCGCCATGCGTACAAGGGCTTCACGCTCCTCAAAGAGAAACTCGACCCGCCTAAGCACGAGCCTCCGCCACCTGCCTCTTGAGGTGTTCACGTTCCAGAAAAGTATCGAGAGTTTACGACACCTGCCGCATTTTATTTTTCAGAGACTCACTGCCTCGCATTGACCGTGGTCTGACCCTCTCCTATACTGACAGGAGCTAGTGGAGGGGTACGCTGTGAAAATTGTCATCGGTCTCGTGATTGTTGTGGTCCTTGTGGTGGGAGGCATCCTGGCGCTTCCCTTCTTGATTAACCTCAACAAGTATCAAGACCAATACAAGCCGCTCATCGAAGACGCCCTCAACCGCAAGATTCAGCTTCAAGACATCCGCCTGACCATCTGGCCACGGATCGGCGCCAGGGTGGCTGGGTTTACTGTGTTGGATGATCCGGCATTCGGCTCGGGCCCCTTTGCCTCTCTCGCCTCACTGGATATTGGAGTGAAACTCGGGCCGTTGCTCAGCGGCACGGTGGAAGTTGAAGAGATCACGCTCCGTAATCCCGTCATCACGGTCATCAAGAATAAGAGCGGCGTTCTCAATGGCTCGACTATCGGACGAACAGGCGTCACGGTACCGAAAACCCCGTCACGAGCGCCCATTCCTTCGACTGAAGGTCCGCTCAAAATCCTGGCCCTGCTGGCCGTGGATCAAGTCTCCATCGCGGGCGGGACACTCACGTATCGGGACCAGTCAGCGAGCAAGGCGACCGAGTACATCGTGCAGGATATGGAGATCCTCCTCCAGGGGGTTCGGCTCGGCCAATCCCCGACCCTTCATGTTGGAATGCTCGTACAACCGTTGAACCTGCCAGTGAAGCTCGACGGCACCTTTGGCCCGGTGAAAGAATCCACGGATATCGATGCCATCAACCTCCGGCTCGCTCTGGGAAAAACCGATTTCACGATCACCGGGAAAACAGTGGGACGAAACGCCAGTCTGAACATCAGTGCGCCGATGATCAATACGGCGAATCTGCCGATCGCCCTCCCATTACAGAA
>JACMLT010000146.1 GCA_014379455.1 Nitrospiraceae bacterium
AAAGCGTCTGCCAGCAGCGTTCTCGCATCCCTCAGACCCTCAACGGAGGGCGGAAATGCTGGAGGGAGTTTTCCGTTCGTCAAGATCCATGACATAGGCGAACGGCCCCACGAAGTGCGGTCGGTACCTCCTCAGAATCTTCGCTCGCTGCGGCCTTGCTTGGGAGAAGGCGCGTCTCGGCGCGCCAGGGTTGGGCGGGTGAGAAGTCTGGCCTTTTTGAGCATCCTGCTTGCTGAGGTGTGATATATGGCTTTGTGTGGGGCTACCGGGGAGACGTGTCTGTGAGAGGTCGAGAGACAGGAACGGCACGGCTAGATGGGCGGCGGACTGCGACGGAGACGGTGCGAATTGGACGGTCCTGGGGTTGCATATTGCTGGCAAGAAAAAACGTTGAATCTTGAATGACTTGATCAAGCAGGGACGACAGGCAGGCTTCTGTGACCTGCCCTTTCAATTGTTCGATGACTTCCGGGTTGGCGCCGAACAGATAATAGTGGGCTGATCCATTGGATGTGGCGCTGTAGTGCTTCGTCTGCCCGTCCCATCGTTCCATTTCAAGCGACATCTGGGCCCCGTAGTCGTAATTGAGGGGGATGAAGGGGGCCAATGTAAACATCGATGCGCCGACGAGGAGGCCTCGCCAGGCGGCTTGGCCGGCATGGGGTTCTACAAGATTATCGATCGTCAGCCGCACGGTGACGCGCGCCTGGCTTGCCACTGGTTGTGCGTGCCCCGATTGATAATGTTGAGAGAAGAGGCGCGTGGCTTCGATGGCGCCGAGTACTTGCCGCTCGAGAATGGCAGGCGGAGCGATCGCTGAGCCGTTGTGGGTGACCCGTATCGTCTCAAGGAGGAGCGGCACGCGTGCATCGGTGGCCACTGTGGCGCTGACTGGCGGCGTGGTTTCTGTGGGACCTGCCAGCTCGATCCAGTGGGAACAGCCGGTTCCGAGGCCAAGCGTCACGGTGAGCATACTGCCGATCAATAGTCTTGGGAAAATCTGCTCCGTCATTGTGCGTCTCCTGATCTAGAAAAAGAATGAAAAACCGCCAAAGGGGAGGCTGGCATTGAGTCCAATGTTTGGATACTGAGTGCCGGCGTTAGAAATATGATGAAAGCGATAGCCGATGTTGAGTGCGGCGTGGTCGGTTAGAAAGTAGGAGACCCCGAATCCAGCGGTTAAGACGAAGTTGAATCGGCTCGATTCTTCCGGGATCTTTCCGGCGAGATCAGTCCAAAATGGACCTCCGGCGAACTCGGCATAGGGTCGGATCCGATCCAGTCCAGCGAACGTATATTTGATTTTCGGGGTAAAGCCGACGCCGTGCGTAAGAAATGGTTCCCGGAACTGAATATAGACGATCTCGGCGCCGATCGAGACCTGTCCACGATACCATCCGTCGCCCACCGGATCAGTGACGGTCATCATCCAGGAGGGCATGAAGGCCGGACCTTGCTGCTTGGTTGTGTGGTCTTGTGTGAGCCGATGCGGGAGCATGTAGCCGGCGGTGAGTCCAACTTCTTGCGTGCCGACGGTGATCGTCGGTGAGCCATCTGCAGCAAACGCATCGGTCGTCGTCATGAGCGACCCAAGAGCCAATATGATGAGGAGTCGAGCAAGCAATGGCATGCAATTTCCACGTCGGTATGCTGTGGCTATGTCATGGTGATCGTGACGCAACCAGGTGACTCTTCAAAGATAGCAGAGGATTGGATTCTGTCCAGGAATACACCGGGCTCCCCTCTGCTAAAAATGAAAGAATGCTGGACAGCCGGCGGAAGCTGTTCGGATAGGTAGGAGAGGGAAAGCGGAGCTAACCGGCTGAGTAAAACTCGGCTTTGCGCGACACGGTGCTGTTGACACTTAGGGTGGTAGTGCTTGAATGGTCAACAGGATGCTAAAAAAGGCCGTTCAGCAAGGCCGCAGTGAGCGAAGAGACGAGGCGTACGCTTCGGTACGTTGAGCCTCTGAGCGATGCGAGAACGCCGCTGGCGGGCTTTTTCAGCATCCTGCTAAGAGGATTGTTTCAGCTTTTCCAGGGAGGCGGAGTCGGCATGTAACTCAGGCAGCCTGTATCGCAGGTCGAGAGCAACCACTCGTTCAAGACAGCGTCGTGCTGAAACACGATCCTGACGGGTGTCGTACAGCGTGGCAAGGAGTCGGAGCACTGCGGCTTCGGCTGGTTCGTTGCCGAGTTTGATGTAATGTTCCGAAGCGTTGTTGAGGCAGCGCTCGGCCCCGGTGAGGTCGCCTTGGTCGAGAAAGCATTTGCCGAGCTGGCTATAGGTCACCGCAAGTCCTTCTTCATTCCCGACGACCCGATGATGGTCAAGAGCCTGCTTAAACGACGTCACCGCCTGTTCCCACTGCCCTTCACGAGCCTCTTGCAGCGCCAGATTGTTGTAGAGAATGCCCAGCGCGCGATCGTCATGCAGTGTACGGAGGAGATCCAGGGCTTCAAGGTAGTAAGGGTGGGCTTTGTCCTGATGGCCGGCGCCGATGTGAAGATTACCGAGATTCACCAACGTGTGGGCGATGGCTTGTTGATTCCGTTCTATGCGTTGGATCGCGAGGACTTCACGATAGCAGGCTTCAGCCCGATCCAGGTCACCAGAGAGTGCACAGACATTACCGAGATTGCCCAGCGAATCGGAGAGGGCGCGGTGATCCTGAGCCAGGCGATCATCCGAGACTGCCTGTTCGTAGGCGGCTTTGGCTTGCGGCAGTTGGCCGCGATGAAGAAAAATTCGTGCGCGATGTTTGTCGTCGTTTGACATGGATTCGTGAAGCGTCGATGTAGTATTTCAGGAGGTGGTAGCGCTGGTCAATCAGGAGGGCAGATTTGCGTCTGACTGACAGATACTAAATTGCGACAGAAGGAGCAAGCTCATGAGGGCCTGGTCTGCAGGGCGGCCGACATGTAGTCGGCCACCTCAATCACCCTTCGAGATTCTTGAGCATCAGTCCCGATCGATCAGCTTTCTACAAGGCATTCGTAACGGTAATGCCCACGCTACCTGTCCCCGTGGGTTCCGTTCCCAAATGAGTCAGTTTCCCAGTGACAGTATTGATACTGAAGGTTGAGACATAGGGGGAATTGAAATAGGCCACATAGACAAATTTTCCGGTGGCATCGACGGTCAGAAATCGCGCATCCGTCCCTGGAGCCGCCACGACTGGATTGACAGGGATGGGGCTCAGTGTGCCGGTGATGGCGTCGATGCTGAAGATCGAGACGTCGTTAGAGCCGACATTGACCACATAGGCGAATCGCCCTGAAGACTCAACGGCCACGGCGCGAGGGGCGCTTCCTCCGGCTGGAAGGGTTCCGACCAGCGTGAGTGCACCGGTCGTATTGTTAATGGCAAAGGCAGTCACGCTACTGGAGACGCCGCTTGCCACATAGGCGAATTTGCCGGATGGATCAACGGTAATATTGACGGGAATGGCTGGGGCTGGAACTGGAATGCCAACCGGGGTTAGGACGCCGGTGATGGCGTCGATGCTGAACGCGTGAATATTATTGGCGCTGGCGACAGGGTCGCCGCTTGTCACATAGACGAATCGGCCGGTTGGTTCTACAGCCACGGAGAGAGGCATCACACCCGCTGCAACGTCAGGGCCGATGGACGTGAGGACTCCGGTATTGGAATCGATGCGGAAGGCGGAGACTCCGCCGTGCTGATTCGCGACGTACAGAAACCGACCGGTAGGGTCCACCTTCAAGGAAGTGGGATTGAGTCCTGCTCCCACTGGGGCGCCAATCGGCGTAAGGGCACCGGTCATGGTATTGATGAGGTATGCGGAGACGTTATGTGAACCACTGTTTGCGACATAGGCGAAGCGGTTCGATGGATCGACAGCGACGAGAGTCGGACCGTTCCCCGGTAGCACAGATACGGATCCATTGGCTTCCAATTTGCCGGTGGTGGTATCTATCTTGTAGATGGATAGGGCGTCGTCAGTTTGGTTTGCCACATAGGCATAGTGTTGAATTGGAGGGGCAACGGGCGAAGCCACTCCTCCTTGACCAGTATCTCCTCCTTGTCCACTATCGGCGCAACCGGTAAATCCGCTCATGGCGAGGAGTGCCAGTCCCCAAGTAGCCACTGACATGATGCAGCGCGATGGTGTCGGTTTCTTTGTGTTCATGGCTTGCTATTCCTTTTCTTCTAAGAGCTTCTGTTGATCTCTTACAGAACAAATCATGCCACAGCCCAGCTGGTTCACAATCACTACGTTGGTATGAAGGCCGGCCCACTTTCGAGTGTCTAGGTAGTATCTCGGAGGTGTTTCAGGTGAGTTAAAGACTTGGAATCGCTGTCCAAGTCAGCAAGTTTATCACTGGCGCCAATGTGTATGATCCGTTCCAGGATCGGGTGGCGGAGAGTAGGCTTCCTCGCTGGTGATAGAGATCTCCGAGAAGCCGAAGGACGGCATACCAGCTTCGTTAGCTAGTTTGGCGCTTCCGGGTTTAGCATGGGTACAGATCGAGTCCGCCGCAGTGGAAGTAGAGGGCCGTCTTGAAATTCTCGATATTGCGGAAGCCGCAGGCTATGCGCTTGATCTTCTGAATCTGGCTGTTGAGTCCTTCGCTCATCGCGTTGGTCACCGGATGCTGGTAGGAGGTCAGGATGCTGTCGATGTGCCGGCGAACCGTCTCGGCCGCCTTGTGAATCGGCGCCAGCCGACGGTGCGTCGCCCAGAAGTACCACAGTTTCCAGAACTTCCAGCCTGATACGGGGTAGACATACTGCCACAGGCGACGCAGGGCCTCTTTGATGGCCCACGCCCGCCCGACGTTCAACTTCTTGTGTCTCAGCACCTCGAACGCGTCGCGCCGCCGCTCCGGCACGTCTGGCTTGGGGGTCGTGCCGCCAAACACGTCGGTGACCCGCTCCAGCACATGCCGCTTCCATTCTGTGATCTGGGTGGGATGCACGCCAAATTGTTCCGCTAACTCCGCCAGTGTCTTCTCGCCCCGGCACGCCATCAAGGCCACCTGGGCCTTGAATGCCGCCCCGTGATTACGTCTCGTTCTCTTCATCGCTGTGCGCCTCTAGTTCGCTACTCGCTGGTGGCCTTTGGCCTGCGTGAGTTGGCCGCGATGAAGGAAAATTCGCGCGCGATGTTTGTCGTCGTCTGACATGAATCGGCTCTTGTGGGTAGGTAGGGGGTCTGGTACTGTGCACACTCAATCATGGCACAGACCAATTGCAGACGCTGCGGCCGCGAATACATCTACCATTGTTGCGATGGGCCGGTCTGCATGCCCTGTCCGCATTGCGGGCACGATGAATCCGATCCAGAGCCCACAGCTGCCAGCCAAGAGCGAGCTGTGTCCGATAATCCCTAGCGCGGCGCTGGTAGAGACTAATCTCCTCCCTTCGGTGTGTCTTTTCGAAACTCGACTTGAATCTCATCCTCCTCATCGAGACCCAATCCATCTCGATATGACCCGTAGAGTTCGGTGATCTGCTCGACATCTTCTGGATGCTTGCCATCGGGAGAAGCCAAGAACGCTTCGCAGAGCCGAAGGCCTGTCTGAAAGTGATGGGCGATGGTCTCTTCCGTCACCTGCTGCCAGGTGATGAAGATACAGAAGGCTTGGAAAGAGTAGGCCTGCGGGTAACGAACGCTGAGATCGAGCAAGCCTTCATAGGCCTCCCGTGCCGTAGATCCGGCGTTGGAGGAAAATGTGGCCTCCAGTTCAACGGCCGTATCCCAGTCGGAGCCAAGCTCCGGTTCGGCCCGTCGGAACGTGTCTTGTGCAGCAAGTGCAGCGTCGAATTGCATGGATAACCTATTGGTTTGGGCCGCCTGAATTTTTCCAATTTCCCATCTTGGAAAGACCAGGGCAGCCGGTTAAATTGTACGCTAGCCGGTCACGACATCCAGCACGACAGGCATATGGTCGCTGAACTTTAACCACTCCTCGGCTCTGCCGACTGAAATTGCGGACGATTGAAAGAGGTCAGCCGATGCAAAGGCATAGTCGATATGGTATGGCCTATCAAGCTTGCGGTGCATAAAGAAAGTGGGTTGCGACTCCTTGCCTTGATGCTCGCCGTTGCAATGGTGATATACGCTCTCTAGGCCAATTGAAGAAAGTTCCCTAACTACGTCGCTGTGATTCCACCACCGATCCCAAACGTCCCAACATGCGTTGCTGTTGAAGTCCCCGCAGATGATCATGTTGCCCTTCTTGATATTCTTCTTGTGCACCTGAAGGTATTTCCACAATTGACCTATGTAGCGAAAGGTTGGTGAATTAGCGTGACGCGTCCAAACCGCTAATACTGTTATCTTGCTGTCGATGGTAAACGGAACAAACGACTCAAGTCCATTGCTGTCCCAGTCGAGCATGGCCAGGCGTGCGCCACTGGAAAATACCCCCAGGCCCTTGTTCTTGTTGCCGCCAACCCATAATGAACCATTGGCCCAACTCTTGTATGAAAGGTCTTTGGAGTTTGCTGGGTCCTCACACTCTTGGATAATATAGACGTCAGCTTTCAGTGACAGAAGCTGCTGGAGCTTATTGCGAAGTCCGCCATTGCAATTCCAGCTGACAATTTTCATGTGGCTAGCTAAAAGTCTGTTGCAGGTTACGTGTGCAGCACAGCCAGCCTCAGCTATCAATTGAAGGCAGAACCTACAGAAAATTCCAATGCTTGTCCACCACGTCATGTGGTGTGAACCTCCCGAATAGACCACAGGCGTCATTTTATAGCCCCCTATCAATCTGTAGCGTATCTCTGCCTCTCTGCGTTTACTTTCCTTCCTGCAGCTCTGTAGACTGGAATTATTATTATGGCCACAGAAATCCCCTTGTACCACGAACCAATTGAGCCTGTTTCGTCCGATCCTGTCGATCGGGTCATCCGCTATCACGTCCAGACCAAGCATCATTTCAACCGCTATGCTCGTGCGCTTGGGTATCTGGACTGGGCCAATCAGCCTGATCCGTTTAGGCGATTTGAAGGTGCACCGCTCGTCTCGTTGCCGCTGCTGACGCCGGATGAAGAGCCGGCATCGCCTCCTTATGATGCGATCTATCAGCCTGGGGTGGTTTCTTGTCAGTCTGTCACGGTGCGGACGCTTTCCCGGTTCTTCGAGTTTGCCCTCGCGTTGTCGGCTTGGAAGAAAGCAGGGGAGTCGGAGTGGCCGCTACGGAGCAATCCCTCCTCAGGCAATCTCCATCCGACAGAAGGTTATGTGGTCATGCCACAAATCGAGGGGCTGAATCTCACACCGGGGCTCTATCACTACGCGCCCAAAGAGCATGGATTGGAGTGGCGTGCTGAATTTCCCGCTAAACAGGTCGGTCGACTGCTGGATCCGTTTCCTCCTGGTGCATTTCTACTCGGCTTGACCTCGGTCCATTGGCGAGAGGCTTGGAAGTATGGGGAGCGAGCGTTTCGTTACTGCAACCATGATGTCGGCCATGCGATCGGCTCAGCGCGGATTGCCGCTGCAACATTGGGTTGGAACATGGCGTTACTGGATGGCACGTCACAGGAGACTGTCGCGCTTCTGTTGGGGACCAATAGGATGGACGACTTTGCAGGTGTCGAATCAGAACATCCGGACTGTCTGTCGTTGATATGGCCTCTTGAGGATGTGAACGGTGACACGTTAGACGTGAAACGTGGGAAGTTGACAGAGATCCCGCTGTTCATTGATTCAGCGGTAGTGAAGGATCTCGCTGAATCCCCCTGGCATGGGAAGGCCAATCGGTTGAGCGGTGAGCATGGAGTGGAATGGGAGATAATTGATGAGGTAGCAGAGGCGAGTTGGAAAGCGCCTTGTGAGCGTATGTCTGTTGCTGTTCCTGCTTCCGTTACGCCTCACGTTTCACCTTTCACGTCTCACGAGGGGCTACTGGCTGGCCAAATCATTCGCCAGCGACGAAGTGCGGTGTCGTTCGATGGGAAGACGCCAATCTCAGCAGCGACCTTTTTTCGCATGATGGAACGAGTGATGCCTCGCGCGGATCGGCCGCAATTGGATCGCCCGAAGCCGTGGGATGTGTGGCCTTACGCGCCAGCGCTTCATCTTTTAATATTTGTGCATCGTGTCGAAGGCCTCACGCCGGGGCTGTATCTTCTGGTCCGTGATCCGAAGAAGTTTTCGTCCATCCAGCACTCCATGAATTCCGAGCTGACCTGGAGTTCGACTCCAGGTTGTCCCGAGGATCTGTCTCTCCACTGGCTGCTTGAAGGGGATGCAAAGAAACTGGCAGTACAAGTGAGTTGTCACCAAGATATTGCGGGCGACAGTGCCTTCTCATTCGGCATGCTGGCCGAGTTTGAGGGGCGCTTGCGGGAAGGGGGAGCCTGGTGGTATCCACGTCTCTTCTGGGAGTCGGGACTGTTGGGGCAGGTGCTGTATCTAGAAGCGGAAGTGGCGGGGGTGCGGGCCACTGGAATCGGATGTTTCTTCGACGACCCGGTGCATGAGATCGTATCGGTGAAAGGGCTGAGCTTTCAATCGCTCTATCACTTTACAATTGGTGGACCAGTCGAGGATGGAAGGCTGATGACCTTGCCGCCGTACAGCCATATAACAAATAAATAATAATCATAGATTTTATAAACTTATATGTAATAGGTCATGTTTAAAATAAAGAAAAAATCCGAGAAGCTGAAGCCCGCGGTTCTTTATAACGTCATTGAGGATTATTCTGAGTTCGATGCGCCGGGAAACGTCACGGCCTGTGCGATGACAATTCAGGAAGATCTGGCCGCACACGCGAAAGTCCTCTCTGAGAGCTACGAGGTTCCACTGGAGACGATGAAGACGCTGCTGACCGATGGAGGGGTGTACGTATACCCACAGGTCGGCGGGGTCCTGACTCGGGGGTTGTTTGCTTGCCGGATTGACCCGACCGGGGAGGCTCCCAAGCACACCTGGACCTTGGACCTCATTCAGTTTGCCGAGGCGGTGCAGTTGGCTCAGGCACGAGCGATTCCGCTCGATGAGGTGGCGGCCATGGTGTTTCACAAGACGTTGCCGGAGGAGTTGAAGTCGAAGCTCGAACGGAAAAATCTTGGACTCGACTATCGGACATTGGATCGCGCGGTCGCACGGGGCGGCGACATTAAGTATATCGACTTCCGCAAGGACTGGTCTCCGCATTTCAAGCGACTCTGCATCATGCCGGATGGACGGTTGGTGGAGACCGGAGGATTGGCGGAGTTTGCACAGCTCCATAGCATCACCCAGGCGCAGGCTAAGGCGTTGGTCGAGCAGGGTGGCACATTGGAGGTGAACGGCGAGATCTTAGCCTGTCAGATTGTGAATGGTCAGCCGGCGGTGGCGAGGTTCAGCGCGAAGAACTATGCGAAGGCTAAGGAGTTGGTGGTAGCCAAAGGTGTGCATATGATGGACGCGCTCAGCGAAGTAGCCTACAGCGACCCCGTCATGATGCGTTCATTGGCTAGGAAAGAACTCAGTGCGGGGCGATGAGTTGGCGGAAATTGTGATGGCGTGATGACTACAGAATTGCTCCAGCGTATGTGTGCTAAGGAGTGTGGCGACGATCTTCGGGATTGGGTGTCCTATTCAGATGTTGCGGGGCCGGCGAGGCGTGCTTTCGTGAGAAGAGAGGAACGCGGACCCCTATGACTGTTCCGGTCACATTGGTGATGACGTCAAAAATTGAGGAAAAGCGGTTGTGGCAATAGACTTGATACAGCTCGATGCTGAGTGACAGCGTGATGCCAATCCCGGCAGCGATGAGCAATTGTCGTATAGGGCTGGAAGAGGTGAGCAGCCGCCGCAGAACATAACCAAGAGGCAAAAAAAGTAGGGTGTTCCCGACGATATCAGAAGAGATGTCGAGGAGATATTGGGGGGAACGGAGGTCTTCAACGGTCGGAATCGGAACCCACTTAATGTATTCCCAGTGTGAATGACCAACAAAGTTGCTCAGCGGCAATATTCCCACCATAAGTGTGAACACGACCCAGAGGATCAGGAAGCTCACATCTCGTGTTCTTGTGCGAGGACTCATTTCGAATATCACGTATTGTTCCTGCCAGAATCATGACGATACGTCGGGGCTAGTGCCAGGCATTTGTATCTTCTGACGGCAAGGTCGAGAGAAACGATTCTCTGGTGACAACGATGATGAGGCCGAAGACAGGGGGCTGGGCCGTGATCGCTACGTGGCGAGTTCTTCGTTGATCGCTTGGATGAGTTTATCGAGATCGAAGGGTTTTTCGAAGACACGGCGGGCACCGAAGAGTTTTGCGACGTCGAGGAAGTTCTTGTCTCCTTGCGCGCCGGTCATCGCAATGACCTTTGCGTCGACATATTCTCGTGTCAGTTCCAGCGTGGCTTCGAGGCCGTCGGTTCCCGGCATCAAAATGTCCATGAGGACCAGATCCACCTTGTTCTGCTTGTAGAGCGTCAAGCCTTCCTGACCATCGCAGGCTACGAGCACCTGGTGGTGCGCCCTCCCAAGGAATTCCGTCAGGAGGTTCCGAATCGATTCTTCGTCATCGATAACAAGAATTGTAGCCATAGCATCCTACCTATTTTCCCGATCTTACCTATGTTGTGTTCTCTTGTCTAGCGTGCAGCCCTAAAAACATTGTGACTGGCTAGGGCATCGAACAATAGCGCCTGTAGGACAAAAGGAGACAGATTTCCAGGAAATGCTTAAACCATTGCTCGGTAGGGCCTCAGCGAGTGAAGGGGGTTAGGCCCCGGCGCCCCTCTGAGGTGGGTGGAGGGGCGGGACGACTTGAGGCGGCCGAAAGGGAGCCAGCATATCTCCGAAGACTGGGTGAGCAGGTGAGAAGGGCAGTTCGCTTGGCGTATAGCTCTGTGCGGAATGAAAGGGCCTTCTGATCGCCTCGCTGATTCGTGATCAGTTGACAGGGTTGCCGGCAACTCAGTAGCCTGAGGCGGCAGTTTGTTTGCATGTTTACCTTTATTTAGGGTCGTCACATGACTGAGCCTGAGATGATCAAGCCGGACGCCGGCGAGCTGATTCGAAAGCTGCATGAGCAGCCGCACATGCTCTGGGCCGAGCATCTACAAACCCCTGCACACGTGCACTATAAAGCGGTTCGCATGAGCGACCCGCCATTGCAGCGGCCGGTGAGTCGGGATGAGTTCAGGTCTCTCCTTGATGCGTTCAAGGTTCCTGATGACGCGATAGTCATTCGTGACGCGTTTGGCACTGGGGTCAAGAAGGCGGCGAATGGCGATCAGCTCATCATGATTTGGCAAGCGCACACGGAGTATTACAGTTATCAAATCTGGCATATTCCCTCCCCTCAGGCCAGGAGAGTCACGTTTGGACCGCTGGCCTTTCCTGACTATCGGTTTCCCGTCACGCCGCATGGGGTAGAGGTATGCCGTTTAGATATCGTGCTGATGGCTGAACCACTGCCAAGCAGCGAGGCATTGCGCCCACTGTTTCCGGGACCTGTCATGTATGGCAGCCGGATTCTCGATGAGGAGACCTCCTTGGTGACCAGCTTTACACCGGATGACCATGGAGGCGAGCGCTATTGGGTGAGTGTCGGGTCTGGAAGGTCCAGCAAGTCTCACCTGAAAGACATCGTCGATGCCATAGTCCGAATCGAGACGTACTATCACTTGCTACTGATGCAGAAGCCGTTGTTTTCCGCTGCCGTCGATCAGGCCTACAAGTTCGAGCAGGTGCACTTAAAACAGCGTGAAATCATCAGTGGACATATCGGTCATGCCGATGCCACGACACTCCAGCGTTGGCTTAATGGATTGACGCAAGACTTGCTGAAGACGACTCGGTTGGCCGGCAAGCTGCATTTCGAGCTGTCCGCCTCAGTGCCCTACGACAAGATCGTGCACCGGACGTTGGCATCGCTCAACGAACGCACACTTCCCCTGTATCGGCCACTGTCTGACTATGTTCTCAGCGGGATTACGGGGGTCGCGGAGGGCTATCAACAACTGTTGAAGCGGATCGACACCCTCCGTAGCGGTTTTGAAGGGGTCATTTCCATCCTTCGTGCCCGCGTGGACCTCATGCTCCAATCCCAAAATCTGACGCTCTTAGCCAGTGTCGATAAGACGACGAAAAGCCAGGCCATCCTCCAGTACACGGTGGAAGGCTTGTCGGTCATTGTGATTGCCTACTATCTCAGCGGACTCATGGCCTATATCTTCAAGGGACTTCATGAGATGGGATGGTTGCCCAATGCGGATATTGCCTCTGCATTGTTCGTTCCCCTCTCGCTCGGTCTCGCATTGGGGATTACGATTCTGGGGCGAAAACTCCTCCATAAGAAATTTTCCGGCGACCTTACTTCTGGATCATCAGAGAAGCCTCAGGCCTGAGGGGCGCAACAGAAAGCGTACGCATGATAGTTGGTGCGCGCGCGTATCGGTCGCAGCCAAACCGTTGACACGTTCCGGAGTGACGTTCTCCTGTGTCGATATTTGGCATGTTTGCCTGTTGGGCGCGACTTCAGAGTATGGAGTGAGAGTCCACGCCGGCTTCTTGTGAGAGATGCGATTTTGAGCAGGGCAGGATACACTTCGGCTGCGTTGAACTTCGGTTATACACCCACACGATGACCAAACTCTTCTTAATCGGAGCCGGTGGGTTCATTGGCTCTGTCCTTCGCTATGTCATCAGTGGCTTCGCGCAAACACTCAGCCAAAGCATCGCGTTTCCCTACGGCACGCTGGCCGTGAATGTCCTCGGTTGCTTCTGCATCGGATTTCTTTCAGAACTTTTTGATGCCCGTTCCCTCATCGGCCCTGATACGCGGGATTTTTTGGTTGTCGGCATCCTCGGCGGGTTTACGACGTTCTCGGCATTCGGCAATGAAACGATGAATCTGATACGAGAAGGAGAAGCGACTCTCGCGCTGATGAATGTCGGCGCACAAGTGTTGTTGGGTCTTGGAGCCGTGTGGCTTGGCTATACATTGGCCTATGTGATCTGGAGGTGACCCATGCGTTCTGCGGATGGCTCTCGACTTCGGATGTATATTGGCGAGAGCGACAGATATGAGAACCAGCCGCTCTATGAATGGATTATCACCCAAGCCAAAGCAAAGGGACTGGCAGGAGCCACGGTATTTCGTGGCCTGATGGGATTTGGTGCCAATACTCGTGTCATTCATACCTTCAAGATAGAACGGCTGTCGGAAGACCTCCCGGTTATCATTGAACTGGTGGATGCCGCTGACAAAATCGAAGCCTTTCTCTCGTTTGTCGAGCAGCACATTCACTCGGGTCTGTTGGCGACGATGGAACAAGTCGAAGTCCGCTTCTACAGCGGGGATCAATCATCCGTGCCGAAGACACCTCAGGTATGATCTTTTTCCTCTTCGCTTTCTCTCATGAAACTGCCACTCGGCTGCAAGATGTAACTCTGCTTTCTCCGAGCGTTGGAGGTGGAGCCTCAGACGTTCACGGCGAAGAGGGATCGTTCCTGGGAGGCCATCGCCTCATGCTGTCACTCGGAAAAAAGCTGGTAGTGATCAATGTTTCCTCTGACTTCACCGCGCCACACCATTCCTCGAGTTTAGCTGCGGGCGCGAAAATGCCGTCGGTCACGCGCGGACTCCTTCGACGATGCTGAGGGGCCCCTTGGTCGGCACCACTCGGGTCAGTTTCAACCCAGCTTCTGCAAACATCGCAGCGAATTCCTTTTTTGTGCGCTCGCGTCCTCCGATGATGAGCATTTGAATGTCGAGGAGTTTCCCCCAGCTTGGGTCGTTACCGGGGGCGATGACGTTATCGACGACGAGAATTTTTCCCTTCTCGGCCATCGCATCACGGCAGTTCCTGAGGATTTTCACGCACTCTTCATCGTTCCAATCGTGGAGAATGTACTTCATGATGTAGGCATCGCCGCCTATTGGTACGGCCTCGAAGAAGCTCCCGGATTCGAGCCTGCATCGCTCCTTGATCCCTTTCGCAGTGACGTGCTGGTCCTTCTCAGCGCGAGCGATGACAGAGGATTGGTCGTAGAGTATGCCCTTCAGTTTTGGGTTGGCTTTGAGGATGGTCGCCAGAAGGCTGCCGTGTCCTCCGCCGACATCCACCAGGGTTCGGATTCCGGAGAACTTATACGCGGCTGGGACCGTCGGGTTCTCGGTTGTCGAAATACTGGTCATCGATTCGCCAAAGACCTGAAGGTCTTCGGTGTGTTTTTCGAAATACTCAAAGAGTGGAACACCGTGGGCCTTGAAGAACGGCACCTCGCCGGTTTTGACACCATGGAGGAGTTCCTTCCAGGCGTCCCACCCCCAGTTCTCGTTGATCATGAGCGCCCATGCATGCATGGAGGTGGGAACACCCGTCTGAAGCGTTGCGGCGAGCGGCGTGAGTTTGAACCGTCTGTTCTTGGTTTCTGCGAAGACGCCGACGCTCGCCAATGCGCGAAGGATACGGTAGAGCGCCTGCGGCTGAACTCCCGTACCCGCCGCCAAATCTTGGATGGTGCGCGGTCCCTTCTTCATTAAATCGGCCAGCTTGAGTTTCGCCGCAACATGCACAAGGCGCGCGACCCAGTATCCGATGGTGAGGTTCCGCATGACTTCCGGTGGTGATAGTTTCTTGGGCATGACGAGTCTCCATGGAAAATGAAATTTCGTAGCCGCCACGCCAGACGTATAACCTCGCGGCGGGCTGCCTGTGAGCAGCGCACCGTAGCATCATCAAACAGTTGAGGACAAGTCAGGTAGAAGGGAGAGGGGGTGGGTGCCGTTCCTGTCGATTAGTTGTGAAATTCGAGCCGGTATAGGTCTGTGTTAACTGCGAGCGTATAACTCTGGCAGCGCGCCATGCATCGGTGTGGGAGGAGTCCAGAAATGACTCCCGAGCCCTTTTCATGTCCCCTTGACCCCTTTTCATGTCCCCTCATAGTACAAGATGAGGGCCCTAAACTCTCGGCAATTTAGATCAATCGGCTTGCCGATTTTTCACTCGGCGGTTTTTACTTCTTCTTCATGCATATGCAGAAACAGCTCTTGTCTAATTTCTTGCAGCTTGGTTTTGACTTTCGCCTCGTTATCGCTCCCTATCCGCATGAGAATCCTCTGGCCTATGGAGCGCCCTTCAAGATCAGGATCAGCATATACGTAGACTATTTTGGGCTGAACGAGCTTCACGGGTTCTTTGATATCCGGTGCGGCCAACAGATTGTCGATCACTTCAATCACACGGTCATTGAAATATTTATTCGGGTAGCCAAGCTCCTCGTAAGACTGCTGAAACAGCGGATACAGACGAAGATAAAGCTCCACTAATTTCTCGGTGTTCACCACTCCGGCAAGATGCACATACGGCGTATAGCGCGCTGCGTTTTTTGGGCTAATGCTCATTTCCCCATCTGCCACCGAAGCAACAAGGTTGCCCGGCACCGGGGTGACCGGCATCGTGTTCACTGGCAAGCCCTGGCTCGGCAGGTTATCAATAGTGACGACGATATTGTGTATGATTTGTTCAATGCGGAAAATCTTCATCAATGATTCTTTGCCCATCAAGCTGGCCAAGGCTTCAAGCATAAAACTATCGCTCTCACCCAGCTGTGGTAGCGGAGATTGTGCCTCGGGAATTTTCATCACTTGGCGCACCACCGGCTTAGGCGGTGCAATCGGCGGCGGTAGCGCTGTGACTTCTACTGCGTCAGGTTCAGGTTGGGTCTGCTGCCAGTAATAATAAGCAGCAAGAGCACCACCGAGAATGACTACTGCAACCACCATGAATTGTTTCATAGGTACGCCATTATTTGATAAGCACTGTAGTTAGATATTCTTCAATCACCAAGCCACAGCACAAGCCCGAAAGAAATGAATGTGACCGTTCCCGACATCCAGTAGCTATTGCAACACGTGAAGCACGCTGACGTCTTCGTATGGATCCGTGTTCCTTGCCGTAATTTTAGCCGGTGCCGGTAGGCCCAATCCAGAGCA
>JACMLT010000147.1 GCA_014379455.1 Nitrospiraceae bacterium
CAAAGAACCGACATTTCAACAGACGCACCTGGCCGACACGCATCTGAACCCATTGATCACATCGACGGTCGAAGCCACAGAAGAAGCCATTCTTAACGCGCTGACCATGGCGACGACGGTTGTGGGGCGCGACAGCCATCGTATCGATGCGATCTCCCTCTCCAGACTCCGAGCCATTCTCCATCACCAGGCGAAGTAACTGTGGAGAACCAGCTCCCTACAGACCGAGGACTCCCTCACTTGCATTTCACTCTCATACCTCGCTATCCTTTCGCCACTCTCTTTCGTCTGGGGGACGAGCATGAACGAATACCAACTCGGCGGTAGCTTGAGTCTGATCACCGCTGTAGGGAAAACCAACGCGTTCGCCGATTTTTTACAAACCCGCATGGTCCATGCCGTGGAGACACAAGATCCCGCGGAACTGCACTATCTCCTGGCGCAACTCGATGACTACCATTCCTACTTGTGGCGCTACTATAAGAAGCTGGTGAAGGACCGCCCGGAACGGATGGATCCAGGGGTCTAACGCATTGGCAATCGACACGTAGCGCGTTCTACCATGACGACTCATTCCACAGGGACAACCACTCCAGCCACACTTCAATTCGCGACCGCACTCTCGCGCAAGACTGATACGGAAGCTGCCACTCGAGACCTCGCGGATGCCATCGCGATGCAACTCGGCGCGACTCCCATCGATCTAGCCTTTGTCTTCTTTTCGGCCCATCATACGGCCAATGCTTCTAAGATTTCGGCTATGCTGCAGAGGGAGCTGCAAGCGAAAGTGTGTCTGGGCTGCTCCGGTGAAGGGGTCATCGCCGGATCCGAAGAAATCGAAACCGCAGCAGCCTTGACGGTGTTGGCAGCCTGCCTACCCGATGTCAGACTGACTCCCTTGCAACTCTCCGTGTCTCAGCTACAGGACCAAATCCGCATGCCCGGGTGGCCGGAACCGGGACCTGAGGATTCGACCTTCCTCCTCTTTGCCGATCCATTTTCGACGCCAATGCAGGAAGTCCTCTCCCTCATGACTGACCGGTACCCCAACGGGAAAGTCGTCGGGGGCCTTGTCGGTGGAGGCCAAGAATCAGGAGAAAATAGACTATTCCTCAACGATCAGGTCTTCGACGGAGGCGTGGTGGGAGTACAACTCACCGGCGCCATCGCCGTGCGAACCGTGACCTCGCAAGGTTGCCGTCCGATCGGTGAACGGTTTGTCGTGACGAGAGCGGAGCAAAACCTCATCTATGAACTGGGCGGCGTCTCGGCCTTGAAACGGCTTCAGGACGTCTTCGAATCCATGGGGGGGCAACAACGCCGCAATGCCCACCGCGCATTACATCTGGGCATCGTGATCGATGAGCACAGGAGTCATTTTGAACGGGGAGATTTTCTCGTTCGGAACCTCATCGGGGCGGATCAACAGGCCGGAGCGGTTGCGATCGGAGACGTCGTTCAGGAAGGCCAGACCGTGCAGTTCCACCTTCGCGATGCGAAGTCTGCAAGCGACGATTTACACGTGCTCCTGGCTGCGGATCGCACGAGGCACAACAGTCCCCCTCTCGGGGCTCTCTTGTTCAGCTGTTGCGGACGTGGAGAAGGGCTCTTTGACCAGCCCCATCACGATAGCGCAGCCGTGCAACAACGGCTTGGTCCCATCCCGACAGCGGGATTCTTCGCGCAAGGCGAGCTGGGCCCCGTCGGAGGGCGCAATTTTCTGCATGGTTACACAGCGAGTGTGGTCATTTTCTCCGAGCCTGACTCCCGCGCGTAACCTACGTGAAGACACCACCCTCATAGAGCGCTCAAACAGGATCGCCGGCTCTGGATGTCGGCAGAGTTTTCTGTGCGCAATAATGACTCTCTTGTCGTCAGTCTTTGTGGTTGAGTGACCAACTCTTAGGAAAGGAATCGTCATGCCGTTTCAAAAATCGGGTAGTGAAGGCAATGAAGTCACGACGTCATCGGGATTGCAGTATGTCGATCTCACGATTGGGACCGGAGCAGCGGCGGAGACGGGGCAGACTGTCAGCGTGCATTACACAGGCTGGCTAGAAAATGGAAAGAAATTCGACAGCTCCGTAGACCGAGGCCAGCCTTTCTCATTTCCACTGGGTGCTGGGCGAGTCATCAAGGGATGGGACGAGGGCGTGAAAGGGATGAAAATTGGCGGGAAGCGAAAGCTGACCATTCCTTCCAAGCTCGGCTATGGCGCACAAGGCGCCGGCGGCGTTATTCCACCGAATGCCACCTTGATTTTTGATGTTGAGTTGCTCGGTGTCCGATGATTGACCCGACGCGTATGTCAGCACGATCATGATGCGACAGACTCCTCTCATCCAGCAACATCGTGCAAGTTGCGCAAAACTCGTCGATTTCGCTGGATGGGAGATGCCTATCCAGTATAGCGGTGTGGTAGACGAGTACCATACTGTCCGTTCCCATGTCGGGCTCTTCGACGTGAGCCATATGGGAAGAATACGAATCGCCGGAACCGGCGCCGTCTCATTCCTCCAGCACGTCACGACCAACGACGTCGGCAAGCTCGCTGTGTCTCAAGCCCAGTACTCCATGGTCTGTAACGAAACCGGCGGCATCAAAGATGACGTGTTTGTCTACCGGCTTTCCCCGGACGAATTCCTCTTATGCGTGAATGCTTCGAACCGTGAGAAGATCCTGTCGTGGCTACTATCCCAGCCTACCCAGGGCCAGGTGGTTCATCTTGAGGACCGGTCAGTCGAATTGTCTCAGGTGGCTGTTCAAGGTCCACAGTCGCGCGAGCTGCTCATGAGCCTTGGCGCGAAAGCGCTTGAGGGACTCAAGCTCCATTACACCTGTGATGCGACGATCGGCGATCTTTCCTGCTTGATGGCCAGGACCGGCTACACCGGTGAACTGGGCTATGAGATTTACATCGACGCGAACAAGGTCGGGCGCCTCTGGGACCTGCTTATCGACAAGGGACAAGCCTGGGGACTGAAGCCGGCTGGACTCGGCGCGAGGGATCTCCTCCGGTTGGAGATGGGCTATCTGCTCTATGGCAACGACATGGACGAAGACACGACGCCGCTTGAAGCCAATGCGGACTGGACTGTCAGTTTTCAGAAAGGCACATTTATCGGCAGCCAGGCACTTCTGGCACAGAAACAAGCCGGAGTCGCCCGTCGATTCGTCGCCTTTGAACTCGTTGAGAAAGCTGTACCCCGCCATGGATTCAGAATCCTCGACCCCGTGGATTCCAAACCCATCGGCACTATCACGAGCGGCAACCTCTCGCCACTCCTACAAAAGGGCATTGGATTGGGCTACGTTCCTGTGTCCCATGCCAATCCGGGGACGTCTCTCGCCATAGAAATTCGCGGGAAGACGGTTCCAGCCATCGTGGTGAAACCGCCGTTCTACAAAAAGCCAAAACATTAATGGCGCTCGGCACAAACAGGGACGGTGGTTTTGCCGGTTCTCTTCTGTGCTCCACACCTACTATCGGGGATCGAACCCCATGACCAAAAACATTTATACAGGCATCGTCGTCAACTTGAATGTCGATACCGTCACGCTCCCCAACGGCATCACAGTCGACTTGGAGGTCGTGCGACATCCTGGAGCCGCCGCGGTGGTGCCGCTGAAAGACGATGGCACAGTCATCTTGATCAAGCAGTTCCGCCATGCGGCAGGAGGATTCATTTACGAAATCCCGGCGGGAAAACTTCATCCTGGCGAGGACCCAAAAGTCTGTGCAGTACGAGAGCTTGAAGAAGAAGTCGGATATCGAGCCGGCAGTCTTGAACTGCTCTCCAGTATATTCACCGCACCAGGATTCACCGACGAAGTGATCCACATCTACAAGGCAACAGAGCTCACGACAGGGCGTCAACAGCTCGACCGTGACGAGGTCCTCGACGTGATCGAGATGCCTCTCGCAAAAGCGATCGGGATGATAGAAGCCGGGGAGATCAGAGATGCAAAGTCGATTGTAGGATTACACGCGGTCTATCTTCAAAGCCGTAGCAAGTAGAAAAACGCCGAAAGGGCCTCCCGCTTTAGGCAGGAGACCCCTCAAGCTAACTAGCCTCGCCAAAGAAGGTGATTACTTGCCCTTCTCGTCTTTTTTCTTTTCGTCCTTCATATCGCCGAACGTATCAGCTGCCTTGCCCTTCTCGTCCTTGTCCTTCTTCTTTTCTTCTCCGTACACGAGGACGTGGCCACCCTTCTTCTCATCCTTCTTGTCCTTGCCCTCTTCGCCAGCGAAGGCCGGTGCGCTGAACGTCACTGCCACTGCAACTGCCATGATCGCCATCAACATGCTCTTCATAATCAATTACCCTCCGTTAATGTTTTAATATTGTGCCATCCTTCGGCACTTGCTGACAGTACTCAGCAAGCTTGATGCCGAACCGTTGATATCGATGGCATTATTGATTTATCAATGTGTTATGTATGTCATTCGAACTAGGCTTCACGGCTGAATCTTTGCGTTTCTGTGGCGGAATGGCTGGAGGTCAGCTAAACCGCCCCATTGCTGGAATGCACATCTCTGTCGAGACCGAGGCGGCCTACGCCAAACGGGTCCATTTCAGGTGGAAAAGTCAGTGAGAAAGATTGTCACCAAACCATCACAAGGGACTCCGTCTCGCCAACGGCTCACTGATCACATTAGGCCAGGGGTCCATATCCTCTTCGTCGGCATCAATCCAGGCCTTCGTTCAGCTGCCACCGGGCACCACTTTGCTGGGCACTCAAACCGTTTCTGGAAACTCTTATACGAGTCAAAGCTGGTGTCCGAGCCACTCACACACCAAGACGATTGGCGGCTTCCGGATTGGGGGCTTGGTCTAACAAACATCATTCAGCGGCCCAGCGCGGGGGTGAACACGCTCAAACCACAAGAATATATCGGCGGAATGGAGAGACTCACCGTCACCGTGAAACAGTACCGCCCTCAGACAGTCGCCCTACTCGGGGTCACAATTTACCGCACGTTGTTTTCAGAATATCGGACCGGACGAATCAGCCTTGGGCTGCAAGACGAAACTTTGGCTAGCCGGCCTGTTTTTGTCCTGCCTAATCCGAGTGGTCGGAATGCCCATTATTCATATCGAACGATGCTCGCGGCGTTCCGTGCGCTTCGCGATGCGACAGACATGCTGGCTCAAGGTCTGACGAAGGGAACGATCACGGTAGGGCCTCCGAGTCAGCCGTAGTAAACTTCTCACAAGCTGTGTTATACACACCGGCTGAAATTGATATATCGATACGGTGTCTCGCAAGGCACGCTTGTGGGATCCCCCTTCAACTGGCAGGGAAAGATGAAGCGCGCATTCCTGATTCTGCTCGGCTGTTGGGTCTTGGCGAACCCCGAGAGCCTCCTGGCACAACAATCATCCCGGTCGTTGACTCAAGATGCGATGACAGAATGCCATAACGGCCGTGTCGATCGAGACCGGGCCAGCAGAGTCGGCCATTTTGAGAAAGGCCAGGCCCTGGGGGAACAGGCTGTAGCCTTGGACGATCGATCTGCAGACGCACATTTCGCCCTGTTCTGTAATTTAGGCGAACTCATGCGGATCGATGGGGAACTGAGCCTCACATCGGTCATGGGATTCCGCCGTATGATGAATGAGCTCGACCGGACACTGGGGATTGCGCCTGATCATCTTGACGCCATGTCGGCCAAAGGGGCGTTCCTTCTCAGGCTTCCTTCACTGCTTGGGGGAAACAGAGAGAAGGGGGAGAAGCTTCTTCAGTACGTGCTCCTGAAATCACCGCAGTCGGTCAATGCCAGACTCAGCCTGGCCAAGAGCTATTGTGCCGATGGCCGCCACAGCGAAGCCCTCTCGCTCGCCTCCGAAGCACTGGACCTTATTCAAACCCATCAATGGGATGACTTCACGCCTGAAGCGGAAAAAGTGTGGGCACAACTTCACGCCAACGCTGGCAAGGCGAATTAGTCTCTCCTGCTGTCTTCCTGGCACCAAGCCTTAAATCATGCTATCTTGGGCCCCGGAATGAGGATGCACCTCTTCATACGTGAAGCGTCGTTCGTAAGGCCTCTCTCGCAGGACAACCCCTGCGCCTCACGCTTCTCGAAACGCGCTTCACAGATGTTTACCATCCTGTCAGGAGTACACCATGTTACTCGACGGTAAAAATGGACTGATCATTGGCGTGGCGAATAAGCACAGCATTGCCTGGGCGATTGCGCAATCCGCCGCAAGCCAAGGGGCACAGCTCATTTTCAACTATCAGAACGAACGGTTACGGGAGAATGTCGAAGAACTGGTCGCTACCATGCCTGGTGCGAAAGCCTTTCCCTGTGACGTGGGGAGCGATACCGAAATTGCCGCGCTGATACAGCAGGTCCAGAAAGAATTCGGAAGGCTGGATTTTCTTGTCCATTCCGTCGCCTTTGCCCCTCGTGAGGAACTCACCGGCCAGTTTGTCAACACCACGCGCCAAGGGTTTGCAACAGCGCTCGACGTGAGCGCCTATTCTCTTGTAGCTGTGACGAGAGTGGCTGTGCCATTGATGACCGACGGCGGCTCCGTCGTGACGCTTACCTACCTTGGAGCAGAACGGGTCGTACCCCACTACAATGTTATGGGGGTCGCCAAGGCTGCCCTCGAAGCCAGCGTTCGTTATCTGGCTCACGACCTCGGCCCCAAGAACATCCGCGTGAATGCGATCTCAGCCGGTCCGATTAAAACCCTCGCCGCCCGGGGCGTCTCCGGCATCAGCAAGATGGTGGATCACCACCGAGAATTTGCACCGCTCCGCCGCGCCACGGAACAAGGCGAAGTCGGCGATACAGCGTTGTTCTTGGTGAGCCCGCTAGGCCGTGGAATTACCGGCGAAGTGATCTATGTCGATGGCGGGTACCATATCCTGGGATCGCTCGCATCAGCGGAATAACGGATGTTGAAAAAGCCCGCCAGCATCGTTCTCGCATCGTTCAGACCCTCAACGTACCCCACTTGGGAAACGAGCTGTCCTGGCAGCTCGGGATGGGCGGGTGAGAAAAACTACGCCTCCGGTCTTCACTCGCTGCGGCCTTGCTGAACGGCCATTTTGAACATCCTTGAGAGTGACGTATCGTTTGAATCTCGCCTCGCGGTTCCCCAAATCTGCGCTTCACGGTTTTGCTTAGCGGCTATTCGAGCGTTCTCCTGAGGGTTTTTAACTTCCCCCGCTTCGTCTTACTCTCCAGCCGCCGTTGCTTTGAACCCTTTGTCGGCTTTGTCGCTCTGCGCTTCTTGCGTGGAATAGCAACGCTTTGAATCAGCTCTCTCAATCGTGTGAGTGCATCCTCTCGATTCTGCTCCTGGCTTCGATGCTGCTGGGCTTTGATGGTGATCACGCCCCCCTCTGAGATGCGGTGATCTTTCAATTTCAGCAATTCTTCTTTATAGAACGGGGG
>JACMLT010000148.1 GCA_014379455.1 Nitrospiraceae bacterium
CACGTCACATTTCTTTCCTGCTACGTTCTTCGTATACTTGCTTGGTCGTGAGCCTTTTCAGCGTAATGGAGGGAGTTCATGATGGCGCGTAGAAGACCTTCGAGCAGACGTCGCACACCGAAGAAGAAAAAAACAGTATTGAGGACAGCCAAGGCACGTGGTACCGCCATCGCGCGAAGTTTGGGTCTTTCCATCGAAGATGATCGGCTCGTTGGGGGGAACGTGTCTTTCGTTGAGACTCCGAACAAAGGAGGCGACCTCGCCCCACGCTACCTCGTGTTCCACTACACGGCTGGGAAGAGCGCGACGAGTTCGATCAACTGGCTGACGAACCCGGAGTCGAAGGCTTCAGCGCATCTGGTGTTGGCCAGAGACGGCACGATCACTCAACTTGCACCGTTCAATATCAAGACGTGGCACGCGGGCCTCAGTCACTGGAATGGGTTGAGCGGACTGAACAGCTATTCCATCGGGATAGAGATGGATAATGCGGGTCCGCTGAAGAAAGTGGGCGACCAGTATCAGCCTTGGTTCGGGACGCTGTATGCGGAAGACCGAGTTGTCTTGGCCAAGCACAAATTGGACGACGAGCCTCGCTGGTGGCATGCTTACACGGAAATCCAGATCCAAAGGGCCTTGGAGCTTGCACAACTCCTTGTTCGGCACTATCAACTCCAGGATGTGGTGGGGCATGAAGATATCGCTCCCGACCGGAAGCGGGATCCGGGTCCGGCATTTCCTTTGGAGCATGTGCGTGCCGTAGTACTGGGTCGCGAAGAAGAGGAGCGAGAAGGTTATGAAGTGATGGCTTCCACGCTGAATATTCGAAGCGGCCCTGGCGTAGAATTTCCCTCTGTTGCCGAACCGCTGAAGAGGGGAACCGTGGTGGTGCTTCTGGAGAAGCGCGACCGATGGCACAAGGTGGAATTGGTGAAGAATGGAGATATTGAAGGGTGGGTGCACAACCGGTTCTTGGCAAAGGCCTGACGCTTCATGTGGCTGCATGCTGAAATAATCGCTTTTCTCATCCGCCTGACCCCGATGCGCCGAGACGCACCTTGCCCCATGCCTCGTTCTCGCATCGTTTCCCAGGAACCGTAAATGGTGAAACGTGAAATGTAGGACTGTCGAGAGTTCTTCCTCCGAAACCTCTCACGTTTAACGATTCACATATCGCCGGACAGCCCATTGAGTATCCAGCACAGGTGGTCCTCATATCCCAGATATGCAGACCAGTGAAGCTCTGACGTGCCCACATAGCGTTTCCGCAGCCTGTTAGTAAGAGGAGGTGCAGGTCGCAAAGCGTTCCAGGTGTATCAGCAGAGAGCGTCGCTACGTATTCCGCCGGAAAAATATTGATGCCAGTCCTGCCTCTGTGTGGCACTCGACAATACTCTCAACGTGGCCTGGCCAAAATTTATGACGGTGTCGAAGAAATTGCGTGCACTCTGCAACCCAATACGTCGGCACACTCTTAAAATCTTACTGACATTTCAGATAGTTAGCCAATCATACCCTCGATCGACATTTTCGCTAGGCCTTTTGAGCTTTCTTCGATTAGTTCCTCTGACGTCTTGAGTCCCCCAGCCGATTTGGTTAGAATCCTCCTCCTTTCTATATTGTTTCTCACCATTTCTATGGAGTGATGTCATGGCGAAGGTGCTCGAAGGTCCTGGAATGGGGCTGATGAAGAAGTGGGGCATCACCGTTCCCCACTATGTCGTCGTCACCTCGGTCGACGAATTGACGAAGCTCGGCCAAGCCAATGAATGGCTGAAGAAATCTAAGCTGGTGGTCAAGGCGCATGAGGCGCTCGGCTCGCGGTTCAAGCTCGGGCTGGTCAAGGTCGGGCTGGACCTGAAAGAGGCGGAAGCGGCGACGAGGGAGATGATCGGCCGTCAAGTAGGCAGCATCACCGTCTCGCAAGTCATCGTGTCCGAAATGATCCCGCACAAGGAAGAATATTATTGTGCGGTGAAGTCTACCCGAGAAGGGACGGACATTCTAGTTGCCAACTGCGGCGGTATTGAAGTGGAGTCGAATTGGGATCGTGTAAAACGATTGGCAGTGGAAGTCGGGCAACAGCCCACGGGGGAGGCGCTCGAACGGTTGGCCAAGGATGCAGGCTTCACTGGTCCATTGGCGAAAAAGATGGCCGAGTTTGCCGGTAAGATGTTCACCTGTTTCGACAGCGAAGATGCGCAGTATTTGGAAGTGAACCCCGTGGTCCTGCGCGAGCACAACAGTGAACTGATTGCCTTGGATGCAGTGACGTTGCTCGATGGCGACGCCAAGTTTCGGCACCCCGAGTGGAACTTTGCCTTTGCCGCAGAATTTGGTCGTGCCTATTCCAAGCACGAAATGGAAGTCATGGCGGTCGATTCCAAGATCAAGGGCTCGGTCAAATTTATTGAGATCCCAGGCGGGGATACGGCCATGCTTCCGGCGGGTGGCGGGGCCAGCGTCTATTATTCCGATGCGGTCGTCGCCCGCGGCGGCAAGTTGGCCAATTACGCTGAGTACTCAGGGGATCCACCAGATTGGGCGGTTGAAGTCCTGACCGATAAGGTCTGTTCGTTGCCTGGGATCAAGAACATCATTGTCGGCGGGGCGATTGCCAATTTTACCGATGTGAAGAAGACGTTCGGCGGCATCATCAATGGGTTCCGTAAGGCGAAGTCAGAGGGCAAGCTTAAGGACGTCAAGATCTGGGTGCGCCGTGGCGGCCCACGTGAGAAGGAAGGGCTCGATGCCATGCGCGCGCTCAAGGACGAAGGGTTTGACATCAACGTCTTCGACCGCAACACGCCGCTGACCGATATCGTCGATAAGGCGTTACTGAAATAGAAACGAGTGATGAGTCCTGCGTGCTGAACAGCACGAACTGTTCTTCAGCTCAGCATTTATCACTCAGTATTGAGGAAAGAGGGAGATCCCGATGAGTATCCTGGCCAATAAAGATACCTATGTGGTCATTCAGGGGGGCGTCGCGGGTGTGAACGCCGCGCGCCGGATGGCCGAGTTCTGCTACCTGATTAAACGCTCATTGAATGTTCTGGCCTTCGTCTATCCGCCTGACGCAGGCAAGACACATGAAATTCCCTATGGCAGCGGTCTCGTGGCCGTTCCCATTTATAAGAGCGTTGCGGAAGCGACGAAGAACCATCCCCAAATCAACACGAGTCTCGTCTACATCGGCGCAGATCGAGCCATGAAGGGTGGGATGGAAGTCTTGGACGATCCGCACATCAAGGTGGTCTCTATGATCACTGAGGGTGTGCCGGAAAAAGATGCCAAGATCCTGGCCCATCATGCGACCAAGCTCGGTAAGGTGTTCAACGGCCCCTCATCGATCGGAATTGTCTCAGCCGGCTCTTGCCGGTTGGGTGTCATCGGCGGCGCATTCGACAACCTGGTGCTGTCGAAGCTCTACCGCGAAGGTTCGTTCGGGGTCATCACCAAGTCGGGCGGTCTCTCCAATGAAATTATCTGGATCTGCTCGCAGTTTGCCGACGGCATCACGACGGCTATCGGGATCGGCGGCGATGCCTATCCGGGAACCGACTACGTCAGTTATCTCGACATGTTCG
>JACMLT010000149.1 GCA_014379455.1 Nitrospiraceae bacterium
AAAAGCATTGTGATGAGCCCCAGTGAGCCTAAGACGGTGAGCCGCATCATCTGCTCGCGTCGTCGGTAGACTTCCTCTTTATAGAGGGGGTAGAGAACGGTCAAGACGTGTTGGACGCTTTCTGTAATCATGCGCTATCTCGTAGCAGGCTGCTGAAAAGGCTGGCCTTGTTTGCGAGTGCTTGTATACCGTTCTCGTTGCTCGATAATCTCTAGGTTCTGATCATGAGATGGCTCACGAGCCAATCGCCGATTGATGTGGTCATCTGATGAAAGTCTTCTTTCCGAGTGAACTGGTGATCGGCGTCCGGCAGGAGATTCAACCGCTTCACCCCTCCGAGACGGTCATGCAATCGCCGGCTTTGATGAAGGGGGACACATTCATCCCGTTCACCCTGGACGATCAGCGTAGGCGCAGTAATGTGTTCCGCCGGCCCATAGGCAATCTGCTTGAGACAGTCTTCGTAAAAGCCATATCGCAACCGGACTCGATCTGACTCTCCCATCATATTTGGAATCGTGTTGGTGGCCTGCCACCGTGCCAATTCTTCCAGCCCAAATGTTATACGAAGCTCTTCTGGAAAGTCCACCACAGGGCATTTGAGGGCCAAACAGGCGATATCGCCACGCTGGGCTGCCGTGAGGATCGCGACGAGCCCGCCAAAGCTTGAGCCGACGAGCCCGATTCGATCATAGCCTCTGGCGGCCACTAGATCTAACGCGGCTTGGGCTTGATGCACAGCCAGGGTGGTCGTGAGTTCTTCGAACGGTCCGTCGCTGTCTCCTTGACCGAAAAAATCGAACCGAAAGGTTGCGATGCCTCGTTCATTGAGGAGCCGGGTCAAGGTCTTGTTGGTCGTGCTGTCTTTGCTGGAGAGAAATCCATGGCACAGTACGGCAATACGCTTGGTTTGTCCGTCAGGCGTGCTTAGGATCGCAGCAATACCGTGGCCATGGTGATCGTGAAATGTCAGGGCCTCTTCCATAGGATGGTCTTTCGGTCTAGCGGGCCACCAGAAAACTGTTTTTGCATGCAAGGCCTTCGATGGCGGACTTTTTCAGCATCCTGCTACTAGGTTTGGAGAAAGTAGAAATGATTCGTCGGTCCAGTTCCGTGACCGATTGCCAGGCTATGGCGAATGGCCTCGGTGAGATAGGTCTTGCCGGCCTGAACGGCGTCGTTCATGGATTTGCCTCGTGCGAGATGCGCCGCAATTGCCGAGGCGAATGTGCAGCCGGTGCCATGCGTGTGGGGGGTCTCGATGAATTCCCCCTTGAACACATTGAAGAACCGGCCGTCATAAAGCAGATCGGTGGCTCGCTCTGCCGCCAAATGACCGCCCTTGATCAACACATGTTTGCAGCCGAACCCGTGAATGATTTTGGCCGCGCGGCGAGCGTCGGCGAGCGTCTTGATCTCGATACCGGACAGTTGCTGGGCCTCATGGATGTTCGGCGTGACGAGCAGCGCCAGGGGGAAGAGTTGTGTCTTCATGGCGTCGATTGCCTCCGGCTTGAGCAGCGTATGGCCGGTCTTTGAGATCATGACCGGATCCACCACGAGATTCGTCACATTCTGAGGCTTGAGGAGTTTGGCGACGACCTCGACAATGGCTGTGGAAGACAACATCCCGGTCTTCACCGCAGCGACGTCGAAGTCATCGAACACGGCGTCGATTTGCGCCGCGATGATCGAGATCGGCAATTCCAAGACGTCGGTGACTTCTTCCGTATTCTGCGCCGTGATGGCGGTGATCGCCGACATGGCAAACACACCATTGGCCGACATTGCCTTAATATCGGCCTGAATCCCCGCGCCGCCGCCAGAATCCGATCCCGCAATCGTCAAGACCTGTTTCAATATCATGCGTGCTCCTGAATCAATACCGCTAGGCCTCGCAGATTATACTCGACAGCCCAGGTCTGTCCAGCGAGGAGAGTGTATATACGAATGGAAAAATGAGAGGGCGCGCTTTGATTGACACCCCATACCCGGTGCGACATAATGTCCTATCCAATGCGCGCTCGAAAGCAGGTGCTTATGCGGGTCACGGAGAAAAAACAGGTGACGATTCCGGCGCAGCGTCGCCGCTCTGGGGTCAGGAGCGTAAAGCGTGGCACGTCAGAGTCCAACCCGTTTCGCAAACTGCGGGGCGTAGGCTTACAGCGTGTTGATGTGGATCGCTATCTTGTCTCTGTCCGGGGGCGATGATCACGGCCCTGGATACCAGTGTCTTACTCGATATCCTCGTCAACGACCCCAAGCATGCCGATCGTTCAGAAGCCCTCCTCTTTCAAGTGTACAAGCAAGGTCCGCTGATTATCTCTCCTGCCGTCTACGCTGAACTGGTGCCGCAGGCCAGAAATCGCGATGAACTCGATGGCTGGTTGCGGCAGGTCCGCATTCAAGTCGTACCGTTCACAGCCGACCATGCGTATACCGCCGGGGTTGCCCATATGGCGTATCGCCAGGCTGGTGGAAAGCGCCAGCGTATTCTGGCAGATTTTCTCATTGGTTCCCATGCCTTCCATGAAGCGGACCGCTTGGTAACTCGTGATCGCGGGTTCTACCGCCGGTATTTCTCCGGTCTCACGATTCTATCTGCCTAAGATGAGGCGCTCCCCGCGAGAAGAAGTTGGGGTATGACTATTAACGTATTGTATTGTGGTCTTAAGGTACCGAGACAAGAAAATGTACCGGGGATTTTCTCCGTGACAAGATTTGCCCCACTATGCGGAGCTTGTTACCCAGCAACTGATTGTTTCTGTCGGACATCTGCCCGCGTAGCCTCAGTCTGGCTGTATTGTTCCAGAAAATGATGACCCCACAAGATCGCCCGCTCCACCGACGCAGCAATGGAATCAAAGATTCGGAGGTTCCCAAGTACGTCGGGAAACTCAAGGGGTTCTTGGGACACGAAGCACTTACCGAGGCACAAGCCGATCTTGACAAGGATCTAAGGCATCACGGCAGCTGTTATCACCACTGGGTAAAAAAGCTTCGGCCGTGGCTTTTTGCCTTCCGTATGTACGACCAGGAAACAAAGAACGGCATCTGCATACCGAAGATGTGGTCAACAGAAATTCGCGAGATGGTCGGCGATGCGCTAATGATCTCCTCTCTACATCGCGGCATGCCGGAAGATGTTAAGGCAAAGTACCGCGAGGACCTACTTACGGACCAGCATAACGATTTCATGGCGGAGATTCATACCGCGTGGCATTACTACTTGCAAGGGTTTGACGTTCAGTGGTCTCCTCTAGGACAAGACAGTTGCCCCGAGTTTCGTGTGTGTGGCGGCGGCCTAGATTTTAACGTCGAATGTAGGCGATTCACTTGGGATCTGAGCGAGCATGTCAAGACACCTGCATTAGCGGACACCTGTGACACGATCTACGAAGTGCTGCGATCCCACAACCTTTGGGGTGAGGTGAGGGTTGAATTCATCACTGATTTTCGCTCTGACCCCGGCCGCATACACCAGTGGTCAGAAATCCTGGCGCGTGCGCTTGATGCGAGCCAGACAACCGTCGAACTTGATCCTAGTGTTCGATTGACGCTAGATCTCAACACTGCTCCAAGTCGAACGTATGTGTCGGAAGAACTCGTCGCTTTAGCACGAGATCAACGGCGCCCGGGAAGGAGTTTTCTTCGGTGCAAGCAAGAGGGCGAATTGAGGTTCGACCCTGTTGTCTTTCGGTGTTCTGGTCCGCGCAAAACCTCGGAACAGTTGCGCGACTATATCTACAAAACACTTAAGAAGAAGGTTACCACTCAGCTATCACCTGACAGAGCAGGCGTAATTGTTGCTCGATTCAATGGAATACGCGACCCACACGTGTTCATTGAATCTAAAGGAATCAACGATGCGCTCAGCAAACTATTCGAGCGACAACACTTGGCGGCGGTCGTCATGCAGTGTGAAGGAATAGCCAGATCCAGCATGGGCAGTATTCTTTGTTCAACCCCGAGCATCGTCTTCAGAAATCTCCGCACTACTTTTCCGCAGGTTGCTGAAGCCAATCACCTGTCTTAGTAGATATGGGAGTGGGAAAAATATCGGGAACACTGCTATCCAACATCTCAGAATCGCAACCGATATAAATGTACCGGGAGCATTTTCTGGTTTTCCGTGAGGCGAGGCAAGTTGTGACTCGACGGGTGGCGCTGACCGTTGCTTTCTTTCTTCCTCTCTCTCCCCTCTGGTGGCCGATGCTGTTCTTCGGGCAGGTAGCAGGGCTGGGTCAGACTGCGCGTGTCCAACGAGCCCCTTCCCTTTCTCTCCCCATCCCGGTGGCCGGTCTCGACTTTAGGGCGAGGGGCAGGATTGTCTCGAACTGCGCGCATCGAGCGACCACTGTTTCATCGTGGGGGCTCTGCGAGCACACGAGACGGTCCTGTCCCTCGCCCTCTCCCAATTAGACCGGCCACTTTTCCTCGTTCCACGCCATCTCCCAAAACATCCACTCATATCGCGAGCTGATGACAAACGATTCTTCCATCCGCCGCTTCTCTTCTTTTCCCGCCGTCTTGGCCCACTGGTCCACTTTCTTGCGCATCCATTGCTGGACTTGGGCGAATTCCGGCGAGGCGTAGAGCATGAGCCAGTCTCGATAGGGGTGATCATTTTTTGGTGGGCCATGCTTCAAGAGATGCTGGCCGACGACACAGTAGATCCAGGCGCAGGGGAGGGCGACGACGGTGATCTCCGCTGCTGAGCCTGTGTGGGCAACCGTGAGCATATGCCTCGTGTAGGCGTAGTTTGTCGGCGCCATAGGCACGGACGTCATCTCCTTTGCGGTCATGTTCCACCGCGATCCGTATCCTTCGTGGAGGCTACGTTCGACGACGATGGTGTCTTCGGCGAGCTTCGTCAGGCGCAGCGCCGACTCTGAGTCCGGCGCTCTCAGCGCTCCGGCAGAAAACACACGGGCGAGGTCACTGAGAAATCTGGCGTCTTGCAGGATGTAGTACTGAAATTTACGTTCTGGCAAGGTTCCCTTGCCCAGCGCCACGACGAAGGGATGGGTGAGCTGGGCATCCCAGATGGGTGTGGCAAGTTGTCTTAAGCGATCCGTAAATGACATGGGTCTTCTCCCCCGTTAGGCGTAACACGCAAAAGGTAAAACATACGATGTGAGATATACGATCTCAGATGATGGGAGCTGGCGATTGTCTCAACGGCGCTATATCCATGTATCGGGTTCACCCCCTAGTGATTCACTTCTCATGTATGACGTCCGGCGTCCGCTGGGGCCAGGGCCTCGGCAGACGATTGATCCCGTCGAGCGCGGCAACTTTGTAACATTCCGCCAGAGTCGGATAGTTGAAGACGGTGTCGATGAAATAGTCGATCTTCCCCTGATAGGCCATGACGGCCTGACCTATGTGAATAAGCTCCGTCGCTCCTTCTCCAATGGCATGAACACCCAGGAGTGCATGGGTGTGGCGATGGAATAGCAGCTTCAACATGCCGGTTTGATCGCCCATGAGCTGCCCGCGGGCGATTTCCCGATAGTGGGCGATGCCGGACGCATAGGGGATCCCCGCCTTGGCCAGTTCTTCCTCATTCCGTCCCACCGTGGAGATTTCAGGAATAGCATAGATGCCGTAGGGCAGGAGGTCCGTGTCGGTATGGTCGGGATGGCCAAAAGCATGGCACGCAGCATGGCGCCCTTGCTGCATGGAGGTGGACGCCAAGGCGGGAAAACCGATGACGTCGCCGGCGGCGTAGATATGGGGGATGGCTGTTTGAAAATGGTCGTTCACGATCACGCGGCCTCGCGCATCCGGCGTGATACCGACGGCCGCCAGGTTCAAGCGCTGTGTCGCGCCGATTCGGCCTATGGCATACATGAGCGTCGTGGCGGTGATCGGTGGCTGGTGTGTCAGCGAGACCGTGACCTGTCCGTCGGGCCCTTTCAGGATCGCGACCACTTCTTCCTGGTGGTAGAGCGTCACTCCGATATCTGTCATCTGTCGTTGCAAGGCGTCGATGATCTGCGCGTCGACAAATTCGAGCAAGCGCGGACGCTTGTCGATCAGCACGACCTTCACACCGATCATGGCTAAGATCGATGCGTATTCTGTGCCGATCACGCCGCCGCCGACAATGATGAGGGATGTCGGAAGGCGTTTGAGCGTGATGAGGCCGTCGGTATCAATGATGGTGTGACTGTCGAATGGAATATCGGCTGGTCTGGTCGGCACTGTGCCCACGGCGATGACGATCACATGGGCATAATGTTCGGTTGCCGTGCCGGCCTGTTGAACGAGGAGCCGGTGAGGATCGACGAAACGGGCTTCTCCAAAAATCAGGTCGATGCGGTTCCGCGCCAGCTGATCCTTCACGATCTCAATTTCGTTCTTGATGATGTGGTTGGAGCGAAACGCGAGATCTTCGATCGTGACCGTCTCTTTCAGACGATAGCCGGTTCCATACAGGTTGCGTTGGCGGAACCCCGAGAGATAGAGAACCGCTTCGCGGAGGGCTTTGCTGGGGATGGTGCCGGTGTTAGTGGAGACGCCGCCGACAACGGCTTTGCGCTCGATGATACCGACGGTCTTGCCGAGTTTGGCGGCTTGGACCGCGGCCTTCTGGCCGGCCGGCCCGCTCCCTATGACAAGAAGATCGTATTGGGCCATCTCTTCATTCTAAAGGAAGGCTGAGGTTAAGGCTAAGGTTAAGGAGAAGTATGCATCCCCCTCTCCTCAGCCTCAACCAGGACCTCAGCCTTTTCTTTAGTCTAGCCAGCGGTGATCAGCGACTTGGCCACGGTGAAGGCCTTTTCCAGGTCCGGCAGTTGGACCAATTCGGGGGAGACTTGCAGATATCGCACAGTATTGTTGGCGTCGACCACCATGACCGTACGAGCCAGGATGTGGGGGCCATTGATAAACAGTCCGTAGGCCTTCCCGAATTCGGCATCCCGATAGTCCGAGAGGAATGTGACATTGGCGATTTTGGCTTCCTTCGCGAATCGTTTTTGTGCAAAGGGGGTGTCGACGCTTATAGTCACCAATTCGACCATCTTGTCGAGGCCCTTATTCTTTTCGCTCAGATAGTGGGTCTGCTCTTCACACACCGGGGTGTCGAGCGACGGCACGACGCTGATGATCCGGACCTTACCCTTGCCCTTTGTGTCGGTGATGCTGATCGGCGATAGGTCCGTCTGTGTCAGCGTCACCTCTCTGAGGGAGTCGCCGACTTTAATGCCGGTTCCCGAGAGGGCCAGGGGCTTTCCCTCGAAGAGAACCGAGCGGCCCTCACCAGCCACGGCACTGCCGCCAGCGACGGTGTAGTTCTTGTAAAGAAAATTGGTGCCATTGGAGTTGCCGGTACTTGCGCATCCGGCGAACCCGAGCGCCATGCAGAGCGTAGTCCCAATGATCATGCGATGTGTTGCCGTCATAATAGTGCCCTCCTTCGGTGAAGCGATGGTGAATGTGCAATCGAGAATACGAGGCCGTGACTTGTGTTGTCAGCAGGCTGCAGAAGAACGATGTCGGCACGGCAGGGATTCGATGGTCCTCCTGTCTGCGTGTGAACAAGCGCGGCCAGCATGTGCGGGACAACATACCATCTCTGCTAGGGGCGAATAAAGGTGATGAGTGTCTGGTTGACCAGATCCGGTCGTTCCCACTGCGGAATGTGCCCTGCCTTGGGGATCCGGATGAATCGCGATCCTTTGATGGTTTGGTGGAGCTCTTCACCTACGGCGATCGGGAACACTCGATCTTCTTCACCCCAGAGCACCAGCGTCGGATGGGTGATTGTGCCGAGGCGTGTGGCAAATCCTGATTCCCATAACGGAAGGTTTTCTCTGACAGCCATAATAGGTTTGATGAGTCCAGGGAACTGCCGGTTGCGATTGGATCGCTCGAGGACGGCCGGTGTGAGGAGTGTTGGGTCATGCACGATTTCTTGTAAGACGGACTCGATCATCAGGCCGCCGAACAGCGTATTGCCGAATGAGACGAGCCAGGACGGCGCGCTGCTTTCCAAGGCACGCCTCACCGATGGACTGGTGAGTTTCTCCATGACGTGTTGCGGGAGCCCGTCGACCAGCACGAGTTTCGCGACGCGTGTAGGGTATGTCAGCGCCATGCCGATAGCCAACCCGGCGCCCATGGAATTGCCGACCAACGTGGCTTGCGGAATCTTTGTGGCATCCATGAACCCGACAAAGAAGTCCAGCATCTGATCCGGACGATAGTCGATGTCAGGTTTATCGGATAACCCGGCGCCGGGCAAGTCGAGTGTGAGGACGCGGAAGTGCTGCGACAGCTGGTGCTGCTGATATTCCCATTGCCACATCGATCCTCCGAAGCCGTGGATCAGAATGACCGGCGGGCCTGCGCCCACATCCAGATAGGCGATTCGTTGGCCGTGGACGAGAACGGTGCGGACGGGCATGCGCTCAATGGCGTCGAACTGTGTTGGAATCGACGAGGGCGATGAGCAGGCGATCATGATGTGACACAATAGGATGAAGATGAGTAGCGCAGCATAAGGCTGTCTACATACATGAACGGAGGCACGCGGGCCTATTGGGTTACTCCAGCTGGATGACCGTTTCATCCGTCTTCACATTGTCGCCTTCAGCGACCAGGATGGCCGTGACGGTCCCATCGATCGGGGCCGGGACCTGGCTTTCCATCTTCATGGCCTCGATGATCAGGAGGGGGGTTCCGGCTTTGACCACAGCATTGACTAGAACGAGCACTTTGACGACGCGGCCTGGCATCGGAGGTGCCACATCTCCTGGCTTGGACGGCCTGGGCCGTTTGGGCTTGACGCTGCTGCCGGCTTCGGGGGCTTCCGGCACGCCGGCTAGGATTTCCTGGATCGGTTCCAACGAGACCTCTTCGAGTTTGTCGTTGACCCGGATGTAATAGGGTTTGCGGCCACCCACCTTCCTCCCGGAACCGGACACCTCGATATGGTAGGTTTCGCCGTGGACTGTGACGTTGAATTCGGCCGGGGCCAAATGGAGTTCGGTGGCCGCAGCCGATCCGCTGGCTGAGAAGATTTCGAGAGGTTCCAGCGCAAGGTCCCCCTTCTCGCGCGCCTCGAAGAAGTCTCGCGCGATAGAGGGGAATAGGGTAAATGACAGCTGATCTTCCACCGAGGTGGCTGAGTCAGGCAGATCTTTTCTGGCTGCTTCCAGTTCAGGCTCCAACCGATCAGCGGGTCGGGTCTTGATCGGATGGTCATCCCCGATCGCGCGGGCCATGATGTCGTGATCGAGGGGACCCGGCGCCCGTCCATAGAGTCCGAGGAAGTAGTTCTTGGTTTCCGTCGTGATGACTTTGTACCGTTCGCCGGTCAGGACGTTCAAGGTGGCTTGGGTGCCCACGATCTGGCTCGTCGGAGTGACGAGCGGGGGATAGCCCATTTCCTTTCGGACGCGCGGTACTTCATCCAGCACTTCTTTGATCCGATCGAGCGCATTTTGTTCGGTCAGTTGCGCGGCAAGATTCGAAAGCATGCCACCAGGAATCTGCGAGGTGAGGATCTCGGCATCGACCCCGGTGAACTCGCTTTCGAACTGCCGATACTTTCGCCGAACGGTGCGGAAGTGTTCAGTGATTGGGAGGAACGAGGCCAGATCCAGTCCGGTGTCGTACGGGGTGTTGCGCAGCGAGGCCACCATTGTTTCCGTCGAGGGATGCGAGGTCCCGCCTGCCAATGGCGAGATGGCCGTATCCAACATATCCAAGCCGCCGAGGATCGCCATGAGGGAGGTCATCGAGGCCATCCCTGAAGTGTAATGTGAATGCAAATGGATCGGGACCTTCACGGCGGCTTTGATCCGGCGTATGAGGTGATAGGCGTCGAGCGGCGCCAAGAGCCCGGCCATGTCCTTGATGCAGAGCGTGTCCGTTCCCAAATCCTCCAGCTGTTTTGCCATGGTGACAAAGCGTTCCACGCTGTGGACGGGGCTGACGGTATAGCTGATGGCGGCTTCGACATGCTTGCCACAGGCTTTCACTTCCCGCATGGCTCGTTCGACGTTGCGGATATCGTTCAGGGCGTCGAAGATGCGGAAGACGTCGATGCCGTTGGTGGCAGACCGTTCGATGAATCGTTCCAGCACATCATCGGCATAGTGCCGATAGCCGACCAGGTTCTGCCCGCGGAGCAGCATTTGAAGTTTGGTGTTGGGCATGGCAGCGCGTAGCGCGCGGAGCCGTTCCCAGGGATCCTCTTTGAGAAAGCGTAGGCAGGTGTCGAACGTGGCGCCACCCCAGACTTCGAGCGACCAATAGCCTACGGCGTCGAGCTTTTGAGCGATGGGCAGCATGTCCTCTGTGCGCATGCGTGTGGCCAAGAGCGACTGATGGCCGTCGCGCAAGGCGACATCGGTGATGAGGATGGGCTTGCCCGCCGCGGGCGTGATATCCAGTGACGGTTTTTTCTTGCTAGGCTTTTTCTTTGGTTTTGCGGGCATTGGCGTACATTCAGTTTAAGTCGATCAGGAGAATTGTATACGGAACCGTTGTGTGTACCATGGGCTTTCTTTACAGCCCTTCGTAGGCGGCGATGGCGGCGGAGAGTGCCAGCACCAGATCCTCTGGTTGCTCGAAGTCGTCATAGTTGAACAGCGTAGGATGCGTCTCCAGGTAGGAGGTATCGAAATCTCCGGCCATAAAGTCCGGCTCCTTCATGATCTCCATCATAAACGGGATCGTCGTTTTTACCCCGCGTAAGACGTATTCTTCGAGGGAGCGTCTCATGCGGCTGACGGTTTCTTCCCATGTGCGGCCGCGCACGGTAAGCTTGGCTAAGAGGGCGTCGTAGTAGGGCGGCACCGTATAGTCCTTATAGACCGCTCCGTCAATGCGCACGCCGATGCCACCTGGTGAGAGATAGGCCGTGACGGTGCCGGTGCAAGGCCGGAAGTTGTTCTTCGGATCTTCTGCGTTGATGCGGCATTGGATGGAGTGGCCTTGGAGCGTGACTTCTTGCTGCGTGACCTCAAGAGGCATGCCGGCTGCAATGGCGATCTGGTTGCGCACGATATCGATCGCTGTGATCTGCTCGGTCACTGTATGTTCGACTTGGAGACGTGGGTTCATCTCCATGAAGTAATAGCGGTTGTCCTGATCGAGGAGGAACTCGACGGTTCCGGCATTGTCATAATCGACCGCTTTGGCGATGGCGATGGCTGCTTCACCCATCTCGGCACGAAGAGAAGGCGTAAGAATCAATGATGGGGCGATCTCGATGAGCTTTTGATGCCGGCGCTGAATCGAGCAATCGCGCTCGCCCAGGTGAATGATGTGGCCATGCCGGTCGGCGAGTATCTGGAATTCGATGTGATGCGGACGCTCGATATACTTTTCAATAAAGATGCTTCCGTCGCCGAAGGCAGCCTGAGCTTCTCGTGACGCGACTGCCATGTTTTCTCGAAGTTCGGCATCCGATCGCACCACCCGGAGGCCGCGTCCGCCCCCCCCTGCGCTGGCCTTAATCATGACGGGGTATCCGGTTTTTTTGGCGAAAGATAGCGCGTCCTTGAAGTCGGTGATGCCGCCTTCGGTGCCCGGGACAATTGGGATGCCGACTCGTTTGGCCAGTTCGCGGGCTTTAACCTTACTGCCC
>JACMLT010000150.1 GCA_014379455.1 Nitrospiraceae bacterium
CGGGCTGATCCGGAGTCTGGGCTTGGATGAACGCAAGCAGGCGTTTGTTTTCTTGGGCGGCTCGAAGGAACTTGAAGGCGATGCCGCGAGCGTTCACAGAACGGACCATCGCAGCCACTTCAAAAGGACGTTCACCTTCACCAAGCGACAATTGCAAATAGAAAATGTCGTCCTTATGGACCTGGGTTTCGCTCTTGATGATACACCCGCCCATTGAGAGATCGAGCACCATACCCTCACCGCGAACCTTGCCCCCGGAGAATGAAAGATAGAATCGTACGGGAATCCTGAGGTGTTCACGGCGATCGATCGGATGCGTGGAATGGTCCAGCCAAAGATGAGACGCCAGAAATCGGTAACTGCACGACGGACAATGGAAGGGCGCCACAAAGAGGAAGGAGGCAAGATGCTCGCGTGGCGATTGCGGGTAAGACCTCAAGAGGCCGGTCTTCCGGCACCGAGGGCAGCTCAGGATACGGCTCATATCATCTGTTCCTTCTCATGTCCATGACGGACGCGCTGCCTCACAGGGACAACAAGGCAAGACTCATTTATCGAAACATCGGTGGGCTCGACACCCGTGGAGTGATCCTCCTGACTTGCGGCTCGCACTGATCGGACGCGTTCGTCCCGGCAATAATCGGATCAAGCACCATGACACAATTCCGCCCACCTTCCTTGGCCGCATAGAGCGCTTTGTCTGCTTGATCGATCAGCTCCAAAGGCGTTCGCGCGCCTAATGCCGTGGATGAAATGCCGCAACTCACTGTGATCACAAGGCGAGGTGCCGCTCGTACCCTTTCCCCAGCCTCCGTTTCAATCTGAATCCGAATACGCTCTGCCAGATCCGGGGCTTCTGCCAGCGTGGTGCACGGAAACATCAAACAAAACTCTTCTCCGCCATAGCGGCCGACCGTGTCCGTCAATCGCAGTCCGGCGCCCAGACAGCCAGCGACTGCTTGGATGGCTTGATCCCCCACCGCATGTCCAAATTGATCGTTGATGCGTTTAAAATGGTCGATGTCTACCATCAGACAACACAGCTCGATGTTATGTTCACGACTTTCAGCAAACGCCGTCTCAAATTGTATGTAAAAAGCGCGGCGGTTGAAGCATCCCGTGAGCGGATCTCGAGACGCGAGCCGCTCCAGCGCATCATTTTGTCGCAAGATTTCCGCTTGCGCCACTTCAAGATCCACCACAGTTCGTACCAAGTCCGCGTTTGTTTGTGTCAGCTTCTCGTTCGCGCCCTGGAGTTCTGCCGTTCGTTTGTCGACCTGTCTGTTCAATTCATCCAGTTGTCCTGCTACCTCATGCGCAAGATCCCATTTTCGACAGAGTGCGGTGGCAAGCTGCGACACTTCAATGCTGTTGAACGGCTTCTGAAGAATCAACAACTTGTCGCTTTGGCCAATTCGTTTTGCGATCTCCTCCCACGGGCGGTCTGAGAATGCCGTGCAGATAACCACCTGAAGCTCTGCATCCACTTCCCAGAGGCGTTCGATCGTTTCCAGACCGTCCCACCCAGGCGGCATACGCATATCAACGAACGCCACCGCATACGGGAAACCCTCTTCACGAGCACGACGGGCCAACACCAATCCCGCTCCTCCTTGATCGACACAATCCACTTGGAATGGGTCAAGCCGCGAAGGGTTAGACGACTCACCAAACAAGTTAGACCGCGTTAGCGACATAGCATCAGGCTCTACCTGTGGCTGAAGGATTTTGAGAAAGTCATCATGAATGACCTTGTTGTCATCGACGATCAAAATACGTCGATTGGGCTGTTCAGATCGCATTATGGAACTGCTCTTCATCTTTTCTCCTCTGCCGATGCCATCTATGCCGCCTTCGTTGAGATGGTTCTGGCAATCTCTTCCTGTACTATAGACAGCCTCATCGCTTTCATCACGCAAATCTGTGATTTCCAGCGTGCCCCTGACGCAGGCGATCGTTTCATCAGTTCCAATATGAATCGATAGCCATCATCCACCTTCGCTTGCCAAGTGTCATTCCGCTTCATCGCATTTTTGTCTCGAAGCGATGGATGCCCAAGATTGGCAATCGGATAGTCCAAACTGCTTGTCAAGCATTCCATAGGACAACACGACACAGCGAGAAACAAATTTACTAAGTTCACTGTGGGTCCGCTAGGCAGAGGCTGTTAACGAAAGATACAGGGATGGGGTCTTTTCTCGATTTCACACTTCTCCCTCCCCGATACTCCACGTTCATGACTCGCCACCTTCGCCTGGAATACCATGTCGGTTCAAGCAGCATATACTGGATGGCGGCCTAACTGAGCGAATTAAAGGGATCAGACTCTTTCGTTTTCTCCCTTAAACTGTTCTTGTAAGCCTTGATGATATTCTTTGGAATATATACATATTCGCAGACCTCATCCAAGATCTCTGGGTGTAGAAATAATGGAGCATTTGCTGAGTAGAATCTTCGACCATGTTTGACCTTTACCCTTCTACTATTGCCGAAAAAAAGGTTCTTCCATATCAGAGCTTTCCTCTCAGGATGCTTCTCATCTTTTATAATCTTTTCAAGGTATCCTGCGCTCAGGGCAAACTTTTGTGGAAAATCATTTTCACGCTGTTCGATGCGCAGCCGACGGCGCTTTTCAACGTCCTGCTACGCGCTTTTGAAGCGAGTGGCCTTGGCAAACATAATTGCGACGAAAGGGAGAGCGAGGCCCAGGAGCAATTGCGCGATGAGGAGCGAGCCGAGTTGGCTATAGTCGGCGGGGGTTTGGATGACGCCCGATGCTTGATCTCGGACTTCCCGGCTGACCACGTAGATGTCGTTCATGTATTTGGTGCCGAGCTGACTCAAGGACAGGGCGAGATTCGTAAATGACGCCATCACGGCGAAGAAGGTGGCTTTCAAATTCGCGGGCGCGCTATTCGCAATCCAAGCCAGCATCGGAATCATGGAAATCTGTCCGAGTGGCGATTCCAGCGCCGTGTCGATCAAAGCAATGAACCGCGCATCGACGATCCCACCGGTGATTCTGGCTGTCCATTCGTGCAATCCGTAGAACATGCTCACGATCGGGAGGGTCAGAATGGTTCCGATCACTGTGAGAAACCCGATGACATAGGCAATCGACCGTTCGGCCATGAAACGGCGAAAGGTGAACATGCCCACCAAGGTCAAGGTGCTGCCGATCAGCGAGAGGATAGAGAGAAACTGCTGATCGAACTTCAGATGGTCGATCATCCACCAGGTCGTCCCTGGTCCGGTCCCTGGAATGGCTCGAAAGAGAAAGACCACGACCGCCGTCCCAACCAGGGTGAATTGTTTGTCCGGCTCCAGCTCTCGCATCAGCCGAGCCATCAAGAACAAGACGATGGCCATCGAGCCGACAAAGACAATCTCCTCGCTATAGGAGAACCCGCCGAATCCGACCGTGAGCGTGAACAGGACAAAGGCGAGGCTTCCACCCAGAATCCACCAATTCGGCTTCGTCGGGGCATGTGTGTCGTCACGCACATTCACGACGTGCTCAACGTGATCGGGAGAGAAGCCTTGCCGGAGCAGAGCGCTTCTCTGTTGTCGCCTAAGAATCCACGCCAACCCGACGCCGAGGACTGAGATAAAAGGGATGACGAGCGCCATGAGATACACCTGCTGATAGAGCCGAACGATCTCAGCCTGTGGAAGCCCCTCGACCCCTGTAAAGACATACACGTTGATCATCGCCACCAGAATCCCGCCGCCGATGATCGCGACCCGCCCGAGCGTCTGCATGGTGGTGTGCATGAGCTTCAGAGTCGGCTGGTCGAACGGCTGTCCCCGTTCATCCACTCGTGGCACGGCATCGACCGTCATCGCATCCGCCACTGCGTCTTGCACCACGTAGCCGATCGGCCCAAGCAACGTGCTGAGCACAAACCAGACTTCCGCCGGCAGAATGGCGGCCATCGCCTCCCGATTCCCGATCAATGCCGCCATGATCCCAAGGCTCGCAACCAACAGCCCCGCTCCAAGTCCCACGAGCCAGCCCTTCCATCGCCACAAGAGATCCACGAGATGCCCGATCGGCATCTTCAGCGCCCAGGGAATGCCGGCCCAAAATCCCAGTGCGGCGAGGAACGAGGCGGAGAGGCCCAAGTAGTCTTTGACAAAGAAGGTACCGACGATGCCGGTGAGGCCGGAAATCCCGTAGGCCATGTAAACCATGAGGGGAGGCAGATAGGAAAGCCGCATCTCACGACCGAGAGATAGAAAATTTCGGTCGATCCACTGAGCGAAGCCTGTGAACATTACGATGGCAGGACTCTGGCAGGCTGGCGACGCTCGACCAGCAATTGCAGTTGCGCGCGCATCTCGTGAACCGGCAAATGCGTCCGGTCTCCATGTCCGGCCAGCACCCATTCGAAGGGATAGTCGAGAAGTTTTTTGATGGAGCTCACCAGCACATGTTTTCTCCACACCAGCTGACCTGGGGCACTCAGCCGCTTCTGCGTGGAGTCCCACCAGAGATGATCCCCCGTGAAGAGGAACCGGCTCTTGTAGAGCAAGGCCATGCTGCCCGCCGTGTGGCCCGGCACCGGAATGATCTGAAACTGCGGCATGACGTGGACATTGTCTCCTTCTTCAATGATCCATTCTGCGTCGGGAGCTGCTTCGATGTCCGCCCGATGAATGATCCGTTTCGCGCCAAAGTGTGCAGCATACTTCTCCGCATCGGCCACATCGTCTTTGTGCGTGAGGAAGATGTACGCGAGGCCGCCCTTGCGCTCGAAGGCCTCGACGAGATGTTTGAGATACCGCGGGGAGTCGACAAGCCAGTTGCCGTCAGGATGTTCGATGAAGAAGCTATTCGCGCCAAACGATTTCTCAGAATTAAAACCACAGTACGACACCTCATCTTCCAGTTGGACCGGGAAGCTCGCCATGGCATCTTTCATCTGCAACGGGTCGCTGTGCTCAGTGCCGATCGAACCGACCGGGCAGGCGAGAAGCGCTTGATAGGCCTGATGAGTAGGACCATCATCCATCGGCTGTCTGGTGACCGCAGAGAATTTGCCGATTTCCTCGAAACTTGTCGGCGCCAACTGACGGCACGTATCGCAGTTGATGCACGTCGCATCGACAAAAAAATTTCCCGCGGCGTTGGAGTCGAGTCGTTTTTTCTCATCGGCCATGGCAGAACCCTTTATGCGTTGAGGTCTAAAAATGATATCGAAAAAGTCAGTGTGGTGATGGCACAAGCACGATTCGCAGGATGCTCAAAATGGCCGTCCAGCGCGGCCGCAGCGAGCAACCAAAGATGATCCTTCCAAGCTTGCTCGTTACCTTCTTTCAAGGGGTGGCCTGGCTTGGTACCCAACTGCGCACGTCGAACGACCACTGCTTCATCGTGGGGGTTCCGTGAGCACGGGGGACCAACCAGGCCACCCCTCCTCTACTGGCGGACTTTTTCAGCATCCTGATTCCTTCGCACGATCGGCCGCGCGCCACAGATACCAAGCTGCAGCGGTTCGATAGGGCTTCCAGCGCTCCCCGTATTGCCGTACGACGTTTGGTGTGGGCATCGAGCGTCGTCCATAGGCGATGCGGAACCCGTTGCGCACACCGAAGTCGTCGACCGGCAGGACGTCCGGTCGCCCCAGTTGGAAGATCAATAGCATTTCTACCGTCCAGCGGCCAACCCCACGAACCGCAATGAGCCGCTCGATGATCGCGTCATCGTCGAGTTTCCGAACAATGGCCCCTGTCGGCACGGTGCCATCGAGTGTCTTGGCGGCCAGATCGCGGAGCGCGGCAACCTTGGCCCGCGAAAAACCGGCCCCACGAATCGCCTGTTCATCCATCGTGAGCAGATCGCTCGGTTGAGGAAACCGTCCTCTTGGAAACAACGCCACAAAACGGCGCACAATACTCTCGGCCGCCTTGTCATGGAGTTGTTGATAGGCAATCGCTCGTGCCAACGATTCAAACGGCGACCGCTTCGATCGGGGGGTCAAGGTGAAGGGACCCACCTCACGGATCAACCGGCGCATGACCGGATCCGCCTTGGACAAATGCGTCATTTCCGGTGTCTGCCGATTCCTCTGAGAACTCGGGCTCTTACCCTTGACTGATGATGGCATCGGCTTCGATCTCAACCAACATCTCCGGATCGATTAACCGTTTCACTTCCACGATCGTCGTCGCCGGCCTGATAGTCCCGAATATTTCGCCATGAGCTCGGCCAACTTCTTGCCATTGATCGATATTGGTCAAATACATACGCGTTCGCACGACATCGGCGAGCGACGCGCCGGCCTGCTGGAGCGCCGCTTCAATCGTCTTCAACGTCTGGATCGTCTGGGCATAGGGATCTCCTTTGCCGACGAGACCTGCCGCCGTCATCGCTGTCGAACCGGAAACGGATATCGACGCCCCGACTCGTACCGCTCGCGAGTAGCCGAGTTTGGCTTCCCACGGACCACCAGTAGAAATATTCTGCCGCCCCATCCGGTTCCTCCTACATCACGATGCCGCCGCCGGCATGAATATTCTGGCCCGTCAACCATCGCGCTTCCTCACTGACGATGAAGGCCACCACGTCGGCGATATCCTTGGGGAGGCCAAGCCGCTTCAACGGCGACAGCTGGATGCCGATTTGGCGAAACTGATCCGTCATCATGCCCGTCTCGGTAAAACCTGGCGAGATCGTATTGACCGTAATGCCTCGAGGCGCGAGTTCCTGCGCCAGCCCTTTGGTGTACTGCTCCAATGCGCCCTTGCTACCAAGATACGCTGTCGCTCCCGGAAAACTCAAATGGGTTCCATCGGTCGAAATGTTTACGATACGGCCACCCTCTTTGAGCGCGTTGGCCGCTTCTTGCATGGCGAAGTAGGGACCTTTGGCGTTCAAGGCGATGATCTGATCGAAATCGGCTTCGGTCGTATCGAGAAGCGCTTTGGGCATAAACCGCCCGGCATTGTTGACCAGAATATCGAGCCGGCTAAATTGCTTGACCGTTTCGATCACAAGGCGGCGCGCCTCTGCAACCTGGCTCATGTCGGCTTGGACAGCGACGGCTTTCCCGCCCTTGGCTTGAATACCCGTCACCACTTGCTGCGCTTTCTCCACACTCATGCCGTAATTCACCACCACAATCGCCCCGTCTTCTGCCAATCGCTCCGCGATCGCCCGCCCAATCCCACTGGATGCCCCGGTGACGATCGCAATTTTTCCACTGAGTGATGCCATGATGTCAGCTGTCCCTTTCCTTGATATGACCGACTCTACCTGTAGAACACGCCGCTCTCCACCCCTCATTGGAGAAGAGACAACGGTTGCTCCCAGGTTGTTGAGTATACAAATTCCGTCACGGGCTTGCGAACTCTTGGTTGAACCTCCCGTGCACGCAGACGATCCGACAACAGCGTAGGGTCGCCTGGATAGCCGACCGCTATCATCGCCACGGGTTCATAGCCATTTGGGATCTGACAGTCCGTTCTCGCCTGATCGATTCTGAACCCCGCCATCTGATGGGCCACAAGCCCGAGCGCCGTGGCCTGGATCACAAGATTCTCTACCGCCATACCCGTATCGTGGAGCGCGTGGCGATTCGGCGAGCCATCCTCGAACTGCAGTTCCGCCACCGAGAGCAGCAACACCGGAGCACGGCGGGCCCATGTTTGATTGCCTTCGACCAGACAGTTGAACAACCGATCGTGCTCAGCCTGGTTCTCTTTCGTAGCCACCAGGAATCGCCAGGGCTGACCGTTATTCGATGAAGGTGCCCACCGCGCCGCTTCGAAAAGACTACGGAGCTTCTCCGGCTCGATAGGCCGATCGTCGAACGCACGTGGACTCCACCGCTGCCTCAGCAAATCATGGATTGGGTACTGCGTGTCGGCCGGTTTCTTCATGACTTCACGATCCTTTGCTGTCGCCCTTTGGCCTATCCATCTCGGGAGACCAACCACCACCAAGGGCCTTGTAGAGTTGCACGACCGAGACTAGATGGAGTCGATGGGTAGCGGCAAGTGCCAATTCCGCCTCAAAAAGGCTCCGCTGCGCAATGAGGACATCCAAATAGTTTGCCAGGCCGCCTTTGTATCTCAGGCTAGCAAGATGCAAGGCCGACCGCAAAGCATTGACCTGCCTTTCCTGGGCAGCCGCCTGCTCACGGGCCGTGCTGACTCCCACCAACGCGTCTTCAACCTCCCTGAACGCGACGAGAATCGTTTGTTCGTACTGGGCCATAGCCTGTTTGGCTTGGGCTTCTACCGCCTGCTGTTGAAACCCCAACGTTTGGGCATTCAACAAGGGGCCGGTCAGTACCGGGGCGAGGACTCCGAAATTGGTTGCCGGCGACACAAAATCGGTCAGGGTCGGACTCGCCACACCGAGGAAGCCCGTGAGCGACAGTTTTGGAAACCGTTCGGCTTTCGCTACCCCGATCCTGGCGGTGGATGCTACCAATTGTTGCTCAGCCTGCACAACATCGGGACGGCGTTGGAGCAGTTCTGAGGGAAGACCGGCGGGCACCACAGGCGGCATCTTTTGTTCGGTCAGCGATCGCCCCCTGGCGATTTGACTGGGATTTCTCCCCAGCAACACGCTGAGCTCGTTTTCTTTCTGAATCATATGACGCTTCAGTTCCGCAATGCGAGCAGCGGCATTTTCCCGCTCCGCCTCAAATTGGTCGACATCCAGCTTGTTGATCATTCCCTGCCGAAGCCGTGCTTGACCGATTCTCACCGACTCCTCCCATGCGGATAATGTGCGCGTGGCGATCTCCAACTGCATGTCGAATTGCCGAAGATCGAAATAGGCCTGCGCTACGCCGCCCACGATCTGCAGAGTGACGGCTCGTCGGTTCTCCTCCTGAGCCAAGAGATCCGCCAAGCCCGCCTCATTCGCCCTGCGGATTCGTCCCCAGATATCCAGTTCCCAGGATAGGGTTCCTTGGCCATAGTAGTTAAAGGGACTAGCAAATCCCGGGAACCTCACACCACCCAGGCGAGCGAGGGGAACATTGCCCGTCGCGCTGAGTTGAGGGGCAAAGTCCATTCGAGCCGTAAACAAGCGCGCCTGGAATTCGTCGATACTGGCGACCGCTCGTTTGAGATCTTTGTTCTCTTCGAGTGCAATACGGATCAAACGCTGGAGTTCTTCGTCCCGGTAGAGTTCCCACCACGGCATATTCGCCAGGGAAGGCAAATCCTTCGAGTCTTCGGCCATGCGAAAGGAGTCGGATGTGGGAATGTCTGGACGAGAATAGTCGGGCCCCATCGCGCACGCGAGGAGGAAAAACGAAAAGACTGCGAGGACGAGGCTGCGCATATCACTCTCCTCCTTCTATCTCTAACGGAATTGAGCTTGTCCCAGAACGGGGAGCCGCTTGATCAGCACCACGCCGACTCAGTTTCCGAACCAGCACAAAAAAGAGCGGCACAAAGAAGATGGCCAGGAACGTGGCAGCCAACATGCCACCGAACACACCGGTGCCGATGGAGTTACGGCTGGCTGCACCCGCGCCGCTGGCGAGGACCAACGGCACGACGCCCAGAATAAAGGCCATCGAGGTCATCACGATCGGCCGGAACCGAATCTTGGCGGCTTCCATCGCGGCATCGACCAGGGAATGTCCAGCTTCATAGCGTTTGTTCGCAAACTCGACGATCAGAATGGCATTTTTGGCAGAGAGTCCGATTAGCGTAACCAATCCGATTTGGAAGTAGATGTCGTTGGACATCCCCATCACCCACACAGCGGACAAGGCTCCGAACACACCAAAGGGCACAGCGAGGAGCACGGCAAAGGGCACGGCCCAACTCTCGTACTGCGCGGCCAACACGAGAAACACCATCAGCAAGCCGAAGCCAAAGACAAACAATGATTGCTGCCCGACCATGCGTTCCTGGTAGGAGATCCCACTCCAGTCGATTCCGTATCCTTGGGGAACCAACACCTCCTTGGCTACCTGATCAAGCGCATCGAGCACCTCCCCGGAACTGTACCCCGGAGCCGCTGCTCCCAAGACCAGGGCCGTGTTATAGCCGTTAAAGTGGGTGACCGGATCCGGTCCACTGGTGAATTCCGTCGTCACCACGGTATCGAGTGGAATCATGGTGGATCGCTGTCCATTTACGGCACGCACGTAGATCTTGGCGACGTCTTCAGGCGAAGATCGAAATTGCGCCTCGGCTTCCGTCTGCACCCGATAGACACGGCCGAATTTGAGGAAGTCATTGATGTAGAGATTGCCAAAATAGGCCTGCAGCGTGTCGAACACTTCGGAGATCGGCACGCCCAACGATTTGGCTCGTTCTCGGTCCACATGGGCAAAGATTCGCGGCGCACTCACGCGAAAGCTGGAGCCGACCGCTCCGATCGCCGGGTGCTGTCTGGCTTTTGTGAGAAACTCTTGGGTCACGCCGGCGAACTTGTTGAAATCTCCACTGCTAGGATCTTGAAGCTGGAGGGAAAATCCGCCCGTGGCGCCGAGTCCTCGGATCGCCGGGGCGTTAAAGGCTAAAATCAGCGCCTCAGGAATTTTCGCGAACTCTCCATAGGCGGCGCCGATCAGGGCCTTCACGTGGTTCTGCGGTCCCTGCCGTTCGTCCCAGTGATGCAAGGGCAGAAACATCGTCGCCGAGTTCGGCCCTCTGGTACCGAAGACGAAGTTCTGGCCGGCCAACGCATCGGTCGAATGGATCGCAGGAACCGAGAGAAAGTATTTTTCAATTTTGCTCAGCACCACATCGGTTCGTTGCTTAGACGCACCATCCGGCAACTGGACGATTGTGATGAAGTAGCCCTGATCTTCTTCCGGCAAGAAGCTAGAGGGAATCGTCTTGAATAACCCGGCAGCGAAGAGACCGATGATGCCGAAGAGCACCATGAATAAGACCGATCGGTTGAGGATCGTCCCCACGACGGCCGTATAGCGAGCCTGCGTCCAACCGAAGAATCGATTGAAGACACCGAAAAAACCTCTATGCTGGCTGTGGCCTGGCTTCAGTACCAGGGAACAGAGGGCTGGACTCAGCGTGAGGGCGGTGATCCCGGAGATGATGACGGAGATGGCGATAGTGATGGCAAATTGTTTGTACAACTCGCCCGTGATGCCGCCCAAGAAACCCACCGGCACGAACACGGCGCAGAGCACAAGCACGATCGCGATCACAGGTCCGGTCACCTCATCCATCGCCTTCTTGGCGGCATCCTTCGGCGAGAGCCCCTCTCCTATGTGGCGCTCGACGTTCTCCACCACCACAATAGCGTCGTCGACCACCATCCCGATGGCCAGAACCATCCCAAAGAGCGTGAGGGTGTTGATCGAAAAGCCGAGCGCCTGCATACCGGCAAAGGTCCCGATGAGGGAGACCGGTACGGCCACGCCTGGAATCAGCGTCGCGCGCCAACTTTGGAGGAACAGATACACGACGAGGATGACCAGCACCATCGCTTCCGCCAGGGTCTTGACCACTTCTGTGATGGACACTTCGATAAATTTGGTCGTATCGTATGGAATATCGTAGGAGACCCCCTGTGGGAAGCTCTTCGATACCGTGTCCATTTCCTTCCTGACTCGCTTCACCGTATCGAGGGCATTGGCGCCTGGCGACAGGAAGGTCAAGAGAAACACATTGGGTTTGCCGTTCCACCGGCCCTCGAGACTATAGGATTGAGCGCCCAGCTCAATCTTGGCGACATCTTTTAAGCGGATCATCGACCCGTCTGGGAGCGCCCGGACGATCATCTCCTCGAAATCCTTCACGTCCGTAAGACGGCCTTGTGTGATCACCGGGATCGTCAGTTCGGTGCCTCTTGGCGCCGGTTCTCGCCCGATCGTTCCAGCTGGAAAGTCCCGATTTTGTTCGCGGACAACACTGGCAATGTCGGTGGGCGTGAGACTGAGCTGCGCCATCCTGGTCGGGTTCAGGATCAAGCGCATTGAGTAATTCTGTCCGCCGAAGACCACTGCGTCTCCGACGCCAGGCAATCGTTTGAGATTATCGATCACGTTGAGGAGCGCGTAGTTGGAGATAAAGACGGTATCTTTCGTGGGATCGCTGGAACTGAGCGCGACGACCGCCAGCAAGTCCGGCGACACTTTCTTGACCGAAATGCCTTGGCGGACGACTTCGGGAGGCAACTGGGGCTCCGCCAGCTTCTGGCGGTTCTGAGTCTGTACCTGAGCGATGTCCACATTCGTCCCAATCTCGAACGTAAGCTTGATGGTCATGTGTCCGTCATTGGTGCTGGTGGAGTCGTAGTAGAGAAGGTGGTCGATGCCGGGAAGCTGCACTTCAATCGGGCGCGCGACTGAATTTGCGATCACTTCTGCGCTCGCGCCTGGATAATCGGCCTCGATCTGGATGACGGGCGGCGTGATTTCCGGAAATTGGGCGATGGGCAGGCCTTGTAAGGCGACCAACCCCACGACGACAATCACGATGGACAGGACCGACGCGAAGATCGGACGATCGATAAAAAAGTGCGGGATCATTTTGCCTGCTCCGGCTTCGCATCTGCCGGCTGGCCGGAAGCGGCTGGGTCGGATTGAATATACGGAACGGTTTTCACCGGCGCGCCCGGTGCGATCATGTGGAATCCCGCAATGATCACCCGCTCTCCCTCGCGTAACCCGTCTTCGATGGACCACTGACTGCCGCGCCATGACGTGGCCCGAACAGGGCGGATCTCCACCTTATTGTCGGGGCCGACGACAAAGACGATGGGCCCCTTGGGTCCCTGCTGAACGGCACTCTGGGGGACCAGGATGACGCCGGTTCTCACGGCGCCCAAAATTCGAACTTTCACAAACTGTCCCGGGAACAGGACGCTATCCGGATTAGGGAAGATCACGCGAAAATCCCTCGTGCCGGTGGCCGAGCGCACGCCGACTTCGAGCAAATCAAACTTGCCTTCATGGGCATAGGCGCTGCCGTCCGTAAATGTGATGACACCGCGCAGTTCGTAGAGTGTCGCGCCTTGGATTCGATGAGTCGCGCGGTCTCGGAAACGTTTGAGGACAAACGCTTCCGGGGCGCTCGCATTCACATACATGGGGTCTAACTGATGGATCGTGGTCAGTAGATCGGTCTGCGCGGAGATGAGGCGCCCTTCGTAGAGCCGGCTCCGCTCGATCCGACCGCTGATAGGCGCCGTGATACGCGTGTTGTCGAGATCGAACTTGGCCTTCACCCGATCGCCTTTGGCTCCCTCCAGCGCCGCCCTGGCAGCCAATTCCTCCGCCACCGCATCGTCCACATCTTTTTGGCTGACCGCCTGTTCTGCCAGCAGCGGTTTCACGCGAGCAAAATTTTGCTTGGCTTGCACCAGCCGCGCCTCCGCCTGCGCCACCCTGGCGTGGGCGCTGCTCATGGCCGCTTTAAACGGAATCGGATCGATTTGATAGAGCCGGTCGCCTTGCTTGACGTCACGCCCCTCCGCAAAAAAACGCTCTTTGAGGATGCCCGTCACCTGTGAGCGGATTTCGACCGGTCGCGACGCTTCGGTCTGACCGATGAACTCCGGTTCGTCCGGCATCGTGCCAGACGACACCGTGACCACCGGTACCTCCGGGATGGGAGGAGCCGGCGTAGAACCCGCCTCTTGTTTGCAGCCAGCTAGCGCGATAAGGCCGAGAACGAGCAGAAAACTGATCACGCTGAACGTGAGTCTGTGTATTCGATTCTGTGTCATCATGTTTGCCATCAATCGTTCTTCTGAAATCATCCGGTCACTTCGCTCGTTCACCCCTTCGAGTCACTTGCACAATCTCATTCACGATACAGCTTGTCAGACAGCCGGACGCGACAAGCCTGGCCCCTTGTCGATGGATTTTCTTCAGCAGATCTTTTCCATCTGAATCAACATAGGTCACGGCTGAGAGGTCTACAGTCAGAGGGTGGGTCGTCATCGTGCCGATGATAGAGTCCCAACACCGTTTAAGCTCCTGTACCCAAGGTCCCGCGAGACGTCCCTCAAGCCTTAAGGTTGTCGACTCTGCATGAATCAGTGTTGTTATTTTCAGCATGGATTCTCTACTTTGCATGTAAGGAAGCGCAAGGGGCATTCCAGCAGCCAAGATCGAGTCTATTTTTATAACCTATTGTTATTTTGATAAAGGATTTAAGGCCCATCTGGTAGACATATCTAACTGCCGAGGACGTTCTGCCGATATCCCGGCACACGACGAACCATCGGCAGGAGCTGAAAGAATGGCCCACGATCCAAGTCGTCCGTACAGATGGCGAGAACCTCTCATCGTCTTTCTCGCGAAAACACCGGTAGCGTTTTTGGATGATTTCTACATGTGTCATGTGTTTCACGGCTTCCGGGTATAGACGATCTCCATCATCTTCATTTCTTTGCCCTTCTTACCGGCGCCGTACATCTCGAATATCTCGGTGTTGTTGTCCACGATCTTGGTCACACCGCGCAGCTTCATGTGTCCTTCGGTAGGGTCATCGTACTGACCTTTCTGCGTGATGGTCTTGCCATCCGCGCTGGCTGTACCTTCCATAACATAGATGCCGGTACCCATCGAATCCATCCAGGTCGAGACGTACTTCTTGGTGTAGTTGTCGTACCCGATCACGCCGATCCCGGTAAACGGCTGCCCCATCATGTCTCCGGTACACTCCTGCTGGAGAAAACGGCCGTCCAGCAGCATCTTCTGTTCACAGGAACCGGTCGATTCCGTCGGAGGCTTGTTGGGTTCCATCCAGGACTTGGTCTTGGTGGTCCAACTTCCCGCCAGGCTCGCGAACTGCTTGTGCGGTTCGCCTGGCGTAGCCAGTTTCTGATAGGTCTCCATCATTGCCTGCGGATCCATCTGTTTCTCTTGTTTCTTTTCTTTTGCCATCACGAGAGACGCAGACATGACGAGACAGAGACAGGTGAGTGTCATGTATGTGAGACGCATGGTTGCCTCCTCAGGGTTGATTGTTTTCCGAAAAGGTCTGCCTCGAACTTGATAGCCGATTACAGGCGGACTCACCCGCGCTGCTGTTGCTTCAGCAAAGTTGCCGCACGCTTCTTTATCTCTTCCGACGGGACATCTTCGATGTGCGTGTGAATCCACACTGATTGCCGGCGACGTCTTTGACACCGGCGCTGCGATCGCCATAGAACTGGTCGGCCGGTTCCCTGACGGACGTGGCTCCGGCTCGCAGCGCTCGCTTGTACCAGGCGTCCGCGTCCTCGACATACAGCGCCACCGTCGCCGGCATCGGCTTCCACTCATCCGTGGCCTCGCCCAGCATCACCATGGAGTCGCCGATTTTCACCTCGGCATGCATCACGATGTCCTTCGGGCCTAGAAACCGGTAGACTTCTTTTGCATCAAAGGCCTGCTTCAGGAATTCGATCAGCTTCGCCGCCCCATGAACGGTCAGCACTGGCGTCACGGTATGATAACCGTCAGGAATGGGGTTCACTGGCATGGGTGTGTCCTCCTCTACACGTTGATTGCTCGTGTCACTTGTTGATTCCGTCATCCGTGGATATGATGATTCGCTACCCTTATGAACTTTTAAACATCATCTTCCAGAGCGTCTATTATTCTCGCCTGATCAGCTGAGGCGCACCGAGCCCTCCCGATCGTTCCACGCGGTGATCTCGGCCTGCGGCCGTTTCTTAGCATGTTCCCCGATCCAGCCAGCAACTTGATCGTCTGTCGCGCCAGAGGCAACGAAAGCCCTGAACGCGTCGTAGTCGATCTCAGCGAATTTCAACCACCGCTGATCGAGCGGGCAGTTGGAGAAATATTCGCCCTGCCGGTCCACGAGCGCTGCGCGGCATTTGTCCAACGCGCGGGCAGCCAACGCATAACCACCGAGCTTTTCCCGCGGGCTGCGAGGGGATTCCTTGTCGTCCCGCAAATCGCGGGCAAACAACTTCACTTTTGCGAGGTCTTCTTTCATAGGATTTTCTTCCCGTATTACCTTCGCTCCCACTCTGCGGCAGAGTCGGCAACGGCGATCGCTTCGATCTCGATCATCGCGTCCGGAGAGTACAGCGAGCGTACTTCGACGATGGTGTCTGCCGGATAGGGTGCCGTGAAGTAGCGACCCCGCAACTCGACGATCTTTGAAAAGTTCGACATGTCTCGGAGAAAGATCGTGACCTTAACAACGTTCGCCAGGCTTGAGCCGCCCGCGCGAAGAATCCGATCGAGATTCGTGAAGACTTGCTCGGCCTGAGCCTCAAAGTCGTCGACCCCGACAATCCGACCGTTCTGATCAATCGCAGTCTGACCGGAGATAAACAGCAGATCTCCGACTCGATAGCCCTGCGCAAGGCGAAATGGCTCGTAGGGATCGGGATCGATCCGAATACGCTTGATTTTCATGCTGCCTGCTCCTTACTGATGCCTGGACCATCTACAAATATTCACAATTAGCCACACGGTTCACTTGGTATCGAAAACGCCTTGAGTGTGGCGATCCACCCAGCCAGCGTAAGGGCAGCACGGACGTAGTTCAAGTGCAGCCATTGCGAGGCCATCGTATCGACCGTCGATTCAGGGAGGCTTTCAGCACGCATCGGCTTGAGTGCAGTAGGAGAAGGTCCCGATCCGTTCCACGAGAATAATCGCCGGTGCAGCAAGCCACCAGTCATATCTGAGACCTTCTGCTTGCCAAGCCACGACCAAACTTGCCAACGTAAGCAACGTCAGCGGTACGGTCGTGACCTAAGCCCAGGATTTTCGCCCCGCGTCGGTCCGTCGCATCGCCTCACTGTCCACTCGAAGTCCAGAATCCGGCGACCTTCTGAACCATCGCGGAAGAATAATTCGCTGTTCATACAACCCAGCGCCAAACGCGATAACGACGTTCATTACAAGCAGCCAAAGCAACGCTTCCGTAATGTATTCTGTCACCTTTATCCCCTTACGCTGTCAGTCACTCCAGAGCCGCGTGAGCAATGGCTTATGCCCCACCCTGCTGTTTCATGAAGGCCTCGGCACGTTTCGCCATCTCATCGGGTGGCACGTCCTCCACATGCGTCGCGAAATGCCAGTGATGTCCGAAAGGGTCTTCTAGGCTGCCCGACCGATCGCCGTAAAACTGATTTGCCACCGGCCTGATCACCTTCGCGCCTGCGGAGACCGCTCGCTTGACGAATGTGTCTACATCCTTCACATACACCATGATGCTCACCGGCGAGCCACCGAATGACTGCGGGCTTTTACAATTCATGTCAGGAAACTCGTCGGCCAGCATGATGATGGCCTTGCCGATCTTGATCTCGGCATGCCCGACTGTTCCGCCGGGACCTGGCATACGCATCACCTCCGAAGCCCCGAAGGCGTTCTTATAAAACTCAAGCGCGCCGGCTGCACCCTTGATGATGAGATAAGGCGTCGCGCCTTCATAGCCCTCTGGGATGGCGTTCACTGTGTCTGGCATGGGCGACCTCCTTTGTGAAAAAGCGGAACGATTCTGACATCCGATACATTATTACCCCGCGTCCAAGCTCAACGGCGTATATCGCTTGCGGCGCGTCTCACTCAGCTCCTCATGAATGAAAACTCCCAGGGCTCTCGGTGCCCGGCCCCAGAACCTCCCGCATGGTGACTGCCAAGTCACGCAACGCCCGTTCGCCGTTTCCCACGAATGCAGAACCATGCATGAGCGCCAACTGTGTCGGCCGAAGATCGGCCAGCCCGTGCAGGATCGATTCCGTCAACGGCGTGTAGGGATAGGCGTTGGAGAAGGGTCCTTTTTGACCTTCGATCAACGAGCGTCTTGCGCGTTCGACCAGATCCGATTCGATGATTGGCTCGACGTCTCCTTCATGAGAGAACAGATCCGAGCACAGCAATGTACGTGTGACCTCTTCGAACAGGAGGCTGGCTTCCCAGTTATGCGGCACGTGCGGCGTTTGACGGAGACGCAAACGATACTTGCCGGTCTTGAGAATCTCGTCGTGTGCAAGTACGCGCGCCGGACGAATAGAAAAGTCATTCACGCTGACGAGCGCCCCGACCAGACCGCAGACCGGCTCAGCCTGTGGCGCCACGCCAAGCCATTCGTTCAACGCGCCACATTCGTCGGCCTCGAAATGGCTGAACGAAATCCATCGAAGCGTCGACGGATCGATGACGCGCGCAACCGCATCCCGCAGCAGCGGGAACATCTGTCTCATGCCGGTGTGAAACAACAGCGGCTCCTCGTCCTTGATCAGGAAGTGGTTGAACCGGAGATTGAATTCCTGAACATAGATCGAAATCGTATACAGGTCGGGGACAATCTCCGTCACTCTCGCTTTGTCCGTCATTGTGCCTCCTGTTCTTTGCACGATCGCCTGAGAATTGATGTTACTCCGTTTGCGACGTCAGCCGCGCCAAACCCGCGTCGAGTTCCGGAACATCCGGCAAGGTGATGCAAAATGCGTTTTCGAGGATTCCACGCATTTCAACGACGTTCGTGAGGATGCGCCGTTCGGTGCTCCCATCGAGGTGATGCACCGCAAGCTCGTTGTTGCGAAGAGCATAGCGGCAATCCTTCGCCGGACGAGCCGCCATGAGCCCGGTCACGAAGAGAGAATCTGGATGAGTCGAGACGTACCAGTTGCTGACCTCGTAGTCGGACAAGAGCTGTTCCTGCAGATCGAAGCGATAGAGTGTCTTCCAGTCCTCGCGGATCTTCGCTTGCATCACGAACTCCTGTCCTGCCCGAATCAGGCGGAACGGTTCGTGAGGCGTGGCTTGCTCGATATCAGGCTCAAGACGCACTGGCCCCGTAGGCGTCAGAATACCGAATCCGACATCGGCGATGTAAGATTTCTCGTTCAGCCCAACACAAAGCAGCATGTGTGAGCGGGGCGTGATCGCAGCGTCGGGTTCGTTCCATAGAACGCGGGCTGCGAGACCCGTCACCTGAAAGCCGAGGGCCTTCAACACGTGGCTGAACAGCAGGTTCTGTTCGTAACAGTAACCGCCGCGACCGTCTCGCACCAACTTCTCTTGAAGCGATTCTATGTCGAGCCGAACCGGCCATCTGATCAAGGGATTCAGGTTTTCAAACGCGATGGTTTCGGTATGCCGAAGTTGGATGGCCCGCAGGGTATCGAGCGTCGGCGTGCGTGCGCCCGCGTAGCCGATCCTCTGGAAGTAGGCGTCAAGATCGATGGATGTTGTCATGGTCGGCTGCACGCCTTGATAGGCGGCGTGGCCTCTGACTCTCTCACCCAGCCTTCCTCTGATGAATCATCACAGAATTACCATCGGGGTCGGAGACGATGGCCATGTGGCAAACGGGTGTCTCCATCGGCTCAAGAGTGAACTTGCAGCCGCTTCCTCGGAGACGACTCATCGCACCCTCGAAATCGTCCACTTCGAGGGCGGCGCAACCACCCCCTCTCGACGGCTTCCATTCCGGAGCTCCAATACCGATGGCAAGCGTACCTGCTCCGACATCATATTCAACAAATCCCTGATTCTCGTTCCCGAAGAATCGTGCTTCCCTGAGGCCCAAAGTGGCCTCATAGAATTGACGCGCCCGCTTCATGTCGGTGACGGGATAGACGGTAAATGCGATTTCAATGACTTTCATTTTTGGCCATCTCCTATTGCGCTGCTCTGCCTAACATGACTCGCTCCGTAAAAAGCAGAGGTGTGTTGCCGGATATAGATGGGTCATTGTCCCCAGTGCTTGAGATTGTCGAAGAATTCTTGACCGTACTTTTGGCAATGTCCTGTTCCATTTCCCACGTGATCGCCCCAACTTTCAGCATGTCGGCCACTCCAGAAAAATAATTCTCCAACCCTGCCGGTGAGACAACCAGGACTTTCCCACCATTCGCACCGGAGTGATAATTGTGCGGCATCCCTTTTGGAATGAGTACGACATCGCCCACGTTGGCTGTATAGACGTCCTCACCGCAACGGATCGTGTACTCGCCATCCAACACATAGAACGCCTCCGCGCCTGTGGGGTGTCTGTGTAGAGCAGGGCCTACATTCGGCGGATGAAGCATTTCAATGAAAGAATACGTTCCTTCCGAGGCTTCTCCAGAAACTTTCACTGTCATCTTTGTCCCGCGAAAATGAATGATCCTGCCTTCTCCGGATTGCAAGGCGTAACCTATTTTCGATTCATTGTTCATGCAGAACTCTCACTAAAGGCGGTCCGCTGTATCGCTTGATTGGGCGGCTCTAGGCGCATCAATCGATGAATCCCAACGACTCATCGACTGGAGGGACCGGTCACTCCTCATACGGCTCGTTTGTTCGCGGAGCGTCTGGCGCTTGTTCGTCAAGCGACTGTCGATACCTCACGCAGCCTTGCATGAACTGCGGCCAGTCCGGCACGAGAGGGATCGGATCGGTCTTCTCCGGCAACAATCCCCACAGCGTTGGATGATGCCAACACAATTCATGTCCGCTACTGTCGCGGTGCTGTCGGATACCTTGTCGAAGGCTCTTGACCTCTTCGACCAGTTGCTCACGCGACATCTGTTCTAGATCAGTGTCCATAATGCTTCTCCACAAACTTTCACAGACCACCCGACGGACCACCCTCGATATGAACGCTCCGTGTCAACACCGCGAGGCTGCACGGTTCGTTGAAAGGTCACGACGCCAAACGTTGCGCCCTCTGCCAAGCCCGGTTTGGCCAACTCATCAATCCGCTGCAGGGTTCGGATCGAGTGTGATCGCCGATACTGGTTACCCTAATCTTATGCGCTGAAGAATCCGTGAAAAAGAGCATCCGGGTCGTATGTCCGGCGAAGCGACTGGAGGCGTTGCCAGTTCGTTCGCGCGAAGGACCGTTCGGCGCGCGCCGGCTCTGCCACGATGTCGGACTCGCCCACGTAATGGCCCACCGCAAACGAGTCCAGTGCCGCTATCGTCTCGCGATGCCATGCGGCGTTCACGGCGTCATCCTCCGGCCGCTCCCAGATCGCATAGCAAAGGAGTAATGTCCCGGCGGTCATCGAGAATGCGGCATCGGGTAGCACAGCAGCACGACCCTCGACCCCAGTGGAAAATGCGCATGCCGCCAGTGACTTCGGTGACGGCGCGTGCAGGAAATAATCGCGCGCAGTCGCGAGCAGCTGCGCGGGCGGGGAGTCCGACCAGAGCGTATCGGCCAGGTAGCGGTGGCGCTCCGGCAATAACATACCACCCATGTCCTGCAAGGCAGCCAACGGAGTGGGCTGGTTCACCTCCTTTTGCAGACACTCGTGGGCAACAGGGCAATTCTCCAGGAGGCCCAGTGTAGCGGTGGCTTCTTGCGCGGTATCGAGGAATGCGGTCGCACTCAGGATACCTACAAAGCCATTGCTGGGCCCGCATTGCTTGGCGAGAGCGGCGGGCACAGGCGCGAAGAAAATTTTCAGCTCCACCTCTCTCGGCAATTGTCTGGCAACGCTTCCCGCCCACGCGGCGACCTCCTCAATGCGGTGCAACGGGTAATAGTAGGTGCTGGTCGTGATGGCACGCGGTGCCTGGTACAGCTTGAGAAAGTATTGTGTCACCACCGCAAAGAAGCCAGGCCCGGCTCCGCGGATCGCCCAGAGTAGGTCAGCGTGTTGCTCCTGGTTGGCGACTACGATACTGCCATCGGCAGTGACGACGTTGGCGGCTTCGATGCTGAAGCAGGCCGGCCCCCAACTGTTGCAATTCAAGCCCAGACCGCCGTTCAGCAAATAGCCGCTCAGGGGAACCGACGGACAATGTCCGACGGGAAAGGCCAGCCCGTGGGGAGCCAACTGACTGTTGAGTTCCCGACCGGTAACCGCCGGTTGAATCGCCGCCACGCGGGCCTCGTAGTCAATCGAAACCCGATTGAGGCGCCCAAGATCGATCAACAGGCTCTCGTCGCGAAGCGAGAACCCAACCCAACTATGCCCCCCGCCTCGCACCGCGATTTTCATTCCATGCGTGCGTGCAAACCGAACCACCTCGACGACATCCTGCTCAGTCGCGACTTGCACGACCAGCTGCGGGTAGCGCATCGGCGTCAGCTGATTCCAACTCATCTCACATCTGATTTGTTCGTACCCGGCGTCGGTCGCGGTCGTCACTTTCCCCTCGATGCGACTCTGCAGTTCTTTCACTCCCGTAATAGGAACTCTTCCATCCACTCTTCTCACCCCTTTGCCGGGACGATCAACAGCTCTTCCTGCTCGACCTCCTCGTGCGCCGGGCTCGGCTGGTGTTGCGCCGCGATCAGCGAGTAGAACACCGGCACGACGAAGAGCGTGAATACCGTGCCCACGGTCATGCCGGTGACCAGCACCATGCCGATGCTGTTGCGGGCAGCCGCTCCCGGTCCCGAAGCCAGCACCAGAGGGAGGTGCCCGAAAACGGTAGCCGCCGACGTCATCAGCACCGGTCGCAGTCGCGTCAGCGACGCCTCGCGCAACGCGGCGGCCTTCGAGAGACCGCGGGCCTGCAACGTGTTTGCGAACTCCACGATCAGGATGCCGTTCTTCGCGATCAGTCCGACCAGCGTAATCAGCCCGACCTGTGAGTAAATGTTGATCGTGGTCAGGTCCAGGAAGGTGAATATCAGCGCGCCGGAAATCGCAAGCGGTACCGAGCCGACAAGGACGATCAGCGGGTCCCGAAAGCTCTGGAACTGCGCCGCGAGCACCAGATAGATGAGCACGACCGCGAACCCGAGCGTGACGATGAGCGCAGACCCCTCGTGACGGATCTGTCGTGACTCGCCCGCGTAGTCGATGGCGACGCCGGATCCGCTCGCTGCAGCGGCTGCGGCTTCGAGGACGCGCAGCCCTTCTTCCTTGGTGACGCCCGGCTTGACGCCGCCGAAGATTCGTACCGCGTTGCGCTGCTGGAAGCGGTTCAGAGTGCGCGGCGCGGTGCTCGTTTCGATGTGCGTGAACGTCGAGACCGGCACAAGCTGGCCGCCCGGGGTCTTGATCTTGAGATCGAGGAGCGGATCGACCGTCGCGCGGTCTTTGTCGCCGATCTGTGGAATGACTTTGTAGCTGCGGTCGAAATAGTTGAACCGGTTGACATACGCGCCGCCAAGGAGTGTTCCGAGTTCGCGGCCGACCCCCGCCAGGTCGAGCCCTAAGTCGGCGAGACGCTCACGGTCAAGCACCACACGCGCCTCAGGGAGGTCGATCTTGAGATCGGTGTCCACATACAAGAACTTGCCGCTTTGCCACCCAGCGCCGAGCACGGCGCCGACCGTGTCGAGCATCTGCTCGGGCGGCACATCGTTCTGCAGCACAAGTTCGACGTCGTACTGACCGGGGGTGGGCAGCGGCGGGTCCAAGCGCGGGAATACGCGCAGACCCGGCACCTGCGACACCGCGCCAAATACCTCGCCGTACATCTCCTCGGTCGATCGTGCCCGTCCGTGCCAGTCCTTCGCGACCAGGCCTCCGAATCCGCCCCATGCCGCCGTCAGCGACCACGTGAATTCCGTCTCGGGAAAGGACGTGATGGTTTTGACAACCTGCAAATGCTCGCGGTTGGTGGCGGCCACGGTGGAGTCCGGCGACGCTTGGAAAAACAGGCTGATGTGGCTCTGATCCTCAACGGGAGCGAGTTCTTGCCGCGAAAACATGTACAACGGCCACACTGCGATCATGATGAGCAGTGAAGCCACCACGACCGCCCAGCGCATCCCCAGCGCACTGTCGAGCAGCCAGGCGTAAATACGGCGCACCTCTTCGAACTTTCTGTTGACGAAGGCGGTCAGCCGGCCTTCCTCGCCCTGAGCATGCACAAATCGCGAACTCATGACCGGCGACAGCGTCACCGCCACGATCCCCGATAAGACCACCGCCACGGCCAACGTCATCGCGAACTCCAGGAACAACGAGCCGGTCAAGCCGCCCTGGAAACCGATTGGCGTGTAGACCGCGGCCAGCGTGATCGTCATGGCGATGATCGGACCGATCAGTTCGCGCGCACCAGCCAGCGCCGCCTCGATCCGAGACTTGCCCAGGCGCACATGCCGCTCGACGTTCTCAACGACAACGATCGCGTCGTCCACGACCAGCCCGACCGACAATACGATCGCGAGCAGCGTCAAGAGATTGAGGCTGAAGCCGAACGCAAACATGAACGTCGCCGCTCCGATCAGCGACACCGGCATCGCGACGAGCGGCACGAGCGCGGTGCGCACCGAGCCCATGAAAAGAAACACGACCAGCGCGACAATCAGGATTGTCTCTGCTAACGTCTTGCTGATCTCTGTCAGCGCATTCCGCATGAACATCGTGCCGTCCCAGACGAGCTGCATGTCGATGTCTTTCGGCAGGGTCGGCCGAATACGCTCCATCTCATCGCGCAGCCGGTGCGCGACATCGATCTCGTTCGAACCGATCAGTGCCCAGATCCCAAGGTAGACACCCTCTTTCCCGTTGTACTTCGCGACCATGTCGGCCTCTTCGGCTCCATGCTCGACCTGGGCCACGTCTCTCAGCCGTACGATCGCGCCTCCCCGGTCGGCAACAATCAGGTTCTCGAACTCCTCGGCAGAGCGCAGGTCGGTATTCGCGAGCAGGTTGATCTGCACCAAGTTACCCTTCGTCCGACCGACGGCCGCCAGGAAGTTGTTGCGCTTGAGGGCGGCCTGCACGTCTCCGGGCGAGAGATTGAGCGCGGCAAGGCGATCCGGGTCGATCCAGACGCGCATGGCGATCTGGCGGCCGCCCTCGAAGGTGACCCGCTGGACACCGGGCAACGTCGAGAGTTGGGGCTGCAGCGTGCGCAACAGCCAATCCGTGACGGCCGGCACGCTGCGCTCCGTGGAGGTGAAGCTGAGATAGAATGACGCGTATGGGCGGTCGGCCCGTTGCATTTCAATCGCAGGCGGCTCGGCTTCCGTCGGCAGTTCCGAGCGTACCTGTTGCAGCCGCGCTGTGACCTCTGCCAAGGCCGCCGTGCTGCTGTGGTTCAGCTTCAAGTGCACCGTGACGGTGCTGACACCGGCGCGGCTGGTCGATTCCACATAGTCGACACCGCCGATCGCGGAGACGACCCGCTCAATCGGCGTACTGAGAAAGCCACGGACGGTTTCGGCGCTGGCGCCGTAGTAGACCGTCGTAATGATCACGGATGAACTCTCGATCTTTGGGTACTGCTGCAACGGCAGAGTCGTCAGCGCCCGCCACCCCGCGAGCACGATCACGAGGTTCACGACGACCGCCAGCACCGGATGCTTGATGAAGATATCGGTGAACGAGCGCATGCGGATATCCTTCTCCTGTTATTCCTGCTTCCTCAGCGTTCGCCGAGGATTACCTGACCAGACCCGCCCCCATCCTCGGGGCTGCCGGCAATCGCGACAAGCACGGCTTCTCGCAGTTTGAAAGACCCCGAGACAGCCACTCGTTCACCGGCGGACAGCCCGGCGTGAATCACAACCTCGTCGCCGAGCATCGCGCCGCTCTCGACCTGCCGCACGTGCGCACGGGTCTTCCCGTTCTTGTCCGGCTCGATCACGAACACCTGATCGCCGCCCGGCCCCTTGCGCATTGCGCTCACGGGTACAGCGACGGCCTTGCGTGGCAGGCCTATCGAAACCCGGATGCGGACCGAGGCGCCAGGGGACGGCGCGTTGGCGGCGCCCTCGATTCTCGCGCGTACCATGGCATTGCGTGTCGTGGGGTCAACACGCGCATCTACCGCGACGATTTTGGCTACGATCGAGGACGATTGGCCGGAGGCGGAGACTTCGACGCTGTCGCCCTCCCGCAGGCCCGCGGCGACCTGTTGCGTGACCGTGAAGTCCACATGCACTGCGTCATCGATACCCTGCAGCGTCGTGAGTTCGGTGCCCTCGTTCAGATACTGGCCAGGGTGCAAGTCCGCCATGCCTACTCGCGCGCGGAATGAAGCCCGAATGGTCTTGCGGGCGATGATCGCCTTGGTACGCGCGATCTGAGCCAGTGCGATATCGCGGTCTGCACGCGCGCGATCCACTTCCTCCTGGGTCGTGGCACGGTCATGACTCAAGTTGTTCCTGCGTTTGAGCACCGTCCTCGATAGGCCGGCCTGCGCTTCCTGCGCCTTCAGCTCAGCCTCCTCGACGGACACATCAAGCGCGACGAGCACCATGCCGGTGTCGACGACTTGCCCGGGTGTGAGATTGACATAACGGACAGTGCCTGGGAGCTCGTTACGCAAGGTAATCGAGCGCAGTGCCAGAACCGTCCCGATGGACGTGGCAGTGTGGCGGTGCTCAATTTCCTTCGCGAAAGCGACGGTCACCGACTCCATCGGCTCCGGTTGGTTCGCGGAGGCGGCCTCGCTTGCCTGTATGGCCGTATACTTCCACGCTGCCAGGCCAACGCCGACCGAGACAACCATGACGAGCAATAGAAAAGATCCGATCCAACTCCGACGATTCATACGCGACGCCCTCCCGAACGCCTCCCCGATGAACCCTTGACCTTGGGTGAACGGCGAACTGGTGTCGCGCGGGCCAGCATGTCCTCCAGCGCGCGGCGCACCCGAACGACGCGGACTTGTTCGAGTGGAACGATTCCCAGCACCCAGTCGAGCCAGAGTCCATCGATCGCGGCAGCGACCGCTTCACCAACCCCCGGCGGCAGGCCATCCTGCGCGATGCGCCGGTGGAGGTCGGCGTAGACCGCGCGCATGGGCTGGATCAACGCGGGGTTCTGAGCGAGCGCCGCAAATACCGCGGAGGAACTGCGCCGCAGTTCCTCTGTCCAGCACTTGGCGTCCGAAAGGCAGTGGTCCAAGAGCGCGCGCACCATACGCCCGGGTCCTTCCGGCGTGCGCTCGTACGCTTCGGTGTAGCAGGATCGCCAACCTTCGGCTGTGCGGATGACCAGCGCTTCGATAAGCCGGTCCTTCGACGGGAAGTGATGCAGCAGGCCGCCCTTGCTCATGCGCGCCTCGGCAGCGACGGCATCGAGCGTCAGGTTCGCGATGCCCTGGCGGGCGACCACGGCTTCGGTGGCGTCGAGGAGCATGTCTTGTAGCTTCGGGGTTGTCCGTTTCATGGGTAAAGAATACCGACCGGTCGGTCTGGTGTCAACCGTCCGGTCGGTCGGTTCACGTCCTCCCACATGTGTAGTCGATTCATCCGATAGGCTGAACGTCATTCTCACACCTCACCCCGGGCCGGCCATCGCCACCGTTCCACTTCAGATTCTGAGCGCACGGTGCGCGACCGGCCTTGGTCGCCCGGCCGAGTGCGGTGGCGCCACGGCGTACCGAATCGGACGCGGCTGCGCCTTTCCGTCTTGCACCATGATGCGGATCTCTTCGATAACTCTGCCGCACCTCGCGCAAGTCCAAGCCGTAATAGCCAACGCCTCGCTGTCATCCAGCACTATCCGGCCTGTTCCACCGATGACCGTGTCATAACAGTGCCGACACGCGGTCTGATTCTTCCGTTGCAAAAAGTCGAGTGCGACTGAGTTGGATGGTTTCGTCTCTGATCTCATATTTCACTCCTTTACATTCTTGACGAGTTACATTCTCGACGAGGTGACGGATTCGTGTTCACATCACCTACCCACCCGGCATATGGCATAGACTGTTCCCAACAGATGACGATTCGACGTAGCCGACATAAGCATTTGATAGAAAATGGATTTGTGATCGAAGAGTGTGGTTTCAAGAGCATCAAAATAGAGTAGTGACGACATCCCGGCTGCCGACATCGCGGCAGATGACGAAAGATCGGCGTTAGCCCAAGTAACTAGCCGTATTTCTGAAACACATCTCGCTATCCGCCGGGGACTCACAGTAAAAGCGAAACTGGCCGAACGTTTCCCCTCTGGACGTCGTGCTAGTCGAGCCCATCTCGCCTATCACTCGTAGATTCCGAGAGCACCGAGAGACGAACGATGATGGGTGAATGATCCGAGTTAAGAAGGGCTGGCGATGGCAAGCTTCTGCATCGATTGTAGGGTTGTTCGTCTCATCCCAAGCTTGGCTGCCCTCCTTTAGGGCAGTTAAAGGAGGGCGGGTCACGACGCACTCAGGCCACCGTGGCTGCACTCTGCGAGCGTCGGAGTCCAGCCGGCTGTTAGACCCCATAGGCGTCGTTTGATGGGTAACGCTCAGCGTTGCCGTCGCCGAAGGATGGCGTAGAATGCCGGTACTTTTGCAACCTCACCCGTCGGGAGGGTATGCACGGTGTGAATACGGCTCTTGCCGGTACGAAGTACCGTGAAGCGATCCGGTGGAAACAGCACTTCCAAGTCATTTTCATTCAGCATGCCTGGCGTAATCTCATGCTGGAAGACCCGTGCAAGCCCCGGCGGCAGTCCATACTGTGTAATCAGTTGGGCAAAGTAAGGTTCAGCAGCTGATGACAGTTCGATCAGATACAAGACTCCTTTCACCCCTAGGAGCCGCTCGATACTCTGGATCGCCGTCGCATGATCCGCAGGCGACAATTGATGCAACACCGTCCGCATGTAGAGATTTGCATCGCCAATTTCATCGTGGAGGGCTTGGGCATCAGCAGGACACAGCACATCGAGAATACGGTACGAGATGTTGGGAGCCGCATTCTTCGTTCGGGAAATCTCAACCGCTGCGGGAGAAATTTCAGTCCCAATCACCTTTGCAAAATGATCCCCGAGAAAGCGCGTTTGCGTTCCGTTGCCGCATCCCAGGTCAATGATCGGGAGCTGTGGATCGGCATAGCTTTGGAACAGCACCAAATCTTGTTGAGCCGCATGAGCCGGATCGGCATCCCAAAATATCTCTCCCGGTGTTTCGGTCGAGGAACTCCAAAAGCTCTCCCAGGATGTCAGATAACGATTTACTGTTTCCATGAGTTCATCCTTTGCTGGTTAGTTTGATATCAGAATTACACGCCTGCGCTTAGAAAAGCCTTTTCCCTTAGGCCACAGTCGCGATTGTTTTACGACCCGCAGGCAGGAATGCTTCTGCTGGGAGGATGTTGTACCGCCTTCGGAGCTCCTCGACCTGTTCCCCCATGACTGGCCAGTAGTCCCAGCCGTCGTTCAGATCCACGTTCATCGCTGCCCCCCGCCGAATCGCGATCAGCGCTTTCGCCGGGTCGAAGAATCCCGTTCTGGCCTTGGTGATCGGCGTCATACGGATGCCCACGTGGAATTGCAGCAGGACGAAGAAGACGAAGAGCCACGGGTCGCGCCGCTGGAAGCCTGCGCTGAAGCAGGCGACTTGGACTTCTCCTTCCGGCTCCGTTCCATAGCCGGATAAGAGGTGCGCGCAATCGTGAAACAGAATTTGTTCTGGGGCTCCACCCTTTTCCCCTGGGAGGGCAAATCCGTTGTTTCGGCAGTAGTCCCAATAGGCACGCCCCAGTGAACCGACGGGATATTGTTCCAAGGCCTGGTAGCGGGCTGCGAGTGCCGTATCTTCATACTTTCCGATCATCCCGCGCATAAACTTGTAGAGGCCCCGGATGCCCTCTCCGTTCCAGATGTCTTTAACTTTGTCTCTCAGCCAGAATCGACGCGCCAGATCGAGGCGCAGCTGAAGGATCTCTCCCTTGAGGACATGCCGCAGGTCCTTCACCTCGGGAGCACTGACCTCCAGCGCCTTCGCGAAGTGCTCGACCAGGTTCGTCTCCTGGGCATTGGCTTTCCCGTCGATGAGGGACATCACGATGAGTCCCTGCACCAGTTGCTGTCTGAGCTGCGGATCGGGAAACGCCCGGGCCAGCTCGTCTGATGTGATTGGAGCAAGCTCTTCCAGCGAATAGGTGGTCCCGAATATCCGCTGGACCGCCTCCATCATGTGCCGCTCCGAATCGTCGAGCTTCCCATCCGCCAGTGCGACGGTCTTCATCGCCCGCAACCCCCAATAGGCTTGTTCAAGACTCGGTATTTTCAGTTCCATCGTCACCTCCTCAAGTAAGGACTATTTCCGTATGACAATCTGGCTGGAATCGTTCGGCTCTAGCCCACATTCTGCATAACCGTTCGTCGCGAAATCGTGCCGTTGCCATGCGAGACAGGCGCGCGGAGCCGTGAGGCAGGGTCTTCCCCGTCTGGGAGTTCCGAAGGGGGTGTGCCCCCTTCGTGGGGATTCTCCAAGGGGGCTGGCCCCCTTGGAGGAGTGGGCGAGGCAGGCTTCAGCGCCGAGCCTGCGACGGGAGGGGACATACTTGAAACAGGATGTTGACCGACCGAACGACGAGCCCTCCTGCCTGGACGCCGTCCGTCCAAACCGCGTCCAGGTGCGTCGTCACCGCGTTTGCGAGGTCGAGCGCCCTTTACATGATCGTGGCGCGAAGAAGGATTTCCATATTGGATCTCGACTTCCATCTTCGCGATTGGAGCAGAAACATTCATGAGTAATGCGGGCTACGAACGGAGGACAGTCCACCAATTCCGCAGCCACGTCGAGCGAAGCAGCTTGTATCCCAGCCACGCCGCAAGCAGCACCCCGAGGAGCGGGATGGTCATCGTACGGACCAGCTGCTCGTAATTAGTCATGTGGACCCGCAACAGATACTGCGGGCGCTTCATCAGGTTCTGTTTCTCCGCCGAGATGGTGACGGTATACAAGCCCTCATCCAGCCGGACTTCGCCTCTCAATATGCCATCCGGGTGGAGGCTCGGCCGAATATCGGCCACAATCTGATCGTCCGCCTCTTTGCTCCCGTTCCCCTTCACGACCCGCATCCCAACCAGTTCATTGCGCAGCACCGGGTCCACGAGGTCGACGACCAGAAAAGTGTCGCCGGACTGGGGAATATCCGTGCAGTATTGATCTTTCACCTGATATTGGGGCTGATAGGCGTTGAAATGGACCACCTGCCCCCCGATTCGGCGCAGACAGGGGTCGTCTTCCCCATTCACGGCGCCATGGGCCGCGGCCACGTCAGGGTGGGACAGCACGGCAACCAGAAGGAGCCCCAGCGCGCCGATCCCTCTCATGTGTGTCATCATGGTCAAACCCTCCTCATCGGCCTATTCCGTTCAACGACTCAGTCAGAAACGGTTCCGTCTGCGATGCAGCGAGACGCGCTGGGCAACAGGCACACGTGCCGGCACCGGTTTCCCTGGCCGACCACGGACGGCCCACCAAAGCGCCACGAGTGCCAGTACTCCCACGATTATCTGGTCCATGCTGTCCTCCTTTGTCGTTGCCGACGGTCCCCTTCATCCATTCTTGTCACCCATCTCTGTGGCTCACCGAGTAGACAAGCCCCTCCGGGGTGTAGAGAGGGGCCTATCCACCTCAGCGAGAAACGCCGTGAGTATTCCGGCGCCATCTCTCTATTAATTTTTCGTCACGCAATTGCTCAGTAACATTTTTTCTGCAAGATGCGTGGCCATCGGTCCATGCAGTGCCCCTCGGTTGTGCAGAATGACCGGATCGATCATCTCTCCACATTGCACGCAGCGCTGAGCGCGATAGTCCGACAGATCTTGGCCCCACTCGTCGACCATAAGTCCGCTGCAGCGTGGACAGCGACCCGTGTTGTGGATGCTTGCCCAGTTTCGAGTCGCCACCTCAATCGATTGCTGGAGTGTCATCGCTCGTGCCGTCTCCATTTGATGCCTCCCTTCAGCGATCCATCGGTTTTCCATCACACCATTCATAACAAGATAGAATAGCAACTCGCGTTCCAGAGATTTCCCACCCAATCTGAATGATCAATGTTGCTGAAACTAAAAGAGATTGCGTGATCTCATTCAGGACCGTCTCTCGCGAAACAATGAAGTGCCGAAGATAATCTGCCGACTCGACGGCACGGTGCCGACATGTCGGCGCGAGCCTTGAGCATTCATGGAGGTTTGAAAAGCAGACTAAGATGGTCGAGAAATTCCCAGCTTCTGCATTTTGGATTGGAGAGTGGTCCGCTTCATGCCAAGTTTGGCCGCGGCCCCGGAAGGACCACCGATGGTCCATTCCGACTCGCGAAGGGCTTTGAGAATGTGTTCGCGTTCGGCTTGTTCAAGCGTGGTCGTCCTGGAGTTTGTGACGTGACCCGGCGCCCGCTTTAATTCTGCGAGCGACACAAACAGATCCTGTCCTTGGGTCAGAATCACCGCTCGCTCGATGAAATTCTCCAGTTCCCGCACGTTACCAGGCCAGTGATAGGCTTGGAGCGCTTTCATGGCCTCCGACGGGATCGTCTCGATGCGTTTCTTCATCCGTAGGGCGAGTTTCTGAGCAAAGTGTCGGACCAGCAAGGGAATATCTTCCGCTCGGTCGCGCAAGGGAGGGACGGTAATCGGAAAGACCTTGAGCCGGTAATACAGGTCACCACGAAACGCCTGCTCCTCCACCATCCGTGCCAGGTCTCGATTAGTGGCGGCGATGATGCGAACATTGACGCGTATGGTCCTGGTGCTTCCCAATCGCTCAAACTCCTGCTCTTGAAGCACGCGCAGGAGCTTCACTTGAAGCTCCAGGGGAATTTCTCCCACCTCGTCGAGGAACAAGGTTCCACGGTCAGCTAATTCAAACCGGCCGATCTTGGTGGCGATCGCACCGGTGAATGCGCCTTTTTCATGTCCGAAGAGTTCGCTTTCCAACAGCCCCGTAGGAATGGCGGCGCAATTGAGCTTCACAAATATTCGATCCCGCCTCGTGCTGTGATTGTGGAGCGCCCGGGCGACCAGTTCCTTTCCGCTCCCTGTTTCGCCCAAGATCAGGACCGTCGAATCGGTTGCCGCAACAGTCTGGACCTCCTTGAGCACCAGTTTGAGAGCCCGGCTGTCCCCGACGATTTCCTCGAAGTTGTACGCAGTCTGGATTTCCTCTTCCAGGTACAGCTTTTCCTTTGCCAGCTTGTCCCTCAGCGATGAAATCTCCTGATAGGCCATCGCATTCTCAGCAGCGAGCGCAACCTGCGCGCCGATCCGGCTGAGCAGTTTCGCATCGTCATCGGTGAACGAGTCCTCCTGCATACTGACAACGCTCAACGTGCCCAGTGCTCGCCCGTGTAAGATCAGTGGAACCGCACAACCCGACTTCAGGCCTTCGGCCTCGGCCCGTTTCATGATCTCCGCAGGAAACTCCGTGAGGCTGAGACGTCTGACATGAACGGTCTGCTGAGTCGTGAACGCTAACCCTTCCGGGGTTCCTTCTAACGGAATGGGATCTCCCGACTCGACAAAGTCTTGATGGCCGGGGAAGTCGAGCGCATGAGCCCGCAACTGGTTTATCTCAGGATCATAGAGACAAAACGACGCGAAATCGTGCGGGATGACACGAGCGAGGCAGGCAGAGATCGCTTTCAAGAGTCCTCTCAGTTCGAGGTGCGACACGACGGCGTTGTTGATCTCCAGCACTAAGCTGAGCCGATCTCGTTCTCGAGCCAAAGACTGCTGCGCCGCTTCCGTGCCGGCGAAATTGAGCACGTTGTCCACGGCCACGGCCACCTGTTTCGCCACCTGACCGAGCACGCCCAGGTTTTGGTCTCCAAATGCACGAGGTTCGAGACTCCCGAACCCGATCGCGCCGAGACGTCGCATAGCAGTCGTCAAGGGAAACAGACAGACGGACTGGACGCCGATGTCCTTGTGTGCCGCCATCCCCGTGGTATATCGAGTTTCCTCGTCGTGAGTCGGAATGATGTAGGGTTGCTGATGGATCCAGACCCAGCCGC
>JACMLT010000151.1 GCA_014379455.1 Nitrospiraceae bacterium
CCTTGCTGTTGAGTCTTGAAAATAAACCGGGCGCGTTGAAAGAAGTCGCGGATCTGTTGACGAAGGCTCGCATCAATATTAAATGTGGCTACTGTACCCCGTCTCGCGAGGGGAAACGCGCGATTGTCGTGCTGACCGTCTCACACACGGCGAAAGCGCTCACAATCTTACGGGATCAATCGCTCGACGAGTTTTAGGCCATGCCTCGAGGACCTCAATCCGGTTGGTCCCGCGGTCTGGTCATTCTTGTTGCCTCGATCGTTATTGCAATGCTGGCGGCCTGCAGCGGAGCACCTAAACCTGTCTATTTCCCAGGTTATCCTATCGGGTTCGTCGAGCGCGGGGTTGCATCATGGTATGGCCCTGGATTCCATGGAAACAAGACGGCGAATGGCGAGCGATACGATATGCACCAGTTGACGGCTGCTCATCGGACCTTGCCACTTGGTTCGATTGCAGTGGTTCGATCAATGAGCACTGGTCAGCAGGTCACGGTCCGTATTAACGATCGTGGTCCATTCGCGAGGGGGCGGGTGCTCGATCTTTCGCTCGCCGGGGCTCACGCATTGGGGATGATTGGAGCTGGAACAGACCAGATTGAATTACGTGTCGTTGGATATCAGGGACGAACGACTGATATGGGGTTTTTGCGAGTGCAAGTTGGCTCGTTCTCTGATCAGCAGAATGCACTGAACCTATTAGAACGTGTAAAACCGTTCTACTCCGGGGGAAGAATTCAGTTTGTCGACCTACCTGAAGGAAGGCGATATCGAGTACAAATTGGTCAGTTTTCCAGAGAGGCTCAAGCAGAAGACGCCGTCTCCCACCTCGAATCCTCCCTTGGGCTTCAGGCGTTTGTTTTTCGAGACGACGGATAATGTACAGAGGTATTTCTATCAAGTCTGCCTTCCTAATTCTTTTGTCTTTCCGCGAATATGCAATGCAACTATCTGATATCGTAGCGCGTTTGCAGCATGTGCTTGCTCGTCGCTCCATCCCTATGGTACATGTATAGTCCGATGGATACAGGTCCTATAGGTTCCTATCAAGTCACTCTGTTCTCCCAAATCTTACAATGCCGGGTCAAGGCAAGTGGGGACAGCCCCTGGCCGCTCCCTATTCCAGGCCGGCCGACATAGCTGGTTACCTCTAATACAATGCAATTCATGGATGTGCTAATCCTCTTAGGTCTTATCGTTCTCTCAGCTGTGATATCCACAGCCGAAATCGGTTTCTTTGCGGTCAACTCAACGAAACTGAAGGCGCTTGCACAAGCTGGAAATACTCGTGCGAAGTTGGCCCTCCATCTCCGCAGCGACCCCCAACAGCTCCTCTCGACCATTTTGGTCGGTGACCGTCTCATTGGCGTGGCCACGCCAATGTACGCCACTTTTTTGACTTTGAGTGTCTATGGAGGTCAAACATTTTTTGATGAAGCCATTGCCGTTATGGTTGGCCTGCTGACCTTTGTCCTTTTGGTGGCCGTCGATGTCATTCCTAAAACATTGGCTGCCAAGTTTGCGGTTCCGGTCACTCTGAATATGGCCTACCCTGTGTACGTGGTTCAGCTATTCCTCAAACCATTATTGTTCATGATCGTACCGTTGATTTATAAACTGACGGGCGGGAAGGGTTTAACACTTCCCCTCGTGACTGAAGAAGAGTTGAAGATCATGCTCGATGAAGGAGGGAAGACCGGGACCATTGAGTTTGAGAAGGTGAAAATGATCAAGAATGTCTTCCAGCTCAAAGACATCACAGCTGAGGACGCCATGACGCCTCGTCTCTATGTTTTTTCATTGGATGGTAATCTATGCCTGAGAGAGGCTCAGGAACTTCTCTATAACTCGAAATACTCTCGGATCCCCGTGTATGACGGGACGCTCGATAACATTACGGGCATTCTCTACAAGACGAGGGCATTGACCGAACTTGCTAAGGGACAGAGTGAGGGGAAGCTCAAAGACATTGCCTATCCCCCGCTGTTCGTTCCCGCCGGCAAGACGGCGGACGACCTGATGAAGCAGTTTCAACAGGAGAAACGGCATATGGCGGTTGTGGTCAACGAGTTTGGTGGCGTGATGGGGATCGTCACCCTTGAAGATCTTCTCGAAGAAGTGGTCGGGGAGATCATGGATGAAACCGATATTACGGAAGAACTGATCAAACGGTTAGGGAAGAACCAAATCCTTGTCCATGGTAGAACCGAAGTGCGCAAGGTCAACGATTTTCTGAAAGTCGACCTCGGCGATGATGCGGTGACGATCGGAGGCCTCATTCAACAAGAGCTTGGTCGAATTCCAAAAGTTGGAGAAGAAGTGCGAATTGCCAACTGCCGAATCGTGATCCATGAAGCCGAGCCACGCTCCATCCGCAGTGTCCAAATCTTTCGCGAAGAGAAATCGCCGGCTCCAGTCGAAGTTCCGAACCTCGACCTCGTCAGCTAAGTCATTTTTCACTTCTCCCAATCAGGGAAGCAAATTCCTGTTCTGTCAGAATCGTTACCCCCAACGTACGGGCTTGCTCCAGTTTCGAGCCCGGATCTCGTCCTGCGACCACATAGGATGTCTTTTTACTCACGCTTGAGGACACACGCCCTCCCATTGTCTCCACCGCCTGCTGTGCGTCGTCTCGTGAGAAATAATCCAGTCCACCGGTAAACACGAAGGTCTTCCCTGCGAGTGGAGATTTCTTCCGGTCACCAGCAGCAAGGCCCGGGGCAACTCGCACGCCTGATTTCTTGAGCTGTACGATGGCGTCCCGGTTGCGCGGCTCAGACCAATAGGTCGCCAGGCATTCTGAAATCTCAGGACCTATCTCCCGAATGTGCTGAAACCGTTCCTGATCCGCCAACATGATCTCCTCGAGAGAGGCGAATTCACGAGCCAGGATTTTGGCGATGTGTTGTCCAACTTGCCGGATCCCCAGTCCCATCAGAAACCGATCCAGGGGAGGGGTTGTACTGGCTGCAATCGATTCCAAGAGGAGAGTGGCGGATCGATCGGCAAATCCATCAAGTGTGACGAGATCATCTTTAGTCAGGCGGTAGAGGTCGCCGAGTGATCGTACCAGTTCTTGGTCGACCAATTGCGCCACGGTCTTCTTTCCTAGGCCGTCGATGTTCAGCGCGTGCTTGGACGCAAAATGCTCGATGGCGCCCTTTAATTGAGCGCCACAGATCAAATGACCGGTACAGTAGAAATAAGCGCCTTCACGGCCAATGGTCGATCCACAAACTGGGCAGTGATCCGGCATGTGAAAAGGGGCGTTGCGTTGCTCGCCGGAGACGGGGACCCGCTCAGCAATTGCGGGAATCACATCGCCGGCCCGCTCCACCTTGACGGTATCGCCTATCCGAATGTCTTTACGCGCCACTTCATCGGCGTTGTGCATGGTGGCCCGGCTGATGGTGACGCCACCGACTTCCACTGGCTTCAAGAGTGCGACTGGGGTGAGGGTCCCGGTTCTTCCGACAGAGATGACGATATCCTGCACAATGGTGATTTCCTTGCGCGGCGTAAATTTGTAGGCGATGGCCCATCGTGGACTGCGAGACTTCATGCCAAGGCGACTCTGCCAGTCTCGGCGATTGACTTTCACGACGACGCCGTCGATTTCGTAGGGTAACGTATCTCGTATCGACTCCGTTTCGAGATGAAACGCCATCACGCCTTCGATTAGCGGACAGAGGCGTCGATGTGTCGGCACAGGGAGGCCCCATTGGGCCAATATTTCCAACTCCTCCCAATGGGTTGGTGGAACAGGCAGGGATACGGCCATGATTTCATAACAGGTCACGACCAATGGACGGGTCGCGGTAATGGTGGAGTCCAGCTGCCGGAGTGAACCAGAGGCTGCATTGCGCGGATTGGCGAAGGCATCGCCGCCCCGTTCTGTGATTCGGCGATTCAATGTTTGGAAATCGTCGAGGCGCATATACACTTCTCCCCGCACGACAAGGTGATCGGGGAAGCCGGATTGAGACTGTAACTGCAGTGGCAATGAACGGATCGTGCGAAGATTGACCGTCACATCCTCTCCAGTCGTTCCATCGCCTCTCGTCGCACCACGAGTAAAGATCCCATGGTCGTAGACCAGTTCGATCGATAGCCCATCGAATTTTGGTTCGACGCTGTATTCGACGGACATGGTTTCCAGCTCACGTTTCATCCGTTGATCGAATGTCAGGACCTCATTCTGTTCTACAATTGAGTCCAGACTGAGCATCGGCTGTTCGTGGGGAACTTTGACCAATTCCTGAAGAGGGGAGGCGCCGACACGTTGAGACGGAGAATCTGGGGTCACCAGCTCAGGGTGGGCCTGTTCCAGTTCGATCAGCTCACGAAAAAGGCGATCGTACTGAGAGTCGGAAATATCTGGGCGATCCTTGACGTAGTACAGATAGTCGTGGTGTCTGATTTCATCTCTGAGGGTATTCAGTCTGGATAGGATGTCGGCGTGGGCCATAGGACTGGATGGTGACGAACTGAGGAAGCGACGGTCCAGACCGTACCATAGGGCCAGGGAACGGGTCAAACGACGAATACCCCATATTCGCTTTGACTTTCACCGTGATAAACACTATTTTATACGCATAGTTGAGTCGAGTTCGCATTATACCGCAGCCAATGTCTGCATGTTGCTGCGTGAGGAAAAGATTGTCTCGACCGCCAGGGGAGGTATCCATGAAAGGGGAGAACTTCGTGAACAAGTTGATGCCCAGATTCAGCTCTCGAATTGTCACCATTATCTGTGGAGGGGTCTTGCTGAGCGGATGTGTGATGGCAGAGAAATACGATGCGGAAAAGGCGCGCAGCCTGAATTTCCAACGCCTTCTTGCGCAGGAAGAGAAGCGCACCGGTGAGCTTGATAGCGAAGCGAGGCGAAGCAAAAATGAGTTGATGGAATATGAAGCCAAGAATCGTGAGCTCACGGCGCAGGTGCATGCTACTCAGGAACAGATGACGCGTATGCAGGAAGAATCCGAGGCCATGAAGGAATCGGCGTTGCTGGAACGCAAAGCGAAAGCCGATATGAAGCGCAGGCTCACACCGATGCACAAGGCACTGCCGGTTGAGCCGATTCCCAACACCGTGGATCCGAACGCGCTGGCGCTCAGGGCGGCTCCTGAGGCTCAAGCTATGCCCAAGCAAACAGAATCGCTGCAGGGGGGCATGCAATCCCCTACTCTACATATTGTGAAACCTGGCGAAACGCTTTTTCGCATCAGTCGGCAGCATGGGGTGACGGTAGAGAAGGTTAGAAAGTGGAACACGCTGCCGGATGACATTATCGAGGTAGGACAAAAGCTCATCGTGGGCCACGAGTAATAGGACGGCCACGTGGCCCCGCCGCAATACTCACTCAGTTTTGACCAATTTCGGCAGTATGCCAAAGAGGGTAATCTCGTTCCGCTCTATCGAGAGATCCTCGCGGATTATGAGACCCCTGTCTCTGCCTTTGCTAAAATCGATCATGGCCCCTCGGCTTATCTCCTGGAGTCCATTGAGGGAGGTGAGAAATGGGCGCGCTATTCCTTTCTTGGCAGCGGTTCCCCGATTGTCGTGTACGAGGATCGGGGAGACCTTCTTGTCGTGCAGGGCACGCGCAAGAAGCGTATTCCGAGCCGTGGAAACCCTCTCGAACGTCTGCGGGAAATGATGGAAAGCTATCGTCCGGTCACCATGCCGGATCTTCCACCATTTGTCGGCGGCGCGGTCGGATATCTGAGCTACGACATGGTGCGCACGTTCGAAGACTTAGCTGCGCGGCAGAAGGATCCGCTCAACCTTCCTGATTTTGCCTTCCTGCTTACCGACACTATGCTGATCTTCGACAATGTCGCCCTGAAGATCAAAGTTGTGGCCACCGCTCATGTCACGGCAAGAGGGGAGCGCGGCATCAAGGCTGTCTATCGATCGGCAACAGAACGGATCGAACGCACGATCAAGAGGCTCAAACGTCCGCTCCGCCGCACGCGGGTGCATCGCCGCCGTAAGCCCGTGGCCTTTACAGCGAATATGAGCAAGGCGGATTTTGAGAAGATGGTCATGCGGACGAAGGAATACATTCGAGCGGGCGATATCGTGCAAGCGGTGCTATCCCAGCGATGGGAAGCCAATGTGCAGGCACCTCCTTTGCAACTCTATCGCGCGTTGCGCGTGGTGAACCCTTCTCCGTATATGTATTACCTGCGTATAGCGGGGGTGGAACTGGTTGGCTCCTCTCCGGAGACACTCGTGCGTTGCGAAGACGGCGTCATTTCCGTCCGTCCCATTGCCGGCACGCGCCGCCGCGGCATCAATCCTGATGAGGATCAGCAGCTGGAGCGACGGCTCTTGGCGGATGAAAAGGAACGGGCTGAGCACGTGATGTTGGTCGATCTGGGGCGAAACGATGTCGGTCGTGTGGCCAAACCCGGTTCAGTCACAGTGGATTCGCTCATGCATGTGGAACGATATTCCCATGTCATGCATATCGTATCGAATGTGACAGGACAACTGGATGAGTCGAAGACCTCCTACGACGTGTTGCGGGCTTGTTTTCCCGCCGGCACCGTCTCCGGGGCGCCGAAGATTCGAGCCATGCAGATTATCGATGAGCTTGAGCCCACGAGACGTGGTCCCTATGCGGGTGCGGTGGGCTACTTTAGTTTCTCTGGCAACATGGATATGTGCATTAATATTCGGACGGTCGTTGTGAAAAAGCATCAGGCCTTCATTCAAGCCGGAGCCGGCATCGTCGCCGATTCGAATCCTGAACACGAATATGAAGAGACGTGTAATAAGGCGAAGGCCATGATGAAAGCCGTTGAATTGGCCGAGCAGGGGCTGGAATGAGCATGTAAGGCGTGAGGCGATCAGCGTCTCGCCGACTTTTCCCCTTACGCCTCACACCTCACGGTTTATTATGCTACTGATGATCGACAACTATGATTCCTTCACCTATAACCTCGTGCAGTACTTCGGGGAACTGGGTGAAGACGTTCGGGTATTTCGCAACAATAAAATTACGATTGACCAGATCGAGTCTCTACAACCGAGCCGCATCGTGATTTCTCCGGGGCCCTGCACGCCGATGGAGGCAGGTATATCAGTCGACACCATCCGGCATTTCGGCGGTCGCCTTCCGCTCTTGGGTGTTTGCCTAGGCCATCAGTCTCTCGCTGCGGCGTTTGGGGGCGAAGTCGTTCGAGCTGAACGGTTGATGCATGGCAAAACTTCGAAGATCCAGCACGACGGGAGAACGATTTTCCATCAACTGTCCAATCCTTTCGATGCGACACGTTACCATTCTCTGATCGTGAAGCGTGACACGCTGCCTTCCTGTTTTGAAGTCTCCGCTGAAACCGCCGAGGGAGAAATCATGGGACTGCGCCATCGGTCGTTGGGTATCGAAGGAGTGCAGTTTCATCCGGAATCGATCCTCACCACGTTCGGGAAGGACCTCCTCCGTAACTTCCTTAAACTCTAGCAGACCAGGCTGCTCTCAATTCCATGATCAAAGACGCGATTGCTACACTTGCTGACCGCGCCTCTCTCACCGAGCAAGAAGCTGAATCGGTGATGCTCGAGATCATGGCAGGCGCAGCGACTCAGGCCCAAATTGCGGCCTACTTGATGGGGCTCCGTCTGAAGGGAGAAACCGTTGAGGAAATCGCCGGCTCCGTGCGGGCGATGCGTGCCAAAGCCGTCCGTATTGCCGTCGGGAATCCCCTGGTCGTCGATACGTGTGGTACCGGAGGGGACGGGGCTCACACGTTCAATATATCCACGACGACGGCGTTTGTGTTGGCAGGCGCAGGTTTGACCGTGGCAAAGCACGGCAACCGTTCGGTGTCGTCCAAGTCAGGGAGTGCAGACGTTCTCTCGGCCCTCGGGGTAAAGATTGATCTGCCGACTGAACGTGTGGCCGATTGCATCAATGAGGTTGGGATCGGATTCCTCTTTGCTCCGCTCTATCATGGAGCCATGAAACATTGCGCCGGACCAAGGCAGGAAATGGGCATCAGGACCATGTTGAATCTCTTGGGCCCTCTGACCAATCCAGCCGGCGCCACCGTTCAAGTGCTCGGCGTCTACGAGGGGAGATTGACCTCCCTGCTGGGAAATGTGCTCATGCATCTGGGATCGCAACATTGCTTTGTCGTACATGGGATGGATGGACTCGATGAAATTACCCTGACCACTAAGACGCAGATTTCGGAAGCGAAGGGGGGCGTTCTTTCGAACTATCTTCTGGATCCGGCGGAGTTCGGACTTGCTCTAGTCCAAGCCAAACAGCTGACCGGAGGGACGCCGCAAGAGAATGCGGCGATGACACGCGATATTCTCCAAGGGCGCAAAGGACCGAAACGGGACATCGTCTGTTTGAATGCCGCTCCGGCCCTGGTTGCAGGGCGCAAGGCGACTAGTCTTCAAGATGGATTTCTCTTGGCAGGCCAGGCTATTGATTCCGGTGCCGCGGCCGAGAAACTGGCTCGCCTCATCGCATTCACGAATAAAGGATGACTGCATCGTGATTCTCTCTCGAATTTTGGAGCACAAGAAAGCGGAACTCCGGCACAAGCAAAGCCGGGGCTACCTCTCAGAGCTGAAGAAGAGGATTCAGGACGCACCTGGTCCACTCGGTTTTGCTGTGACCCTCGAAGCGACGAGAATGGCCGGCAGTCCTTCGCTGATCGCCGAAGTCAAGAAGGCCTCACCCAGTCTTGGCCTCCTCCGCCCCGAGTTTGCCGATCGATTTGACTATCTCGAGATTGCGAAGGCCTATCATACCCATGGCGCTTCGGCGTTGTCCGTCTTAACCGACAAGGATTTCTTCCAAGGGAGCCTCGACTACCTTCGCGAGATCAAACAATCGGTGCCCCTGCCGGCCTTGAACAAAGAGTTCATGGTGGAGGAGATCCAGTTTTACGAAGCGCGCGCCTACGGTGCCGATGCCGTCCTCTTGATCGTGGCTGCGCTTGAACGACAACAACTGATCGACTTCTATGCGCTCGCCCGTGGTTTAGGCTTGGATGTGCTGATCGAGACCCATCACGAGCGCGAACTCGATACCGTATTGGAGCGACTCCCGCAGGCTCGGTTGATCGGCATCAACAACCGAGATCTCAAGACCTTCACGACAAATCTGGCCGTGACGCTGCGTTTGGCGAAACGGATTCCGTCTGACAAGCTGATCGTCAGCGAGAGTGGTATCCAGCAGCGCGCCGATGTGGTGCGCTTGGTCGAAGCCGGCATCCATGCCATGCTCGTTGGAGAATCACTCATTCGGGCTGATGACATCGGGGAGAAGATCCGTGAGTTGAGAGGAACTCCGGCTCCGTCGCACGCCTAACATGTCCTATATAGCCAAAGTTAAAATTTGTGGAATCACCAATGCCGAGGACGCCGCCACGGCAGTCGATGCCGGGGCCGATGCTTTAGGATTCGTGTTCTATCGAAAGAGTCCTCGGTATATCGAGCCCACATTGGCGCGGCAGATCATTATGCGTCTGCCTCCCTTGGTGACACCAGTCGGTGTGTTCGTCGACGAAGACCAACAAGTGGTTCGGAATCTGATGGACGACTGTGGACTCACCATCGCACAGTTGCACGGAAACGAATCGGCGACCTATTGCAAAGAGTTAGGTCGTACAGTCTTTAAAGCGCTACGCGTGAAAGATCGGAGCACATTTCTCGCTTTGGCAGAGTTTCGTGGGCGGGCCGGTGTACGAGGGTTTGTGCTGGACGCCTTTTCCGATCAGTCCTATGGAGGCACTGGACAAGTCATCGACTGGCAACTTGCAGCAGAGGTGGCCAAGGCTGCGAGCGTGCTTCTGGCTGGAGGGCTCACCCCGGAGAATATCAAGAAGGCGATCCAGGTTGTTCAACCCTACGGCGTGGATGTGAGCAGTGGCGTCGAGCAAGCGCCTGGTAAGAAAGATCATGAGAAAGTCCACGCCTTCATTCGCGCTGTCAGTGTTGTCTCTCCACCATGACCTGTTTATACTGCACCCGGCCTAAGCAGGCAGAAGGATGATGATGAGTTCAGTTCCCAACAAGCAGGGTCGCTTCGGCGCGTATGGTGGCCGCTATGTCCCTGAAACGCTCATGCCTGCCCTGCTTGAATTGGAGCAGAAATATGCCCGTGCGAAAAAAAACCGGGGCTTCCAGTCTGAGCTCGCGTATTATTTAAGGCAGTACGCCGGACGTCCCACCTCGCTCTATTTTGCACAACGGCTCACGAAGCGGTTGGGTGGAGCGAAAATCTATTTGAAGCGCGAAGACCTCTGTCATACCGGGGCTCATAAAATCAACAATGCGATCGGGCAGGGGTTGCTGGCCCGCCGGATGAAGAAGCCGCGCATCATCGCTGAAACCGGGGCCGGACAACATGGGGTGGCGACGGCGACTGTTGCGGCGCTGTTCGGGCTTCAGTGTGAAGTGTATATGGGGACCGAAGACATGCAGCGCCAAGCGCTGAACGTCTTCCGGATGAGATTACTCGGTTCGACCGTCACGGAGGTCGACGCCGGGAGCCGTACGCTCAAGGATGCCATCAGCGAAGCCATGCGGGATTGGACGACGAACATCCGCACGACCCACTACATTCTCGGTTCAGTGCTCGGAGCCCATCCCTACCCGATGATGATCCGTGACTTCCAAGCCATCATTGGGCGTGAAGCGCGGCGCCAGATTCTGGCGGCAGAAGGCCGAGTGCCGGATTGCCTTATCGCCTGCGTCGGCGGTGGCAGTAACGCTATCGGACTCTTCCATGCGTTTATCCGGGACAAGAAGGTGAAAATGATCGGTGTTGAAGCCGGCGGTCTGGGGGTCGCGAGTGGAAAACATGCCGCCCGTTTTGAAGGAGGAAAGCCGGGCGTCTTGCAAGGCACCATGACCTATCTGCTCCAGGGTGACGATGGACAAGTGAATCTGACACATTCGGTTTCAGCCGGGTTGGATTACGCTGCGGTCGGTCCCGAGCACAGCTATTTGCGGGATCAAGGCCGAGCCGAATACACCTCGGTGACTGACGATGAAGCCATGGCTGCATTCGATCTACTAGCCAGAGAGGAGGGCATCATGCCGGCCCTCGAAAGTGCCCATGCCATTGCCCATGTGATGAAGGTGGCGCCCACGATGAAGAAGAACCAGCTTCTTGTTGTGAATCTCTCCGGTCGTGGAGATAAGGATGTCCAGCAGATCGCCAACATGCGAGGGATCACGTTGTGACATCGAAGCTCGACCATACCTTTACACAACTTCGGCAGCGAGGCGAGAAGGCGCTTATCACCTATATAATGGCAGGCGACCCCTCGCTGCGTGAGACCGAGCAACTAGTTATGGAGTTAGAACAGGCCGGGGCCGATATCATTGAACTGGGTGTTCCGTTTTCCGACCCTATCGCCGATGGCCCGGTCATCCAACAGGCAGCAGAACGAGCCTTGCGCAGTGGAACATCGCTTCGAACGATCTTGTCCATGATTGCACGCCTCAGGGCTAGAACTCAGGTCCCACTGGTCTTGATGGCCTACTACAATAGTATTCACGCGTTCGGTCCTGAACGGTTCTGCCAGGAGGCAGCCCGGTCCGGTGTTGATGGGCTGATCATGCCTGACATGCCACCTGACGAAGCAGGACCGCTCAAAGGGCCGGCTGCCGCCGCTGGGCTTCCGCTGATTTTTCTTCTTGCCCCTACGAGCACTGAGGCGCGCCGGACTTTCGTGGCGCGCCAGTCACAGGGCTTTATCTACTATGTGTCACTGACCGGCATCACCGGCGCGAAATTGCTGAACCTGGCCGATGTGAGGAAAAACGTCGAAAAAATCAGGAAAATCACTCAGCTTCCTGTGGCGGTCGGCTTCGGGGTTGCGACGACGGAAGACGCGGCTAATGTCGCGGCCATTGCCGATGGGGTCATTGTCGGTAGTGCGATCGTCAAGCAGATCGCCGCATATGGACAGCAACTGGAGATGGTGAAGCAGACGGCAGAATTTGTCCGCTCACTGAAAACCGCCATGCGATTGGCTCAGCCTAAATCAGGCTAGGTGTTTGATCACACCTTCTTCTCTCCGAAAGCCAGACAAAGAATTGCTGGACTTGACGAGATTCAGTCTTTTCAACTGCATTGGGAATCACACAGAGGGAGCAGGGACTATCGTTTGGCTTGGGGGGGCATGGCCTGAATCATCTCGGCCGCTAATTCCTTCGCAATATCCTTTAAGTTTGGACGGTAAAACATGTAGCTACTTGATTTTTCATGTCGTGCCTTCCACACGGTGGTGCCGGTGGTGGCATCAACCAGACGGAGGCTCAGGCCGACCCGACCGACATTGTCGCCTTCTTTACGCATGTATTCCCATGAGTTGACTCGTACGACCAGAAATGAATCCACGTTGAGCGCTTTTCCCAACTTCACCGCTGAATCCCTCTCGGACTGACCGGTCATCTCCAGACGTGAGAAATAGAATACCAGCGCGTCGAACGCCTCTTTCGAGCCTTGGAAGATATCCGTCACATTCTCAGGAGATACGACACGCTCAATATGAGCGGCCTTGTTCAAAGAACTGGACAAGACCTCTTGAATATCCTCACGCGCGTTGTCGTATTGGCTGGCCATGGGTGGAAGCACCGCAATGGCTTGAGGACGGAACATTTTCGCACCTGGCCCTTCCCACACCTCCTGTAAGCCACCACAGCTGGCGACGAGGAGAGGAATAAGGCAGAGGAGGGCGGCGCGTC
>JACMLT010000152.1 GCA_014379455.1 Nitrospiraceae bacterium
AATGCTGACTACACGGCCCAGCCGCAGTTTATCTCCAACGTGGTGACACCCAACATCATCCTCCTCATGGACAACTCCGGGAGTATGAGTGGCTTGACCTGTGACTTCTCTAACCCTGCCGATGGGGACTGCACCGATGCCGGTGATAGGCCATTCAGTAGCGCAACAACTTTCTCCGGCTATTTCGATCCTCTTCTCTGTTACACATATGATTCGGGCGCCGATGCACGCTTTGAGCCTGCGACGGTAAAAGCCACGTTGGCGACGGCCTGTTCAAACACCGAGTGGGATGGAAATTTTCTGAACTTTGCGACCTTCCGGCGATTCGACGCGGTCAAGAAATCGATGATCGGTGGCGACTGTTTTGTGGCTCGTGCCGCAGATGGTACCTGTCCGACGAATGGCGCGCCGGCGCTGAAGACGGTGCGGGCGCAAGCGACAGGAGTGACTGCAGAGTTAACGGATGTTCAATCTGCGGCAGGACCAACATCATACATTGGAAGAATTCCCCTAGCGGACAGATCGGGGACCCCCGCAACCCTCTGGATCGGTGTCGACGCCGCCTATTTCTGTGTCGATAACGACAGCAGCTTTAATAGCGACTGCGGAGATGGGTATAGCGTAAGAAAATATGAACTCAAGATCGGAAATAGCACCGAGCCGACGGGAGTGATTCAGCAGGTCGGCTCCAAGGCGCGGTTTGGACTCTTTGAATTCAAACCGGCCGGTGATGGAGCCAGGATGCTGGTGTCCCCCGGTTCTCGTCAAACCGTCAATTTCTCGGACATGGACATCGAGACGTTCAACACGAATACGGCTGCGATGATCGATGCGGTCCAGGAATCCTTTCCCTCCACCTGGACGCCTCTTGCGGAATCGCTCTATGAAACCGCACGTTACGTGGCCCAAATCAATTCGACCTACGTGCCCGGTTCCTATGTGTTTCCTATCGCCTTTTCCGGAGGCATCTCGAACGGCGTCGCCTTAGCCGCCAACGGCGTCGGGTCCCTAGGGGTCGACACCGGCTCCGGTACGGATACGCCGGAGCATAAAGTATTGACCGGCTCCGAAACCTGTCCGGCCGGCTATATCACCAATGCCTGTGGGCGCGACCCCTATTTCTTCGGCACGAACCACACCCCGCCCTGGGTAGGAACCTCCCAGCCCGTGAACTGTTGCAAAACATTTGTGCTCATCTTTACGGATGGGGAACCAACCGAGGATGTTAATATTCCAGCTGCGATGCGGACCTACGCGAGCGCGGTCTCAGGCACCCCTTGCGTCGGTGGCAATGCGACCATTCACGCGCCAAACGGCACGTGCAATACGAACCCGGCGACGCCTCCTGCTACGCTGTTGGGAGAACACAAGACGGACTATGCGAGTAACGGCACCCATTATCTGAATGATGTGGCCTACTGGGCGCATACAAACGATCTGCGGCCCTGTACTGGAACTGCCGACGGCACGATCGCGGTTCTTGCTGTCACCGGACATTGCCTGCCTGGCACACAGAATCTGACGATCTATACGTTTTTTGCCTTCGGCAACATCTCAGGCAGAGAAATCCTGATGCATACGGCCCAACAGGGGGCCTTTGAAGATGCCAACAACGACGGCATCCCCCAAGTAACCGAGTACGACAAGGAGAACAACTTCACGGGAGTGAGTACGCCGGACGGAATTCCCGATGCCTATTTCGAGTCCTCGAATGTGGACGATTTGCAAGACAAGCTGTTGTCGACCATTTCGAGCATTCTGAGGAAGAGCGCGGCCGGATCGTCGGTCTCCGTGCTGGCCACATCCACGACCGGCGAAGGCGCCCTGTATCAATCGTACTTCTATCCCAGCACGATCGAAACGGCCACGTTGAAGGATGTCCTCTGGACCGGTTATACCCAGAGCCTCTTCATCGACACCTTCGGCAATCTTCGAGAAGACACGGTCCAAGACAAGAAGCTCATCTACACACAAGACAAGATCCTTATCACCCGATACGACACCGTCGCCAATCTCGTCAAAGTCGACTATTACGACGATCTCAATGGAGATGGGCTTCCGGACGATAAAGACAGCAATGGAATCATCAATAATCTCGACTGCCTTCCCTGCGACAGACTCTTGAGCAGTATCGCCCCGGTGTGGGAGGCAGGAACTCAATTGGGGTTGAAGGATTCCAGTACGAGAACGATTCTCACCTGGGTGGATACCGATAACGATGGGGTGGTCGATGCCGGGGAGCAGATTCCCTTCACGGCGGCCAACGCAGCGACTCTCAGTCCCTACTTGCGCCCCGGCGCTGCGCCGTTCACGGCGAGCAACATTATCGAATTTATTCGTGGATGTGAACCCTCTATCTGTACGACCGGGGGCAACCAGTTCGATCAACTGCGAGAACGGCGGCTGCAAGTACCGTTCGGAAGCGGAACACTGAAGACCTGGAAGTTAGGCGATCTCATTCACTCCGCCCCGCAGGTAGTCGCGAGCCCATCGGACCGGTACGACGCGAAGTTTGGCGACCTCAGCTATCAGGCCTATCTGGTGAAGTATGCGAATCGTCGGCAGGTCATCTACGCCGGCGCTAACGATGGGATGTTGCACGCATTCAACGGCGGGTATTACCATCCCGGCGATGATCCGACCTCAGGGACTACCACCAGCCCGATCGTCGAGCATGGATGGTTTACGAGGACTCCGACGGATAACAGTGCCGGGCCGCTGTTAGGAGATGAGCTATGGGGTTTCATTCCCCAACAGCTCTTACCGCACCTGCAGTGGCTCACCAGGACTGACTACCAGCATGTGTATTATGTCGATTTGCAACCGACGATAGCGGATGCCCGCATATTTACGCCTGACGTGGACCATCCTAATGGCTGGGGCACGATCTTGATCGGCGGGATGCGTTTGGGTGGCAGTTGCCGCGGCGCTGTGTCACCAGCGGCTCCAACCTGTGTCGGTGGAACCGGTGCCCCGCCCATGAGTGTGACGGCGAACTTCGGCAGCGGGGTTGAAACACGCAAGTTCTATAGCGCCTATTTCGTCCTCGATATCACGAACCCGGAAGTGGCGCCGAGGTTGCTCATGTCCTTTACCGATGAAGGGCTCGGGTTGACGACCAGTCTTCCGAAGGTCGTTCGAGTCAATCCTTCAACCGACGGTGAGGTCAGCAACACGAACGCGAAGTGGTACATGGTCGTCGGATCTGGTCCGACTGGATACGGTGGAGGCACGACACAAAGCGCTAAGGTCTATGCCATCAACTTGGCCACAGGTCCTGGCGTGAGCAACAGTCTGGTGCAGACCTTTCCGGTCGGCAGTTTAAATTCCTTTGTCGGCGACATGGCGTCATTCGACCGAAATCTCGATTATCGAACGGACTCGGTCTATTTCGGCGGTGTCATCGATGACGGAAGCTTGCCGTGGAGAGGCAAGCTCTATCGCCTGACGCTGGGAGAGACGATCACCGGGTCTAATCCGCCGGTCTTTGGAACGGGAGCAGCGTCGGCTTGGGGCATCTCTTCCGGTGGTAACCGGATCCCAACCGAGATTCTCGATTCGTTCATCGGTACCTGCGCGCCGACACCCTGCACGGCTCCTACAATCGACCTTGGGCCGGTCGCAACGGCGCCTGGCATTGCAATCGATGACACTGCAAAGGTGTGGGTTTTTGCCGGGTCTGGACGCTACTATGGCGCATCCGATAAGACAGATACGACGCCACAGTATTTTGTCGGTATGAAAGACTCCGTCATCAATTTGGCTTGCACCCAGTCGAGCTCGACAAACTGTCACGACAACGATTTGTTGAATGTCACGAGTGCCACGGTTTGCATTGTCGGGCAGGGTAACTGTGGCCAAGTATCCGGCACGAACCAGGTCACAGGGGTAACCGGCGTCACGTCCTTTACGAGTTTGATTGCGCTGATCCAAAGCAAGGACGGCTGGTATACAACCTTACCTCAGAGTGGGGCGGCGAATGGAGAGCGAGTGCTGGCTAGTCCCGTGGTGTTTGGCGGAATTGTATACTTCCCGACCTTCATTCCGACAAATGATATCTGCGCATCCTCTGGGACAAGTTATCTGTATGCGCTGTACTACAAGACAGGGTCTGCCTATACGGAATCTATCATCGGCACGAATCCTGGCGCCAGTGGTAACGTGAACGTCTCAGGTAAGATCTCGCTTGGAGAGGGGTTGGCCTTCGGCGGTGTAACTCATATCGGCAGTGGGTCGGATGGAGGTGCTCCTATCAGGATCTGTAATAACACCAGTACCGGGGCCTTGCTCTGTACCGAAAGCAACATAGCCGGAGGTCCCGGCGGCGTTCCAGACCCGCGTAGCCACTTTATCTCGTGGATCTATCGATAGTGCATAGCAGAAGTTTCCTGAGCCGGCTTGGAACACGGGGTGAGACATCCCGTGTTCCGAACAGCACCAGTTCCTCACAATGGTCCGTCGTCTTGTTTGCGCTCCTCGTGGCCGGCTGTTTTTCGGAGTCCAACCAGTCGGGAGTCACACCAGGCTCCGGTGTCTCGCAGGGCGCAAATCGCCCACCTGTCATTCAGCGGGTCGTGGTGCTGCCTACCCCCCTTATCTTGAGCGGTCCTATTGCGCTCCAGATTGAGGCCGAGGATCCAGATCGCAATTCGCTGACCTTTGGTTACCAATGGTTTATCAACGGGCATCGCATTGAGGGAGAAACTCAGTCGACATTGTCGCCTACGTTCCTCAATCGCGGTGACAGAGTTGAGGCAGAGGTCGTCGCCTCCGACGGTCACACTTCAGGGAAGCCCTACAAGACCGAACCGGCAACCGTGGGAAATACTCCACCGGAGGTGGTAAAGGTCACAATCGAGCCGACAGGGTCGGATCGAAGCGAGATGCGTGCCATAGTAGAAGGTGTTGATGCCGACCGCGATGCAATTTCGTATGTGTATCGGTGGAGGGGAAATGCCACGCTCGTTCTTGAAGGAGAGCATGCGACACTTGACACAGGGGCTTTTCACCGAGGCGATTCGATCACGGTAGAAGTGATACCGCGCGATGCGGGCGGGATCGGCACATCTAAATTATCAGAGCCCATTGCGTTGGAAAACAACGCTCCTAAAATTACGTCCCACCCGCCGGGCCAGTTTGAAAAAGGGCTTTTCGTGTACGGCGTTCAGGCCATCGATGATGACAAAGACAGCTTGAAATACGTATTGGACACTGCTCCGTCCGGGATGAACATTGACTCAAACACAGGGATGGTTTCCTGGCAGGTTGCTCCAGATGTGAAAGGAACGCATCGAGTTCGCATCGTGGTACAAGATGGTCACGGTGGTTCCGCATTCCAAGACTTTGATCTCTCGCTCGACTCCTCCACCAGTGTCAAAAGCTGATTCATCCCACGCTGATTATTTTAGGCGTATTTTCAAAACGTCTAGTTGTCTCCGCTTTTTGCTATTTGCTATAATGGAAAATAATAGACGAGGGAGGGACTCGAACCCAACGCGTGCGTAAACTTAAACTCAGAGAAGGCACCAATACTGCCGTTCTGTTCGGTCACCACGACCGACACCTCAAGCTGATTGAGGAGGATCTGGGGGTGCGCCTCTCGGCGCGCGGAGAAGAACTCACCCTCGATGGTACGCCAGACGCCACCCGCCATGCGGAACGTGTGCTCACGGAACTCGCCACCCTCGCCAACGACGGGATGGTCCTCCAGCCGGACGACATTTCTCACGCGTTGAGCGCGCTCCGGCAGAGTCCCGAGACTCCGATCAAAGAACTCCTTGCTAATGCGGCGACGATCGTCACCAAGAAACGTTTCGTCGCGCCGAAGACGCCGACGCAAAAAATCTATATCGAAGCCATCGAGACGCACGACATCGTCATTGGAATCGGCCCGGCCGGAACAGGTAAGACCTATCTGGCAATGGCGATGGCGGTGAGCGCCTTGATGAAGAAAGAAGTGAGCCGCATCATTCTGGCGCGGCCGGCTGTTGAGGCAGGCGAGAAGCTCGGGTTCCTGCCGGGCGATCTGTACGCCAAAGTGAACCCCTATCTCCGCCCGCTGTACGACGCGCTGTTCGATATGATGGATATGGAGCGGGCCACGCGCGCGATTGAACGAGGCGACATCGAGATTGCGCCCCTTGGGTTTATGCGAGGTCGCACATTAAACGATTCGTTCGTCATTCTCGATGAAGCGCAGAATGCCACGGCGGAGCAAATGAAGATGTTTCTCACGCGCCTTGGGTTTCACTCCAAGGTGGTCGTCACCGGCGATATTACACAGGTAGACCTGCCGCCTGAACGGGTCTCCGGCCTGATCGAGGTGCGGGAGATTCTTCGAGATATCGAGGGCATTGCATTCGTCTATTTCGACGAACGTGACGTAGTCCGCCACAAGCTGGTGCAAGATATTATCAAGGCCTACGATCACCATCAGAATCCCGTTCAATCTTCTGGCCCCCTATCTGGCGCGGCGGGACGTCGATCATCGCCGCAAAATAAACAGCCGAAGCCTGCCACCCCTTCCCCACCGCTCACGGATCCTTGGGGCCAGTCACATTAATGCCGGTCCATATGCAGAGTCAGGTTCGACGTTTCACGTTTAATCAGCCGCATTTGAAACGATCGGTGCGGGCGATTCTTGCTGATGTCGGGGAACCGTCGGCGGAGCTGGGCATCTTGTTCGTGGGCGATCAGCGGATGCAAGGTCTCAATCGTCGGTATCGGGGTAAGGATCGCACGACCGACGTGCTGGCCTTTGCCATGCGGGAAGCCCGCATGCCATACGCCATATGTCATATGCCGGATATGCTGGGCGATGTGGTAATCTCGGCGCCTACGGCGTGGCGACAGGCAAGAGAGGCTGGACAGTCCTTTGATGAGGAAATCGTCCGGTTGCTGGTCCATGGCATTCTGCATCTCTGCGGCTACGATCACGAACGGAGCGAAAAAGAAGCGCGCCGGATGCATCGTCGTGAACGGATAATTCTGCGGGCGCTTTCGCGGTTGCCGAAACGAGTGAATTGAACGCATCAGGATTCGACCTTTCGACGAATTCAGGGTCTCGAGCCGAGACACGTATCGCCATCATGGGGCACGGGTAGATCTATGGGATGGTTGCAGCGACTCAGTGAAGGGCTCACCAAAACACGCGATGCCGTTCGCGGGTCCTTGGATCGGTTCCTTGGCCGCGCGGCGGATCCTGCTGTCTTGGAAGAATTTGAAGCAGCCCTCATGGCTTCTGATCTCGGTGCCCGTGTTGTGGAGCGTGTGATGGAACGGCTCAAGAAACAGCTTCAAGGGACCGATGCCTCACAGCCTGGTCGAGTGCATACGGTCTTGCGGGACACCCTGCTCGATGTGTTGACGCCCGTGCAGGGACTGTCGCTGGAGCCTTTGCTCTCGAAAGGCCCCAAACCCTTTGTCATCCTGGCGGTGGGAGTGAACGGTGTGGGGAAGACGACCACGATCGCCAAGATCGCGCAACGGCTTGTGCAGGTGGGGAAAGTGCCATTGCTAGTGGCGTGCGATACGTTTCGCGCGGCGGCGATCGAGCAACTGCAAGTCTGGGCCGACCGAATCGGTGTCGACGTGATTCGTCACCGCCATGGAGCCGATCCAGCTGCCGTCGCGTTCGATGGGATTGCCGCTGCGAAAGCGAGGCAGGTGGATGTGGTCTTGATCGATACGGCCGGCCGGCTGCACACAAAATCGAACCTCATGGACGAACTCCGCAAGATCACCCGCGTTATCGCACAGGAATATCCTGGTGCGCCGCATGAAGTACTCCTCGTGCTGGACGCGACGGTCGGGCAGAACGCACTGTCTCAAGCTCGTCAATTTCATCAAACGGTCGGTGTCACCGGCTTAGTCCTGACGAAGCTCGACGGCACCGCTCGCGGAGGGATCGTCGTCGCAATTGCCGAGGAACTCAAGTTGCCCGTGAGACTCATTGGAGTCGGGGAATCGGTCGAGGATCTGCAAGATTTTCAAAGCGATGCATTCGTGGACGCGCTTCTCGGTACGACTGCCTCGCCCTCTGTGTAGCCCGCTGTGAGATCCCATCGTTTTCTTCTCCGTAGGCATGGTCCTGTGTTAGGCTGAGCTTTCTTATGTACCTGCGCCCTGCTGGTGTGCCACGCATTCTTGCCTACGAGGCTAAGCCATGATCAAGATTCTGGTTATCGACGATGACCGTATGAACTGCGAGCTGATCCAGTCGATTTTTACCCGACATGGATATCAGGTGCTGTCGGCGACGAGTGGGATCGAAGGCCTGACTCTCTTCCGCCAGCAGGCCCCGCGTGTCACCATTCTTGATCTTCGCATGCCTGAAATGGATGGGTTGACCGTCCTGAAAGAAATCCGTGCGTACGACCCTCATGCCCCAGTGATCATCCTGGGCGGTGGAGCGACTGAGGAGCAGGAAAATCAAGCGCGGGGATTACGCGTAACCGATTTTATCCGCAAGGGCTTGTCACTCGATGTATTGGTCGAATGTGTGAATCGAGTGGTGCAGCTTCCGGATAAATCCGTTCCCGCTCCGCCGGTGGCGGGTAGTGCAGCCGTGGCCGATACGGGGGAAACGGTCCTCGTTGTCGACGATGAGCCGTTGATCCGCGACCTGCTCGTTCAGTTTCTCAGCCTCCGTGGGTATCGGGCACTCGGCGTAAAAGATGGTTTCGAGGCCCTCTCGATGGTAGAACAAGCGTCTCCTGATCTGATCCTTCTCGACCTGCTCATGCCCGGTATGGACGGAGTGGAGGTGCTCCGGCAACTCCGCCAGCGCGAATATACCGGTGGGGTGATCATCATCACTGGCAGTCACGACGAAGAGCGCCTTGATGAAGCCTGGGCTCTGGGGCCCCAAGAGGTCCTCGGGAAGCCCATCGACTTGGAAAAATTACTGATGTCCATCCAGCTTGTGCTCGTCTGTCGCGAATGTTAAAACTCTTCTGATGCCGATCGGAAGAAGCGTCGTCTCTTTTCCCTGCCTCTTTTTCGCCGTGCTCCTCATCCATGGAGTGCTGGATATTGCCTGTGCAGCCGACCCAGTCCTGCCGCACGTCGTCATTCGGCACCATGATTTGTTCGTACAGCTCGTCCCTGAGCAGCATGCGCTCATCGCAAAGGACCGGCTGACCATTGAGATGCCGCAGCAGAAGGCTCCGATTCGTTTCTCCCTCGCCCCCACGCTCCAGATTGACCGCGTTGCTCTCGTGCAAGAATCGGCTGGGACAGAATCCCTGATTCACGATGTGCCGTTTGAACTTGAACATGGCTCCACGCCGGAGTCGGCGCAACAGGTCACCATTTCCTCGAAGGTCGTGGCCGCCGGGCTGGTGACGTTGGATGTGCACTACCATGGCGTGATCAACGATCCGCCTCGGGATCCGCGCCATCTTCGATTTGTGACGCCCAGCGAGACTGCCGGACATATCGGGCTGGAGGGCGTCTATATCAGCAGCGAAAGCTCTTGGTATCCCGATGTTCAGGAATCGCTCAGTACCTATGCGCTGCTGGTTGCCGTGCCGACAGGATGGACCGTCGTGACCCAAGGGAGAGCCGGTGAGTCGCGCGCCTGCCCCGCAGGGCTCTGCCGCGACGAGAACATGACGATGACGGAATGGACTGTGACACAGCCGAGCGAGGCCCTCACGCTTGTGGCGAATACCTTTGTCTCGACGGTTCGAGACTGGACGGCTAAGACCGGTCAGAAGATTCGGCTCTCGACCTATCTTTTCCCCGACGACGCGCATCTGGCTGAGGAATATCTCGATGCGACCGCGCGCTATTTGGACGCCTATATCCTCCTGCTAGGCCCCTATCCGTTCGAAAAATTCGCCGTGGTGGAGAATTTCTTTGCGAGCGGGCTCGGCATGCCCTCGTTTACCCTGCTGGGGAGCGGCATCATCAAGCGGCATTATGTGCAACCCTACGCGCTGGGCCACGAAATCGTGCATTCGTGGATCGGTAATGATGTCTTCAATCGCGCCGAACGTGGGAATTGGGTGGAGGGCCTGACGACCTATCTGGCCAATTATTACTGGCATGAACTGGTGGGAGATCGCACGCAGGCACAGGACCAGCGCCGCCTGATGGTACAGGGCTACAATCTCCACGTGCCGCCGGAGCGGGACTATCCGGTCGCGCAATTCACGCAGAAACTGGATGAGCGCGATAATGCGATCGGCTATCAAAAGGCTGCGATGCTGTTCCACCTCCTGCGCCAGGAGGTGGGAGAGGAGATATTTTGGCGGGTTCTGAAAAAATTGGTGGCGGAATATCACGGTAGGCATGCAGAATGGCCCGATCTTGAGCGGATTTTCGCAGGAGAAAGCCGCCAGGACCTCCGATGGTTTTTCGCGCAATGGTTGGAACGGGATGGGGCGCCGGCGCTGTCGTTGTCGGAGGCCGTCGCTCGTCCGGTGGCCGGGGCGCCGGCAGAGACCTTTCAGCTTGAGGTGACGATCGTCCAATCCAACAAGCCGTTCCGTTTTCCTCTCCAGATTCGGGTTCAGATGGAGGGTGATCGCACGCAGACGTTGATGGTGCCGTTGCGCTCTCAGCGCGAGACAATCTCTGTCACGTTGCCCGCCCGACCGATCACGATCGATCTCGATCCCGAGTTCATGGCTTTCCGGCGGATCGCCCGGCAATCGCTGTCGCCGGTGCTCAACCACTATGTGACCGATCGACGGAGATCGGTGCTGACGGCGTTTACAGATGAGCCGGGTCATCCCTCGCCGTTTCGGGACATTGTCGCACGTATCGAAACCCAGGAGCAGCGGAAACCGGTCAGCGAACGAACGGCGATCATCCGCCTCGACAAGGATGGACTGTTTCCTCAGGAAGGTTCGGTGTTAGTATTAGGCGGCCAGGAATCCCGTTTCGAGATTCGATCGATCATGGCCAAGCATTGCGGTGAGCGTGCGGTCTTGAACGACAGTGGGGTCACCGTGATGGGGACGTCGTACGAAGGGTCAGGACTCGCCCTGCTGGTGAGTTGTCACAGGGTCGATCGCCCAGGCAGTGTCGTCACGGTGTTGTATGCGACTTCGCAACAGGCTGTCGCGAAGGTGGCGCGGCTGCTCTTTTTTTACGGATGGAATAGTTTCGTGTTATTCAAAGATGGCGCGGTGGCGTCCCGAGGGGAATGGCCGCTCGCAAGCGATGGCATGGAGGTGCGTCTCGATGCAAGCAGTCCCATTCGGTAAGTGGTGCATACTCGGATTCGTCTGTCTGTTGTTGGGTGAGCAGTCGGGGCAGGCGGAGAGTCTTGTGTCCAAGGCTCCGGCGGTTCCCGCTCACCAGGCTGAGCGGCATCTGAAGAATATTCGCCAGCTGACGGTGGGCCGGCAGAATGCCGAAGCCTACTTTTCCTTCAGTGGGACCAAATTGATTTTCCAATCCACGAACAATTGGATGAACAATACCGATGCGACCCCGCTTAAACCGGCCGACGCCGGGTTGGGTTGTTATCAGATGTACGTGATGGATTTGGGGAGCGACCGCGTTCACATGGTGAGCACCGGCAAGGGCGCCACAACATGCGGATACTTTTTTCCAGGCGATCGCCGAGTGTTGTACTCGTCGACTCATGCGTCGGGACCGAGCTGTCCACCGAAGCCGAAGCGGGAGGGAGCCTATCGCTGGGCTCTGGACGATTATGACATCTATGCCGTGGGCATGGATGGACAGGAGATGCAGCGGCTGACCTCCACGCCCGGCTACGATGCGGAAGCGACCCTATCGCCTGATGGCAAGACGATCGTCTGGACATCCGTGAAAGATGGGGATTTGGATCTCTATGCGATGAACCTCGATGGCTCGAAGCCTCGGCGGTTGACCAGCGAGATCGGCTATGACGGTGGAGCGTTCTTTTCACCGGACAGTACGCGCATTGTCTATCGGGCGGCGCATCCCACCGATCAGGCGGAGATCGACAAGTACCAGGACTTGCTCAAACAGAGTCTGGTGGAGCCGGGGCAGCTTGAAATTTTTGTGATGAATGCGGATGGAAGTGGGCAACGGGCGGTGACATCGAACGGGGCGTCGAATTTCTCGCCGTTCTATTTTCCCGACGGTAAAAGGATCATCTTCTCATCGAATATCGAAACGAAGGGCGAGGGAGGGCGACCGAGCTTTCATCTCTACGTAATTAGTGAGGATGGGCAGGGGCTCGAACGGCTCACATTCGATGGGCGATTCAACAGTTTCCCCATGTTCTCCCCGGATGGTAAGAGCCTGGTCTGGGTATCGGATCGCCAGGCCAAAGTCCCTGGAGAGTTCAATGTTTTTCTCGCCGATTGGGTTCCATAGCAGGATGCTAAAAAAGTCCGCCAGCGCCGTTCTCGTGTCGCTCAAAGGCTCAACGTACCGAAGCGTACGCCTCGCCTCTTCGCTCGCTGCGGCCTAGTTTGGGACAAGGCGCGTCTCGGCGCGCCAGGGTTGGGCGGGTGAGAAGCGAGGCCTTTTTGACCATCCTGCAGACATTGTTGACCGTTGAATACGAATCGATACACGCGTAGACCGATTTTCATGGCGCTCTCGCGATTCACGCCTGTTGCAGCCTTCCTCTTCTCCATCTGTGGACTCATCCTCGCGTTCGTCGGGTTATTCGAATGGGATGTGCCGCTGACCCGGTTCATCCGTTCCCTCAACGATGTTCACAGGGACCACCTCGCCAATCCCTGGCTTGCCCAGATCAGCGATATCGGAGACCGCCTGGGTAAGGGAGAGTATCTCGTTATCCTGAGCCTTGTCCTGCTTGCCGTCGGCTATGGATTGAAACATCCGCAGTGGAAAGATGCAGGCTGGCAGAGTCTCATCGCGCACGGGCTTGCCGCGTTGAGCGCCAATATTTTAAAACATGCTATTGGCCGCCCTCGTCCCAAGTTTATGCATGCCGGAAATCTTGAGTTTTCCCCAGTCAGCGGCAGCGGGTGGGATTCGTTCCCGTCCGGGCATGCGGCGGCAGCATTTGCGGTTGCGACGGTGCTGGCCACAAAGTTTCCAAGAGCGAGATGGCCCATTCTCGTGACAGCGGTGGCCATTGCCGCCAGCAGGATCATCCGTGGGTCTCACTATCTGACCGACGTGGCTGGAGGAACAGCTCTCGGCTGTGTTATGGGGATGGTTGCAGCCCATCCTTGGCGCGAATGGCGTTCGTCAGTCGGCTTCGCAGTGTGTCGGATGACGCCATTTTTCGTGGCGACGCTCGCCCTCGTCTGGACGATCGTGCACCTCCCGTCTGAAGCCTGGCCATCGCAACAGCTTGTATGGAGTGGCTTGGTGCTGACTCTGGTCGGGCTCGTGGGCCATGTTTTGCGTACGGTGCAATCGGCTTGGTGTCCTGACTGGCTGTCCGGATCGCTGGCTCGAGGTCTTGTGGGACTGGGATTAGGAATGACGGCAGGTTCTCTGTTTGTCACGACCGCCGTCCTGCTCGTCTGTCTCGCCCATTGGCTTGATGGTTTCCCTGGAGAGGTTCACTCCATGGCGGAAGGTCATGGAGGATTATGGACCGCCATGACTGAGGGTTTGTTTGTCGCGGCTATGCTGCTGGTGTTGGGAGCCAGTTATGCTCTGAAAGGTATTGTGCCGATGTAGATGGAGGATGAGTCTTGTGTATCTGGTTGAACTAGGCCAACGAGATTCAAGCATAGACTGGATCAACTGTTCATTCAATGGCCCAGAATGGTGGGCGGTGGCGGCGGTGGGGTTGCGCTTTGTGGAGTCGTTACCATCGGCTGGTTGGCCAGCAGCACATAGCCGTAGCGCTTCAGAATGGGGACCAACCCGGCCGCTTCCGCTGGTAATTTCGGTTGTGCACTTTCCGGCAAAAGGATTATGACTCTCTTGGTCTCTTTCAATGCCGTCCGTATCTTATCCTCTTCCCCGATGGGGACGAAGAGGGTCTGACGTTTTGCGTAAAATACGGAGGACGGTCTCAGCGTGCCATAGGCAATGAATTGATCTTGGCGGTCTAGGTTCAGTCCTGCGGCATAGGCGAGCTCTTGGGGGGGCGCGACTACATATCGATTGATGTGCGGGAACGAGATCACGATAACGATCAGCACGAGGCCTGCGAGGGTTCCCCCCGCGGCCCAGAATGCTCGTCCACGTCGTTCGTCGTTCAATCCGAAATATCCCACCAACGTCATACCGATTAATAGCAAGGCTGCAATCAGATAGGGGCCGATGCCGAGATCCACCTGTCCGGCTAGCGGGAACTCCTTTACCATCTTGGGCGCATAGGTTGTGTAGAGCGTGGGGAGACAGGCAAAGCCGATTGCCAGGAGATATCCCACGCCCATCATGAGATGGATGGACCCTCGAATCCCTTTCGTCGCCGGATCTTGCAGGCATCGGGACCAGTATGAGGCGGTCAACAGGGCGGCAGCAGGAAACAGTGGACCAATGTAGTGAGGGAGGCGGGTCGCAGAAGCCGTGAAGAACACAAAGGTACCCACAACCCATAGAGCCGCGAAGAGGTCAAGTTCGGATGCGCCGGTGGGATCCGGATGAGTGCGTGCACGGCGTATGAGGTACCATTCTTTGATTGTGCGATAGAGTGGGACAGGAAGGAGCGCGCTCCAAGGAAAGAAGCCTAGGAGTAGGACCGGGAGATAGAAGAAGATAGTGCCTTGGTGTCCTTCCATCGGGCTGAGGAATCGGCCGATCGTATGGGCTTTGGCGCCTGTGGCATAGGCGTCGCCGTGCACGAGAAACATCGCCGCATACCAGGGGGCGGCGAGCAGAACAAAGAGCGCCATGCCGGTAAGAGGAACTCCCTTCTGCCAATAGTCCAGCCACCGACGTGTCCAGGTCAAGTAGAGCGCTGCTGCGACAAGAGGCACGGCGAATCCGACCGGCCCCTTTGTTAAGGTGGCGAGAGCCATACCGACATAGAAGGCCCAGATCCATCGGCGTGAGTTGCCTGTTCCATGCAGTCCCAGCCAGAACCCATACAGCGACGCGGTGGTAAAGAAAATCAGGACACTGTCGGTCAGGGCCATGCGCCCGAGTCCCAGGATTTCCAGGTTGAGTAAGAGCATCAGTCCGCCGAAGAGTGCGACGGTTCGATCGCGCTGGTGCACAAGAAACAGGTAGTGGATGAGGATTAATCCCACACCGAAGAGGGCAGAAGGAAATCGAGCGGCGAACTCATTCACACCGAACAAGCGATAGGACTGGTCCATCAACCAATAGAGAAAGACGGGTTTCGCCACGCGCAGCTCACCGTTGAACGTCGGGGTCAGGCGGTCCCCTGACTCGAACATTTCGCGCCCGGCTTCGGCGTTTCGTCCCTCGTCACGGTCGGTCAGACCTATGTCGCCGAGTCCCAAGAAAAACAAGAGTCCCGACAGGAGGAGGAGGGCCAGAAGGAGCCATGCGTGGTGAGAACGATCGGTGGTGGTCATAGAATCGTTCGGACCGCGTGGTGATTGCGTGCGTTGAGAGTGTGAGAACGCATGATTTATGACGATCTGTCGCGAAATCCCTGCGTCACCTTGTGAGGCCAGCACGGGGAACCCTGAAGGCCCGATGCGTACTCGTGCCGTACGGCGTGGGTTAGCGGGGCGAGTTTGCCGGCCGAAGGCTCGTCGTAGCAGCCAATCGTTGATTGTAGCAGAAGCGCTCGGGAATATAGCGGGTGAGATTTCAAAAAATTACGAGGAGGGGTTGATCGGCCGATTCGCCTGGCTCGCGCGCGAGATCAGCATGAGGTTGCGAACGTAGACGATCGATCCGATGCTCTGTCCTGCGATGAAGACGGGATCGACTCGATAGATCGCGTAGGCGAGCGTGATCAGCCCACCGATCAGGCTCATATACCAAAACGAAACAGGAACCTGGCTCTCAGCCTTTTTTTCAGAGGCGATCCATTGAACCACCCAGCGGCCGAAAAACAGTCCTTGGCCGAGAAACCCGATACCGAGCCAGATCATTTCGAGGCTCATGATAGAGAGGTGCAGAGTGGTGAGTGATAAGTGATGGCTTTCTTTGTGCGCGAATACATATCTTCGGATAGATCCCTGGATTGTTTCAAGACCGCTAGGTCCTTGTGTGTCACCACAGTCGTTTCAGCCACTCGTCACTCGCCGTCACTTGTCCCGGAATGTATACCGCAACACTCTGGCCTGCATCCATCTCACGGCAATCAAATCGTAGAGCGATTTGAATAATCGGTTACCCATGCCGTACTTAGAGACGCCATGAATGCGAGGGTAATGCTGAACCGGCACTTCTGTGACCGTGAACCCGTGCATGAGTGCGAGTGCGGGAAAGAATCGGTGCATGCCCTCGAAGAGTCGGATGCGTTCCAGCACGGGCCGTCGGAATATCTTGAGCGGGCACCCGGTGTCGTGGACGCCATCATGGGTAAAGACATTTCGCACACGGTTGGCGATTTTGGACGACAGTCTTTTTACCAGGCCATCCTGCCGCTCTTGCCTCCATCCGCACACGAGATCGTGGGTATCAGTATAGGGGAGGAGTTTCAAGATGTCTTTACTGTCCTGCTGAAGGTCGCCGTCTATTTGGATGATAATGTCCCCGAACGACTGATTGAAGCCTGCTTCAAGCGCGCAGGTCTTACCATAATTTCGATCGAGGTGGAAGACTCGAATCTGGGAGTGCTCCGCCGCCATATGGTCCAGTGTGTCACTGCTGCCGTCGCTGCTGCCGTCGTCCACGAAGATGATTTCAAACGGTCGAGTCTTCGAGGCCACATGAGAACTCATGACGGCCAATAGTCCCTCAATCAGTGGAGCAAGATTGTCTTGTTCATCCTTGATGGGGACGATGACGGAAGCCCATGGATAGGATGGGACGGCCATGCGGGGTCGATGTTCCTGACGCAGAAGGGAGCCGATACGTTCGCATCGGCATTCTACAGAATGCGGACGGGAGCGTCAAACAAAGGCTGTGATGAGTGAGGGATGAACCGTGACGGCGAGGGGTCATTGGTTATTCCTTTTTGCCCATCACTGCTCACCTGTCGTGTTCCTTGCCACGATGGTGAACCGCATCGTACCCATCAGACTCATCTCATTGATTTGTTCTCCCACGTGAATCTCCACTTTGTATCGGCCGGGTTTCCATGCGCCTTTCGGAGGGGAAAGTGCGAGATAGCCGCTGTCGTCTTCGAGCGCAATCTGCATGGCATCTTGTCCAATCACGACCGTGGGATCGAGACCGGTTACTCCTTCAGGGAAACAGCGTCCGAACACTTGGAACCCCTGATAATGCTGGTGAAGATGGAACACGATGAAGACTGCAGGAGTGTCGGGCCGGAACCGGTCAGTCGGTTTCACTGGCACAATCTCATGCGCACGATGAAAGCCCAGTTCTTCGTCGAATCCTTCCGCCGTTGTAATGGTTTGAAACAGCCCTTGGGGTGGAGCATCGAAGTCGTACGGGACCATGTCTTGGGTCCGGTTCTGAAAATCCGGGATGGGAGAATTCTTGG
>JACMLT010000153.1 GCA_014379455.1 Nitrospiraceae bacterium
AACAGCAAGCCCGGGTTGATGCCATACACATATCCGGCTTCTTTGGGCAGGCCGTGTTTCCCTGCCCACCGGCGATTGCCATCGGGAATGAACCCCATGTGACTTGGAACATTATTCTTCAAGAGCATCCCAACCAGAAGACCATTACAGGACACGGCAGCACGTCAGTCAGGATAGTTCCATGCCGCTCTACCCTAGCCTCGTTACTCTTGGGAAATTTCATTAAACTTACTTACCTCCACCTCCTGCGCCACTGCTGGAAGCACTCCCGCTACCACTCATGCCAGGTGATCCGCTTCCGCCCGTAGGGCCGGTGGAGGACCCGGGGCTCCCGGAATTCGTCCCAGTCCTCCCGCCGCTAGATCCTGGGTTTCCCCCCGGTCCCGTATCCATTCCCACCCCCGGTCTCGCTTTTTCCGGAAACGTACCTGGGGTTCCCTTGCCGGGGTCGGTACTTCCGCTCGTCATTCCAGCGCCTGTGTTTCCGCTTCCCAATCCGCCTGAAGATCCGCTCCCTGTTCCTCCGGGCGCGGCAGTACCCTGAGCCATAAGCACAGAATCCAAGATCGGATCGCCGGGTGCTGTGTTGGCAGCAGATGCATAGCCGACAAGACAGGTCATCCCCACTGTGGCCACACCGACCGAGAGCGTATGTAGGAGTTTCATGGGCATCCCCTTATGTTAAGAGTGAAGGCACAGAATTGCGAGAGTTCCTCGGCAGCACCAAGAGCCGGTTAAGGACTACCGATGCCGCTGCTTTTATCACGTCATGAGCCTCCTTTCACTCCGACCCCGAGGCGCGCCGCTCAACTTGCTAAAAACGGATAACACCAAGATCGCCCCGATCACAGTCATAAGAAAGCCGACCGACCGTCTTCCCCGTATCACCCAAGCATGCGGCCGAGAAATCCACCGACGAGGGCGCCGCCGATCCCCAACAGGATGGTCACAATCATTCCGCGAGGATCGCGGCCGGCATCAACAGCTTTGCACCACGCCCACGACTACAACCCGAAGAAAATCCAGCCTAGACTTGAAATGTGGCACTTCCTCTCCCCTCAGGTTAGAGCAATCCTCCTCCACCCTCAGAGATTAAAAGTGCCAGGCGAGTCCGCCAACTACATGGCTGGCCGTATAGTCCCCGCGTAATCCCGCCGTCTGGCCTTGCGCTTGATTAAAATCAAATTGGGCATAATTGAATTTGTATTCTGCGTAGACCGCCAGATGGCGGTTCATGAAATACTTCATACCCGCCAACGCATTCAGTCCTACGCGTCCATTGTCACTGCTTCGTCCGAACTGATTGGACGTCTCAGCGAAGAAAATCCCCGGGCCCACGCCGCCGTACAGCTGGAGGGGGCATCGTGCATTGTCGTCTAGAGACGACCAGTTGGCGCCATGCATGTCGTTCCGTCTGTCTGTGTCATGATCATAATCACTGCTCTTGCAGCCGAGTTTGGTGCGGGCGATCACATTGAACGCCAGCGTCGTGACTCGCATATTAGATCCGATCAGTCCTGAGCCCTGTTGAAGATGAGGAGTCGTATTGAACCCTTCCGCTTCCAGGCCAAGCCAATTGTACCGTTCGGGGAAGAAATACCCGATCTTCCCTCCGTAGACGATTGAGTTGTCTAGACCCTGGCTCCTCGGCGTGCCTTTATCAGAGCCCGTGCCCTCCGCATTATCGAAGCTGTGTCCCCATGTAAAGCCCCCGAATCCGCCCACATAGGTCTCTCCCTCATGTCTCCGCTCGACGACCCGTTCCTTGACGATCGTCCGATCGCCGATCCGTTCCCGCTGTATCGTTCGGTCCTGATCCGATTGCATCGTTCGTTCCTGATTTAGACGATCCTGTGTCGCCGGGCCAACCTCTTGAGGCCTCTCTTGACTAATAATCGGAGCATTCGATTGTGCATAGCACGTCGCTGCCCCTCCGATTGTCAATCCGATCGTCAATGCGATTCGTGTAGCCCTAGAAATCATTCGATTATCCTCCTAATTGAATTGATTGGTTGTATATCTGTCATCGTAGCGTGATGCTATGACGAGCAACGTGTCCCCACCGTGCCATGCACGATATGGTTTCCATAACTGGTGTTTCCCCTAGTTCATTCCCTGCTCACTGGGCAGTTAACAGAGCTGCGACTACCGGTGAAGCACTTGGGTCGCTTGTCGCGAGCTGCATCGGCCAATGTGCGCGCCAACCGGAACCACGCGGCTATTTGATTTGGCCAAATACGGGTTCGACCATGGAAGAGAGGACGAGAGGAAAAATTTATGGGACTGGCAAAGACTCAACAAAGCACAAAAAATGGCTGGGTATATAGTGTCAGAAGCACACAGGCGTTCACAGAGTGAGACCCAGAGGCTGCCAGCGATACCCTTGAAGGGTGTCTGTGATGAATGTAAGGCGAAGTTCGTTCCTCTGTCACAGAACAACTGACGCTATTGGTGAAATAATTCAAATAAGGAGGCCATGCGATAACGATCAGAGAAGCCACCGGGACGCCGTTCGTCTTGTTGTGTGGCTCTGAAGTTGGTCTTCGGCGGGACTCTTAACTTGCGGGCCGCAGGGTCGGCCCCTACACGGCCCACCAAATTCTTCAGCAACTTACACCAGTCGTGGCCAGTGCCGGCCCTGCCGTTTGTGCCATGTGTGTTAGATGTCATCTGTCTTCTTGAATAGATCGACGCGGTATTTCAAGCAGTCTGGGCATACCGGAAGGTCTGGGGAGCTACGAAGCAGGACGATGCGAGCGGAGCGAGCAGTTCGTGGGGCATCAACCAAGGATCGAGAAATCGATCGGCTTGAAGGCCCCGTTGTTCGAACCTTCAGCAGAGCAGGCTGTCAGCCCACACACCATATCCATCTCTGCCCTCAGGTCAATGTAGTCGCCCGACTTTGACATAGGCACGCCGACAGTCACCTTTCCCTGCTGATCGACTTTGACGTTCATGAAGATGTTGAATGTCGTCGAGATCTGGCATCCTGATATGCCGTGCTCTTTCAACGAATCGAGCAGGTTTTCGAAACAGCTCGGATGGTGCCCCTTGTGCTTGTAAAGGATTTCAAACATCTCTTGGCTGCACGGCGTCAGTAGGAAGTCGTGCCGGCCGACGGTGTCTTGGATGATGGTGAACATCGGCTTGCTATTGTTGGCGTAGAGGATGTCACTCGTCGTCAGGTAGATTCGGCTCGCATAGTCCAGCGAACGACCTGACGACAGCCGACAATCGTGATCGTGCTCGTCGAAGGCGAACAGGTCAGATACCTGCTGGCCTAGGGGATCGACAACGCGCAACACCTGCCCACGCTTGATTTTGAACGAGCAGCCACTCTGTGGCGCAATACGGGTCAACTGCTGGGTGGTCATGTCTCATCCTTTTTGTATGCATGGAACGGGCATGGCCAATTGTCTGAAACTAGCCTGCCGGAATATTGACTCGCCTCCGAGCGTTCACCGAAGTTTTTCAGCATGGGGTTGATCGAGCCCTGGAACGTCATCTCGCGTGCTCGGATTATCTGCTTCATGGTCTCAAACTTTCCGCGAGCGCGCAAGCGCTCAAACTGTTCATGCAAGTTGAACACCATGGTCGGATACGTGATGGTTCGTGCTAGACGCGATGCCTTGGGGTGCATGCCGATAACGAACATCGCTCGACCGCAGATGCTAAACGAAAAGTTATTATTCTTTGGGTCGGAGTCGACGCTCTTGTCCCAGGCAAAGAAATCGGAATCAATGTCGTGCATGGCCTGAAGCTGACTCCAAAGCAGATCCTCGAAGTGCTGTTCTGATTCGATCGCGGGTCCGCGGAACATCGCGATGAAGGTACTGAGCTGGTCGTCGATGATCGGGAATTCGTGGCAGAACTCGTACAGATCGTGGCAAACGGCACGTACGGCATTGTCGCACGCAAGTTCCGGGAATAACCCGAAACGATAGCACTTTTGGGCGAACACCGAGATTGCGCCAGTGCACGGGTAGTAATCGCCAGCTATCTGTTGACTTAGCTGATCGTGCGCGTCGATGAGCGCCGCGTCGACGGGTACGTCGGGTACCAGCGGCCTGACGACCGCCGCCCCCTGGAAGGCCGCGTAGCTAGAGAACCGGCTTGCCACGGGATCGACAGACAGTGGGTTCCACAAGCACTTATCGAGTCTAGCGGTGTCGCCGCCATCAGTACGTATCGAGTTTATGAGGTTTGGTTGCATATAGAAATCACTCAAATGGATTGAGTTGGTCCTCGAACGGTACTTTCCGGCCTAGTGCGATACGTCCGCGGATCGGTTGACGCATAAACAGAACAGGGCGCTAAGGCGCGTCGATTGAGCCGGATGCACTGGGAGGCGCGTGGCGCAAATCCCTCCGCCAATATCGTCCGGTAGGTTCTCTTCCTTCTGAAGCGGGGCGGCCCTTTATGTAGTGGAGGATTCACTCTGGGCAGACAAAAAAGAGTTGAACCGCCGCCTACTCGGCTCGCGCTGTGTGTTCGCCTGTCTCAGAATCATTTTCTTCCAGCAGGTAACAGGCGGCTCTCCAACTACTGCCCCATCGCACCCGTCTTGCGGGTCTCAATAGCAAACTCCATCGCCCGATCGATTTGTTCATTTTGGCGATCACTCATGTCGGCCATATCGGCCAGTCGAATCGACCGCATGTGATTCTGATCGTTCACGGTCGCAACGATACGATCTCCTTGGCTGATGCTTCCGACCTTCCGGGTGGTTGGATCGCTATGCAGGAGGATTTCCTGCCCGTCCTTCCCCATCACGAAATATTCCTTACCGTCAACGCGAAGCACTTCGCCCTCGATTCTGTGTCCGACCTTCAGCTTCTCTCGCGCCCCGTGCGCACCAACTTGACCGCCTTTCCTCTCCGCTGGATCTGCCGGCGATGCCGGATGACTAGCCTGCGCCGCATTTACGGTCGTGTGAGACAGATCGAGCCAAAGCAGCAACCCGCAAGACATGAGACCGACGATTTTGGAAATGGGCACCATGAGAGCCTGCTAAATCGTGTGCAGCAATATAGACACATTACGCTCCCCGGTGGACGCGAAGGCCTAGCACCTTCCCTAGTTTGGGGGCGGAATCCCGGGGGACAGGCCAAAGTGAAGGGCTGTAGGTGATTTGAAGTCCCTGTCGAACATCTCTCTATCTAGATTGGCCGTGCCGTCACGAGTTGGGTCATGTTTGAGAACGCTGAGCAGCCCACAAGCCTTTCTTCGCCTCTCGTGCTTCGGCTTCTAACCCCTTCCAGCACCGTCTCTCCTGGCGCATACTTCTTTAACTAGGAGCCTTCCTAGCTCCACGACAAGCGGGA
>JACMLT010000015.1 GCA_014379455.1 Nitrospiraceae bacterium
CAGCAGTTTGCAATTCACTAATAATCACGAGACTTTCGTGTAGTCCGGCACCCCGAGGGGCTTGCTGGGCAAGGTGGGCGGACGATCCTGTGCCTCAGCTTGCGGTCCCCGTCCGAGATCCCGAGGTTGTTCGCCATGGGCCGACCGGGGATGGTCGACAAACAATGAGTATCCAAGGCAGACAGCGGAGGCACCGACGGCCCAACGCATCGCCGACAGTAACACTCGAAGCATGCTGCATCCTTCCGAAGAAACTGCTGTGCATCTGACACGCACAAAAATAGGTCGGGGTTAAAATACCGAGACCGTGAGAGACTTTCGATCTCCATCGACAATGTCATGGAAACGCGACTGCGCGAGGAATTTGAATCGGGGTTGGATTCCCCCTGACAGCCGGTGCGCTGGACCGAGTGGCAGCGTCTGCGCGAAGCGGTGGTTCCGTGGTCTTTCGGTTGGAAAGAGATCAACCGGAGGCATGATTCACGTCCCGGGGGTTCTCACGCCCTCTTGCGAGACCGTGGCTTCGTCGCCTCACACAGCGGAGTGCTTCGTGTCGGCTCGGCCAGCACTTCGGCCAGCGTGGTCTTCTTGAACGCGTCTTGCACCATCGCCAGGGCGTCATCCATGCGGCGATGCAGTGGGCACAGATGCTTGCCGTGAGACTTCAGCCCCAACGGGCAGGTCTCGATCCGGACGATCGGTTCGACGGCGTCGACGACATCGAGAATCGTCAGTTCCCCGGGCGTCTTCACCAGCATGACTCCCCCCCCGATGCCGCGCTGGCTGCGGACGATGTCGCTGCGTCCGAGGTTTTGCAAGACCTTCGAGAGGTAGGGCTTGGGCACCTGTGTCGCCTCGGAAATCTGATCGGTGGTGCGGGCCTCCGGAGCCTGATCGGCCAGGTAGACGACGGCGCGCAGGGCGTATTCCACGGTTTGAGAAAACATGCCGGCGACCCAACTTTCTGTAAACTGGATGTTGACGTCCGATTTAGCCGATAGTAGATTGAATCCAACAAAGTGGACACATGCATCCGATTTTGAGCCGCGTCCCGCCCGCCGTCAACTCCCACCCGCAAGGAACTCTGCTGTGAAGCACATCGACGAACGCCGCCTCGAATCGGATCTGAGCTATCGGTTTGCATACCTCATCGAGTTCATCGGCTTCGGCGAACAGGACATTCAGGCCATTCATGGGGCCGCCGGTGCGCTGGCGCCGCTCGTTCCGGGTCTGGTCGATGCGGTCTACGACAAGCTGTTTGGATACGACGCCACCAAGCGGCACTTCGTCCCGCGACAGGCAGGTTACGAGGGGGCCGTTCCCACCGATCTGGCTTCGCTCTCGCAGGATCACGAAATGATCCAGTTCCGCAAACAGCATCTGGGGCGGTATCTGGTTGCACTGGTGACGAAGCCCTACGACGGTGCGATGGTGGACTACCTCGACAGAGTGGGGAAGATGCACACTCCCAAGGCTGGCTCGAAGGAGCTGAATGTTCCGCTGGTGCAAATGAACGTGCTGATGGGCTTCGTGTCAGATGCCCTGACGAACACCATCCTCAACCTGAACCTGGCCCGTCCTCAGGAAGTCGCCACATTGAGAGCCTTCAACAAACTGTTGTGGATTCAGAACGACTTGATCACGCGCCACTACCAGGACGCTCATTCGGTGGCCGCCAACTAGGTGAGCCACCCCATCGGACTGCGGGCAACAATCGCCAACGGCCAG
>JACMLT010000154.1 GCA_014379455.1 Nitrospiraceae bacterium
AGTCGTCATCAACCGACCTCATCCAACCCAACATGGGCTCTCAGCTTGTTGTAATCAAACGATGCCCGGCCCACGCGCCTCACACCGGGATCATGGCGCTCCATATCGGCAATCAAGGCGGCGACCTGCTCGCGACCGGCTGCTGACGTCGCGACATGACGCGGCATGTGATTCCCCAGCGACGGGCAGGCCCGTTCTGCCCACCCTAAGTACAGCGTCTCGAGGAACCCGTTCAAGAGAGCGCGACCTTCCTCCGCCGAAATCACCAGCGTCAGAGGCTCCTTGACGGCCAGCTCCGACTCCTTGAGTTGTCGGGGCGGTGGCGTACAGGTTTCGCCGCGAAAGTGAAGAGAGAATCCAAACGTGGCTGCCAGCTTGTGTTTGACGGCATCAAGCCGCTCTCGCGAATCACACTCCACCCACAACTGGGTTGCCATGAGGATCAGTCTTGCGACCACCGCAGATTCAAGGGAGCCGGATGCCCCCCGCTGCACGACATGCTGCGCGGCCTTCGCAGTTCCGACTCCACTAGATGGGGAGACTGCCGCTTCACGCTCGAATCCTTCAAGGCCTGCGAGCGTCTCGCTCATGTATCCGTACTCACAATGATCATAGAGGGCTAAGGCATACAGATAGGGCTGCCCCCCCTCCGCCACATAGTGAATACTTCGCACTGCGTCAACGAGCGCGGCAAACCGCATACGGGCGAACGTCCACATCAACACATGCCCATAGCGCTTGGCGAATTCAGGCCAATCGCCGAGTTCGAAAGACCCGGCAGAAATTTCTACCTGCCGCCGGTAATCGAGCGTGGCGTCCAGCACACCCTTTCCGTCCTCGTGGGATAACACGATTGCAGCGCCCGCAATGACCGCCCGCTCCCACTCCACATCCCCCGGCTCGCGGATCAACCGCGCGAGAAGGACCTGTCCAGGCTGTAGTTCCTTGCGAAACGCTCCATCCGGAACGCGATAGACCCGTCCATTTCCAATCGAGCGGAAGACCAGACGCTGGGTGGGCTCGTCGAGCGAGAGGAATTCGGCCAGGTCGAGATAGGAATGTTTCAGCGGATCCAACCACGCTCGCTCTTCTTGCGGAATATGCTCAGTGATGACATCGCGCAACTGCTCGATCAACGTCAGTTGGCCGTCCTGCGGGTAGAAGTCGGCGTAGAGTATGAGGTCGGCTAACTCCGTTTCCTGCGGCAGTGGAGACAACAATGCTCCTGCCCCACCCTCAAGATAGGGCTGAAGGGCAAGACTCAGCGCGATCTGCCGCTGGCCAGCCATCCTCGGTTCCGACGACAGGATGTCTAACCGAGCGATCAACGTGTCGAGCGGCGGGACAAGAGACACCCAGAGCCCGGCGGTTATTTCACTCGCGAGCTTCATGAATTTCCTCCCTCACGATGGCCTCGGCGTCGAACCAGTCTTCGAGATCGTGTCCGTCTCGATATCCCCGCCCTTGCCACAATTCAAACGCCTTACTCAAAATCCGTTCCCGCATGCCGTCCGGCAGCTCGATCGATTGTGGCGATGCCGCCAAGGGCGAGCGCATCGGCGGTTTCATTGTCTTTGTGCGTTTTGGTGAACTCGTCATGACTCACTCCTTGGTAGTTAGATGGGTATGACGGGAGAGTCTTCTTCCGGAACCGTCTGGCGATGACCTGGCCCGAACTTTGTGCTCCGCACCGCGATGACAGGGCAACGAGCTTTTCGCAGGACGGCCTCCGCCACGCTGCCGGAGATGGCATGCGAGATCCCACGGCGCCCATGAGTGCCCATGACGATGAGGTCACAGGGCAAGGTCTGGGCAGTATCTAAGATTGAATCGGCCGGAAACCCTCCCCGCAGCCGAGATTCCACCTGCATCGTGGGATGCTGGTGGGAAGACACCAGCTCCTCCAGTCGTTTTGTCCACGTCTCGGCCTCAGCATGACGTGCCTTACTCTGACCGAGCGTAAAGTCCAAACCATACGACACCGGCTCCAAGACATGCAGCAACATGAGAGAGGCCTTCGCCTGCTGCGCCACCACAGCTGCATACCCCAAGGCATCGAGGGAACAATCGGAAAAATCGACCGGCACGAGGATGCGCTCTAGGGGGACGGGCCTCGACAAGGCACCCTCCTCTTCTTCGAGGTCTGCTGGCTCCATCCGCACCGTCAGCACCGGGCAAGGGGCTCCGCGAATAACCCGTTCGGCAGTACTGCCTAACAAGACGTGCGCAAGGCCAGTCTTCCCCCTGGTCCCTACGACGATGAGGTCCGGATCCTCCGCCCGTGCCACAGCAATCACCTCTTCGCTCGGAATCCCTGTGGCCACCCTGGTCGTGACTGCAATGCCCCGCCGCTCCGCACGGCCTTTGAGATCGACGAGCTGCGACGATGCGGTCTTGAGCAGATCGGCTAGATATTGCTGATTAACCTGGTAGTCGGGATTGAGTCCCGGTGGAAATTCCCCGACGCACAGCACAGTCAAGGAAGCCTTCCACGAGCAGGCGAGAGCACAGGCATAGTCTTCCGCCCGCCGAGCCCACTGCGAAAAGTCCGTAGCAAACAACATTCGCTTAATCACGGGTGTCGTCTCCTCCCCTACTCCCAGCCCTTAGCGGGCTGCTCAAAAAGGTCGTCCAGCAAGGCCGCAGCCGATGAAAGCACCGGAGGCGTAGCCTCTGGGCTACGTTGAGGATGCTTTCGAGGTGAGAACGACGCTGGCGGACTTTTTCAGCAGCCCGCGTGCTTACACCACCTCCGCGCTGAGCAGAAGCAACTCGCCCTTCATGTTCGGATGGATCGAACAGCGGAACTCATGCCGGCCAGGCCGCGACATGTTGAACCGAATGGCCGCATCCCGTTTGGGCTCGAGAAATACTCCGCCCACCCCTCGGCCATAGACGATCACCCCGTCTTTCTCGACCTGAGTCGGAATACCCTCGAACATGGTCGAGCCAAAGTCGTGCTTTTCAGCATCTTCGTTCCTGATCTTAATTACGGTAGGAAATCCAAGGCGGAGCACTCCCTGCTTGGCCACAAACTTGGAATCTTTGATCGTGACCTCGACGGCTTGCTCCGACTGCGAGAACACAGGACCCGCCGCCTCCCACCAGAACCCACACGTGACGGCAAGCACAAGGACCCATCCCCACTGTATCTTATGACTGCTCATGTGCCCCTCCTTCTCAGGAACCGTAAAAGGTAAGACGTGAAAGGTGAAACGTGTGACTGGAGAATATTGCTCTTCCGAGACATTTCACGTTTTACGTTTCACCTTTCACGAGCGCTTCGGCTTGGATGGCAACGGAACGGTCAACACCGGACAACCCGCAGTCCGCACCACCCTTTCTGCCGTACTGCCGAAAAATATTTTGTCGATACTTTCCGATCGCCCCCCATAACTGCCCAACACCACCAGATTGATTTTTTCCACCCGAACCATTTTTGCGATCTCCACAAAGGGCACTCCGTCAGCCAGCGCTCGTGTGACCTTGACGCCCTTAGCCATTTCTGAGTCGAGCAACTGCCGCGTATTCAAACGGGCGTGGTGCCGCAGTCGCCGCTTCTGCGCTTGCGCGTCGGATGGTACCGCCAACAACCCAAGACGGTTGAAGGCCGCCAAGGCACTCGTATCGATCACATGCAACAGCAGCAGCTCGGCTTGAAAGGTCTTGGCAAGAGTCAGCGCGACACGGAAGGCTTCCCCTGAGCAAGGAGAGAAATCTACCGGAACAAGAATCCCCCTACAGAACGGGTCAGCCACACGACCTCCCACTGGATCGACTCACTCCCTGCTACCAGCAAGGGCGGTGCCACCACACCAGAGCTGATAGCTGATGGCTGATCCCGTATAGAAACAAGAGCTTGATCATCTCTTACGTTGCCATCGGCCATAAGCCATCGGCTCTTCGTCTTCAGGAAGGGGAACCATGCTACAGCTTGATTTTCTCTGCTGTAGCATAAGGCGACAGAAATCGTGAACCGTAAGGCATGCCCATAAGGCATGGGGAGAAAGAGGAGGCCGAATGCCTTTCACTCTTCACCCCTTAGAGCTCACCTCATACTCCTTGCGCAGTTGTGAAGATAACGGCATTGGACTTGCTGGGACGTGCAAGGAGAAAGGTCATGCCGACAGAGGTGAAAGGCGATATATCTGGGAATCGCTACGCTGATCCTGTGAAAGCAGGGCAACAAGGTTCCAGAGGACAACGATGGCATCATCGTCAGACATGTATACTCCAGATGAGGTGACGATCCGATTCGGCCGCGTTAGGCTGGATGGCTATCTGGGTATTCCTTTGTCGCCGCTCGGCGGCGTGGTCTTCGCCCACGGAAGCGGCAGGCCAGATCTGGCCGAAGCCTATCTGCAGTCGATGACCGCCCCGACCATGCTGATCGTCGGTGGAGACGATGAGCCGGTCATTGAAATGAATCGAGCAGCCTACCGACTCCTCTCCTACCCCAAACGGCTTGTGATCGTACCTGGCGCGACACATCTCTTCGAAGAGCCCGGCACGCTCGAAGAGGTTGAGGAGCATGCGCTCGCTTGGTTTCAGCAACACGTTCATCCTACGCCGCACGAGGGTGCGGATCCCCGAACAAAGGAGCGTCTCCGATGAAAACATTGCTCGCGGTTGACGGATCGGATAATGCCTATGAGGCCATTCACGTCATGAAATACATGGCCAGGTCAGAACAGCTCACCCTACTTCACGCGTTGAATGTCCCGCGGCCAACCTATCCCATGATGGTGTCGGAAGCTGCGGAGGAGCTGTATACGGTTCTTGAGCAAAGCATGCGGGAAGACGGCGAACGGCTGCTCAATCGAGTGCAGTCCCTCCTCCCGTTGCACGGAGGCCCCACGACGAGACACCTTCGAGTCGGGTCTCCAACGGAAGTGATCCTGTCGATGGCTGAGGAGCAGAAAGCCGATCTCATCGTGATGGGAGCACGGGGTCTTGGCCCCATCAAGGAGCGGCTGCTCGGCAGCGTGTCGCACCGCATCCTTACCCTAGCCCCTTGCGCCACCTTGATCGTGAACGGCCCGGTCAAAGCGATGAAACAGATCTTACTGCCGCTCGAAGGCTCATTCGATGCGGAAGCGGCGGTTCGTTTTCTCCAACTAAAACCGTTTCACGAGCCGGTAGAGTTGACGCTCATGACGGTCTTGCCTTCGACAGAGCCGCCTTGGCCAAGCCATGCCGTGGCTGCCGCCGCCGCCACCGAGCTACTGGAGAAGCAGACCGAATACATCGAGGGTGTGGCGGAACGCCTGCGCGCCATAGGATATCAGGCGCACGGAGTCGCCGTGGTCGGGACAGCGTCTACCATGATTCTGCAACAAGCGACCACCTTGCGATCAGATCTAATTCTGATGGGCACAAGAGGCCGGCAGGGAATCACACGCTTCGTGCTCGGCAGCGTATCTCATGCCGTGTTGCACAAGATGCCCTGCCCGGTGCTGGCATTTCACTCATGACGCAGGCGGCAGAACGCTAAACATCCGCCAGCCTGTCTCGTTCATGTGGGCTGTTCAGTCTGTCTAGTTGTAAGAGCGAAACAGGTGGGCCAGACGTGCTGATCGTTGGATTACGCCAGAGGTTTCCGCTGCCTGCTACACTTCGGCTCCATCGGTAAGCGCGCTCTCGTCTCTTATCCCCAACCCGATATAGCGATCGCCTGCGGTCACACTCAGAAGCGCTTTCGGCAGTTCTGTATGGAGGCCCGTTCTCTTGAGCAGGTAACCGCGAGCTCCTGCATTGAACGCCAAGGACACATAGACCGGCTCCCGATGGACCGAAAGAATGATAACTTTGCTCTGTGGGACACTGGCTTGTAAGACTCGAGTAGCATCGAGGCCGTTCAGCTTGGGCATCGAAATATCCGCGATAATAATGTCGGGCTTCAGCCGTTGTGCCGCTTCCACAAGGGCCTCCCCATCTGCCACCGTCTCTACTACCTCACACTGTTTGTCTTCCAATACACCACATATAGCACTCAGCATTTCTGGGTGGTCGTCGGCAAGAATGATGCGTGGTTTCTTCATGTGTTGTTATCTCCTCTCCGTAAAGGTAACAGTATAGGAATTATACGCTTCCTGGAGAGTGGATGGAACTAGGGGAAACCCTGGTGTTGAGGGATAACCCGACTAAAGGCAAAAAGCGTCGTGAGACGTGAAAGGTGAAACGTCCAACGTTCTAGTCCCTAAAACGAGCGACGTTTCACGTCTCACTTTTCACGCTTCATGCGTCGCGCTAGAGGCTGGTGATACCATGGGTGATCGCATACTTGGTCAGGTCGGCAGTGGTATGAATATCCAACTGCTGCATGATACGAGACTTATGAAACTCCACCGTCTTCACCGACACCTTGAGGGTCGTGGCGATCGCCTTTGTGCCGCGTCCCTCAGCGACAAGCTGCAAGACTTCTCGCTGGCGCGCGGTGAGCGCCATGGGCACAGGCGTACCTCGCTCCCCGGAGGAAGGCTTGAGAACCGAGTCCAGCACATCCTTCGTGAGCAACGGGGTCAGATAGTGTTGTCCGTTTAGGACTGACCGGATCGCCAGGCTGAGTTCTGAGGCCGCGGAACGCTTGAGAAGATACCCTGAAGCCCCGGCCTGGAACGCTTCGGTCGCATAGGTCGAACTGGCATGCATGGTGAGAAAAATGAGTTTGCTTTCCGGTACCAGTATCCGGAGTTGCCTGGCTGCTTCGAGTCCATTCAACAGCGGCATCGAGATGTCCAGGAGAATCAAATCCGGCCGTAACCTCTGCACTGCCTCAACCAACGATCGCCCGTCTTCCACCGTGCCCACCACCTCGCACTCATTCTCCACCAGCTTCCGCAAGCCGGCGAGGATCAACGAGTGGTCATCGGCCATGAGCACGCGTGGTCTCTTCATGCGTCCTCCTGTAATGAGGTATCCAGGCACAGATCTTCGTACCGCTCCTGGGCAAGGAGTGGATCCGGAGAAACCCACCCAATCCACGCGTACGCTCCTGCATGCTCACCAAACCGAGGCCTTTTGCGCCAGCGTTTTTTTCCTCAAGATCGAACCCTTGGCCGTTATCGCGCACAGACAAGCCGACCCCTTTGGACGAGCCGCTCAGCCTGACGGTGACGTCGGTCGCCTGGGCATGCTTGGACACATTCTGCAAACTCTCCTGCAAGACGCGAAACAGATTGGTGGCCACCTCTGGCGAGAGTGTCTTCGGCACCTCACGCCCAGTAAACCTCACGGACAACCCGGTCCGCTTCGCAAACTCGGCGACGTGATCCCGTGCGGCAACCTCCAGGCCGACATGCTCCAGCAAGGACGGGTGCAGCCTGTACGCCAGATCGTGCAGGTCGTCGGAGAGCGTCCCAGCCTGAATGCGAATCGCAGCGAGTTGCCGCGTGATCAGCTCTGGTAGTGCGATAGAGGTTCGCTCCATGCTTTCCAGTTCGACCGATAGAGCCGCTAATCGCTGATTGAAGTCGTCGTGCAGTTCGCGCGCAATCCGCTTCCGCTCCGCTTCTTGGGCCTCAATCAGCTTCCCTGCCAGGGATTGCAATTCCTTTTGCTTTTCGCCGAGCAGAACCGCATGTTGCTCCAGTGCCAACCCCATCCGGACACGCCTTGAGATATCCGCATGAGAAATGACCACACCCTTGGCATCTTTCAACGGAGTCACGCGCATCAGGAACCAGCACTCCTCCGCTGGCACCTGACAGGCATATTCATAGATCACACTCAGGTCCCTGCCCGCCAGCACGTCCTCAACACTCTTGAGAATAGCCTGACCTGTCAATGTACCAGCGACGGTGCGGCGGCAGTGGCCAAAATAATTGTCCCCGACCTCCCCAAAGATGAATGTGCCATCTGCGTGCTTTCTGGCAAACTCTTTCCAGGCGTCATTCGTCGTGACAATGACTCCTTCTTTGTCCAGCACGCAGACATGCGCGGAGAGTGAGTTCAGGACCGCACGGGTGAAGGCGTCGCTGGCTTGCAGTGCTGCCTCGGCCCACTTGCGTTCAGTAATGTCGATGCAGGTGCCGATGTACCCGGCGAATTCGCCGGAGGGGAAGTGGCGCGGTACGCCTTTATCAAACACCCAGCCATATTGCCCATCCGCCTTACGGAGGCGGTATTCCATCTGGAAGGGCTCGCGCCGATCGAA
>JACMLT010000016.1 GCA_014379455.1 Nitrospiraceae bacterium
CTGGTCCACGCTCCACGGCTTCGCCTCGCTTCGCAACGCGCGCGTGCTCACCAACATCCCCGGCCTGCCGAGCCTGGCCTCGCTCGAGGGCGACGCGGTGGAGCAGGTGGTGGCCGTCGCGCTGCTGCCGGTGCGTGCCTGAACGTCGGCTGGCCGTCGTCCAGCGCTTGCGCCTTTGGCATCCCCGCGCACGCTGGAGCGCCACGCGTGTGCCTTGCGGCCTCGCTGGCGGAGCAGGCTCCCCGTCGCACGAGGCTGGCGCGCAACTTGAAGCCCCACCTCGCACCACCTGTCGCCAGGGCCCGTCGGAGCACCCATGCAGCTGCACGCAGCACCGCTGGCGCGGTCACCGCTCGCGTCGATCTCGACGAAGGCCGCGGACAGCCCGACACCCTCGAAGGACAAGCGCAAATGCCCGATCCCCCCGCAGGTCATGCGCGAGGGCGCGTGCCCCATCTGCGGGACGACGCTGGAGCCCATTTCCCGTTCCGCTTCCGACACCTCCCAAGACGACGCCCTGCGCCGGATGAGCCCGCCCTTCTGGTTCTGGCTCTGCGCGACTGTGCCGCTGTTCCTGCTGGCCATGGGAGAGATGCTTCCGTGCAACCCCATCGGCCGGGTGCTCGCGATGCGGGCCCCTATCTGGGTCGAGCTGGTGCTCGCCACGCCCGTGTGGACCTGGGCCGCCTGGCCCTTCTTCGTGCTGGCGGTCGAGCCGGTGCGCCACAGGAGCCTCAACATGTTCACCCTGGTTGGCCTCGGCGGGGCGCTTCCTTCCTCTTCAGCCTCGTGGCGACGGTGTTCCTTTCATCTTCCCGGCGCCGTTCCGCGGCCTGGGCGGCGAGGTCGCGGTGTACTTCGAGGCGGCGTAAGTAATCGTCACCAGCTGCAGGTGTATTGTCCCTCACCGCCATCTTTCATTCACTGACGTCGCCTCATCCATCCACGAGCAGTCAGCCTCATCGAATAAACTCATGCCTTCATCACGGCTCGGGAAAGAAAACGGTCTTATGATGAAAACAACGGTCAAGAAACCTCCACCTCGAAAGCAACTCAAAAAATGCCCGACGGGCATCGAGGGCTTCGATGAGATTACGGAAGGCGGTCTTCCGAAAAATAGAACGACGCTGGTAAGTGGAAGTGCCGGCTCCGGCAAAACTCTCCTTGGCCTCGATTTTTTGATAAATGGCGCGCTCAAATTCAAAGAGCCTGGCGTCTTCATGTCTTTTGAAGAGACAGAAGATGAGCTGTTTACTGACGTGGCATCTCTCAATCTTGATTTACAAAGTCTTACTGCACGGAAATTGATATCGCTCGAACACGTCTTCTTCGAGCGAAAAGACCTTCAGGAGACCGACTTCAATCTTGAGGGGCTGTTCGTTCGTCTGGAACATGCCATCGACTCAATCGGAGCCAAACGAGTCGTACTCGACTCTCTCGAATCCATTTTCGCCGGCATCACGAATCTCGGCATTCTTCGCCTCGAGATCAAAAGGCTCTTCAGGTGGCTCAAGGGAAAGCAGGTGACTGCAATCGTCACTGGTGAGCCAGTGCAGGATGCATATACCCGTCATGGTCTAGAGCAATATATTTCAGATTGTATCGTGTTGCTGGACAATAGAGTCAATCAACAAATTGCCATTCGTAGAGTTCGGATCGTCAAATACCGTGGCTCGAAGCATGGTACCAATGAATACCCGTTCGTCATCGACAGCAATGGGCTTTCAGTGATTCCCATCACGTCTGCGGGGCTCGGACAACCCGGCACGCCCCAAAAGGTGTCCACTGGAGTCCCGTCCTTGGACAAACTATTCAAAGGTGCCAATCCGGGGTACACCAGAGGTAGCACGGTGCTTGCTTCAGGGACTGCAGGCACTGGTAAAACAAGTCTCGCTGCTGCATTTGCGCTCGCAAGCTGTGCGCGTGGGGAGCGCTGTCTGTTCCTCTCTTACGAAGAGTCGGCGGGGCAGCTCAGCCAGAATATGAGTTCCATAGGTTATCATTTTGAGCCAGCAATAAAAAAGGGACTGCTGAAGGTCGTGTCGACCCGGCCCTCCTTTTTTGGCTTGGAGATGCATCTGCTCGATTTGTACAAACTCATTGAAGAGTTCAAGCCCAAAGCAGTGGTTATCGACCCATTGACAAGCCTCATTGGTGAAGGGGAACAACGTGAGATTCGGTCGATGATTACCCGCATGATTGATCTTTTGAAATCGAATGGCATCACCAGCTTCTTTACGAGCCTCGTGTCTTCGGCAGCGCAAAACGACACGAGCGGAGAAATCGGAGTGTCCTCCTTGATCGACACCTGGCTCGTCGTGAGAGAGTTAGAAGAAGACGTCAGCAAGAAACGCATCCGCGGAATCTTTATCGTCAAGTCTCGTGGAACTGGCCACGACAGCGATGTTCACAAGCTGGTCCTGAGTGATGATGGCATTGAATTGATGTCAATGAGTGATGAAAAATCGACGGTGGCCGCCAATGCCCAAAAAAAGGTAGGTAAAAATGTTGCCGAGAGTCAGAAAAGGGCGGCGCCGAAATAGGGCTGTGTCATGAAGAAGGAGGGAGCGTCTGCCGACGATACGGGTGCATCGCGCCCTAAATTAATTGTCGGCATTGGCGGCTCCGCCGGTGCACTGAACGCTTATAAGGCGCTTCTCAATGCGCTGCCATTCGATACAGGGATGGCTTTCGTCGTCGTTTCCCACATGAATCCCACCGCCAACAGCAATTTGGCGCTGATACTTTCGCGCAGTACGAAAATGACCGTCCAGGTGGCGGCCATGGCGATGCCCATTCTTTCCAATCATGTCTACATAACCCCTCCGAATGCAGATCTGTTCATTGATGATTACGCATTCAAGGTCACCTCTCCTCGCTCGACGGGGCACAAGCAGATCGATGTCTTCTTTGCTTCGTTGGCAGAAGCGATGGGCGTGCGTGCGATAGGCATCGTCCTTTCCGGATACAATGGCGATGGAACGGAGGGCTGCAAGCGCATCAAGGCGAAAGCAGGAACAACCTTTGCCCAGGACATGTCGGCCGAAGTCGACTCCATGCCTCTGAGTGCTCAGGCTTCAGGCGCCGTGGATTATGTAATGCCTTTCGAGGAAATGGCAGGCAAGCTGTGCAGTTTGGCGGATGCGTTTGATGATTAGTTAGTCCCCGCTTCACCAGCGCCACTGCGATGACGGTGAAGGCCGGCCCCTGCTTGAAGTCCAAGCGGCGCTGTCCGTCCTCGCGCTGGAAGGTCCATCGGTGCGATGAGCACTTCCTATTTCGTAGCAGGTGCGGCTCGCGAGAGCAGCGATGCGTCGCCTCAGCCCAATGACGAAACCATCGAATAGGGTCGCGAGTTCACGGTCTGGCATGGTTCGAGGAACGGGATGCTGAGCAGATCGCACCTCACGGCGTGGGCGCTGGTGCTGCTCTTCGCAGCCGGCTGCCGCTCCACGCCGCCCATCCTCGGCCCGATCGGCGCGCACACGGGCCTGCCCAACGTTCGGGAGTCCGC